>NZ_JBFAQK010000009.1:0-174751 GCF_040677245.1 Streptomyces kurssanovii
GCCCGATCTGCCTGGCAGATCGGGCCCGTCCGGCGTTCGAGGACACCGTCACGGATAGAAGTGCGTCAGGGACTCCGCCACGCACGCCGGCTTCGGCGCGCCCTCCAGTTCGAACGTGAAGGCCCGCGTCATGCCGACCCCGCCGCGCTTGACCGGTACCACCGACGTGACCGTGGCGTGGAGGCGGACGCGGCTGCCGACCGGGACGGGGGAGGGGAAACGGACCTTGTTGACGCCGTAGTTGAGCGCCATGCCCACTCCCGTGACCTGGAGCAGTTCGGCGAACATCGGGATGCCCCAGCTGAGGACCATGTATCCGTGGGCGATGGTCCCGCCGTAGGGGCCTCGCGCCGCGCGCTCGGTGTCCGTGTGGATCCACTGGTGGTCGCCGGAGACGGCAGCGAACATGTCGATCAGGTCCTGGGTGACCTCCCGCCACCGGGAGTGGCCGAGGTCCCGGCCGTCCAGTGCGCTGATCTCGGGGATGCCGTCGACGATGAGGGGGCTCATGGTGTCTGCCGCCTCCCGTTCAGACCGAGGTGGTGACGGCGGCGGTCGTGCCCGGTGCGGGCTGCGACGCCGGTTCGTGCGCGAGTTCGTCGTGGTTGGGGCGGCGCAGGATCAGCACCATGCAGCCGAGGGTCAGCAGTATCTGGAAGACCGCGTAGAAGATGACCGCGGTGATCGAGCCGGTCCAGTTCAGCAGGGACTGGCCGACGATCGGGGTGGTGCCGCCGAGGATCGTGCCGCACAGCTGGTAGCAGAGGGAGATGCCGGTGTAGCGGACGTTCGCCGGGAAGCGGCTCGCCAGCATTCCGGCGAGAGCCGCGTAGTAGAGGCAGTGCGGGATCGTCGCGACGGAGACGCCGATCATCGCGAGGGTGTAGTTCTCGGTGCCGATGAGGACGAACATCAGCGGCAGGAGGACGATCTCGGGGAGCAGCATCACGCAGACCGCCCGGGTCATGCTCTTCATCCGCGTCGCGAGCACGGCGCCGAAGGGCTGCACCAGGACCTGGACGACGTTGGCGACCAGGATGATCGTGAGGAACGAGCTGCGGTCGAAGTCCAGGGTGCTGGTGGCCCAGGAGAGGGCGAACGTGGACTTGAAGTAGGTGGCGGAGAGGCCGATCGTGCAGGCGCCGATGCCGAGCAGGATCAGCGTCGGCTGGGTGCGCAGCACTTCGGTGAGCGGCAGCTTGGAGACGGTCCTGGTCTTGATGGCCTTGGCCATGGCCGGGGACTCGGCGACCCGCATCCGCACGAACAGGCCGACGAAGACGAGGACCGCGGAGGCGAGGAAGGGGATGCGCCATCCCCAGGAGACGAAGTCGTCGTTCGGCAGCTGGCTGATCGCCAGGAAGCTGATGGTGCTGAGGGTGTTGCCGACGGGGGAGCCCTGCTGGGCGAAGGCGCCGTAGAGGATGGACTTGCCCTTGGGGGCGTGCTCGGAGGCGATCAGTACGGAGCCGCCCCACTCGCCGCCGAGTCCGATGCCCTGCACCATGCGGATGCACACGAGCAGGATCGGGGCCGCGACACCGATCGAGGAGTAGCCGGGCAGCAGACCGATGAGGGTCGTGGCGATGCCCATCATCAGCAGGGTGATGACGAGGGTCTTCTTACGGCCGAGCCGGTCGCCGAAGTGGCCGAAGATGATGCCGCCGAGCGGGCGGGCGAGGAAGCCCACCCAGAACGTCGCGAACGCGACCAGGGTGCCCAACGGGCCTTCGAGCTCGGGGAAGAAGACCTCGTCGAAGACGAGGGCCGCGGCCGTTCCGTAGATGTAGAAGTCGAACCATTCGATGGTGGAGCCTATGAAGGCTCCCAGCCCCGCGCGGTTGGCGGTTCTCTTCTGCTCGCGTGCGGTGGACGCACTCATGCTGCGGCTCCCAGGGGACAGTGATCAGGGGGAGCGGGAGGGGGCGCCGTCCCGGCGTGTGGGGCCTCCCGTCGTGACGGGCGTAACGCTGCCAGGCGGGACCTAGACGGGTCCAATACCGAATAGCTGCCGCAGTAAGAGGCTCCGCGTCTGGATCGGGCGGCCGGAACGCATCGTTCCAGGCCGGCACCGGCGAGGCCCGGGTGACCGTGTCACCCGGGCCTCGCCGGTGCGCGTGGGCGCTGTGGTGCCGCTCTTCCGGCTCCCGTCCGTGCGTCAGGCCGTCACGCGCTCGAAGACGGCCGCCAGGCCCTGCCCGCCGCCGATGCACATGGTCTCCAGCCCGTAGCGGGCCTCGCGGCGGCGCATCTCGTGGGCCAGGGTCGCCAGGATGCGGCCTCCGGTGGCGCCCACCGGGTGCCCCAGCGAGATGCCGGAGCCGTTGACGTTGATCCGCTCGTGGTCGGCCTCCGACAGGCCGAGCTCCCGGGTGCAGGCCAGGACCTGCGCGGCGAAGGCCTCGTTCAGCTCGATCAGGTCCAGGTCGGCGAGCTTCAGCCCGGCCCGCTCCAGCGCCGCACGGGTCGCCGGTACGGGCCCGATGCCCATCGTCCCGGCGGGCACCCCGGCCCGGGCGAACGAGACCAGTCGCACCATCGGGGTCAGGCCCAGCCGTTCCGCGGTCCCGGCGCTGGTCACCAGGCAGGCCGCCGCCGCGTCGTTCTGCCCGCTGGCGTTGCCCGCCGTGACCGTCGCCTCCGGGTCGGAGCCGACGGTGAGGGGCCGCAGCGAGGCCAGCTTCTCCGCCGTGGTGTCCGGGCGCGGATGCTCGTCCGCGGCGACCAGCGTCTCGCCCTTGCGGCCACGTACGGGCACGGGCACGATCTCGTCGCCGAACAGCCCGGTCCCCATGGCCCGCCCGGCCCGCTGCTGGGAGCGGAGCGCCAGGGCGTCCTGGTCCTCCCGGCTGATGCCGTACTCGCGGCGGAGGTTCTCCGCGGTCTCGATCATGCCGCCGGGCACCGGGTGGTTGACGCCGCCGGCGGTCACCCTGCCGCGCGCGAGCGAGTCGTGCAGCTGAAGGCCGGGGCCCTTGATGCCCCACCGGCCGTCATGCGTGTAGTACGGCGCCGCGCTCATCACCTCGACGCCGCCGGCGATCACCACGTCGCTGAAGCCGGCCCGGATCTGCATGGCCGCGTCCAGCACGGCCTGAAGGCCCGAGCCGCAGCGGCGGTCGACCTGGACCCCGGTCACGGACACCGGCAGCCCGGCGTCCAGGGCGGCCACCCGGCCGATCGCCGGGGCGTCGGACGTCGGGTACGCGTGACCGAGGATCACCTCGTCGACCTGGTCGGGGGCGATGCCGGTACGGCGGACCACCTCCGCGATCACGTGCGCCGCGAGAGCGGCGGGACGCAGGCTCGAGAGGGCGCCGCCGAACCTGCCGATCGGGGTGCGGAGCGGTTCACAGATGACGACATCGGGCTGACCGGACATGCGGTGGCCTTCCTGGGTACGGGCGGGTGATGCTCTGCCGACCCTTCCACCGGCCGTCGCGTCCGGTCCAATATCCGATCGGGGGCCGATTGAGACGGCGGGCGAATCAATCGCGCAGGGCGGTGGGGGATCGGTCGTGCAGGGCGGTGGATCAGTGGCGCAGGACGGTGGGATCGGTCGTGCAGGGCGGTAGGGGGATCAGTCGCGCGGCACGCCCGCCGGTCCGGCGGGCGTAGGCAGCGCCTCGGCGGCCACCGCCAGCACACTGCGCAGGGCCGCCGACGGATTGTCGGTGCGCCAGGCGAGCGCGGCCTGCAGACGGGTCGGCGGGCCGGCCAGCGGCCGGTGCACCAGGCCCGTCTGCTGGATGTGCAGACAGGAGGAGAGGGTGAGCGTGACGCCCACGCCCGCCGCCACCAGCGCCAGGATCGTGTACGAGTCCGGGGCCTCCTGCACCACCCGCGGATGGAACCCGGCGTCCTCACAGGCCCGGAAGGTGGCGTCGCGCAGCGTGGAGCCGGCGTTGGCCGGGAAGCTGACGAACGGCTCCGCGGCCAGGTCGGCCACCGCGATCCGCTCCCGGCTCGCGAGGGGATGGTCCTGCGGCAGCGCGCACAGCAGCTCCTCCTCGCCGATGACCCGCGTCTCGACGCCGGGCCGGCCGGCGGGCAGCCGCACGAAGCCCAGGTCGAGCGAGCCGTCCGCGACCTTGGCCAGGGCGACGTCCGCGTAGGTCTGGCCCTGCATGACCAGCTCCAGGCCGGGATGGGCGGCGCGGACCGCCCGGGTGAGCAGGGGCAGGGTGTGGTGCGAGGAGGCGCCGGCGAAGCCGACGGTGACCCGCCCGTACTCTCCCTGGCCCGCCGCCTTCGCCACCCGTACGGCGATGTCCAGATCGTCCAGGACCGTGCGCACCGGCTTGAGGAAGGACTGGCCCGCGCTGGTGAGCCGTACCGAGCGGGTGTTGCGCTCGAACAGCTGCACGCCGAGCTCCCGCTCCAGCTGGCGGATCTGCTGGCTCAGCGGCGGCTGAGCCATCTGGAGGCGTCTGGCGGCGCGGCCGAAGTGCAGTTCCTCGGCGACCGCGAGAAAGGAGGTCAGATAGCGCAGTTCCACGGCCGTCCCGTTCCGTTCCATCCGGATTCACTGGACGCCCGGTGGCTATTTCTCCTGACGTCTCAATGCGACCTTAATTTGGTATTGGACACTAATCAATGGTGCTGGCAGCGTGTGGGCCGTGGACAAGACCATGACGATGAAGGACGCGATCGCCTCGTTCGTGCACGACGGCGACACGGTGTCCCTCGAAGGCTTCACCCATCTCATCCCGACGGCCGCCGGCCACGAGATCATCCGCCAGGGCCGCAGGAACCTCACGGTGGTGCGGATGACGGCGGACATCGTGGTGGACCAGTTGCTCGCGGGCGGCTGCGTCACCAAGCTGGTCTCCTCCTTCGTCGGCAACTCGTCGGCCGGCTCGCTCGGAGAGCTGCGGCGGCGCATCGAGTCCGCCGACCCCGAGCCGCTGGAGTTCGAGGAGTACAGCCACTACGGGATGATCTGCCGCTATCTCGCCGGCGCCCAGCGCCTGCCCTTCCACCCGCTGCGCTCCTACGCCGGAAGCGACCTCCCCTCGGTCAACCCCGGGATCCGCAAGGTCACTTCGCCCTATCCCGGTCCGGACGGCGGCGCGGAGGAGATCTACGTCGTGCCGCCGGTCAACCCGGACGTGACCATCGTCCACGCGCAGCGCGCGGACCGCTCCGGCAACACCCAGGTCTGGGGCCTCACCGGCGTCCAGGCAGAGGCGGTCTACGCCGCGAAGAAGGCCGTCGTGGTGGTCGAGGAGATCGTCGAGGACGAGGTGGTGCGCTCCGACCCCAACCGGACCGTCATCCCCTCGCACGCGGTCCACGCCGTCGTCGCCTGCCCGCGCGGCGCCCACCCGTCCTTCGCACAGGGCTACTACGACCGGGACAACGCCTTCTACCGGTCCTGGTCGCACATCAGCAAGGACCCCGCCCGGCTGCGGGACTGGATGGCCGAGTGGGTGTACGGCACCCGCGACCACGCCGAGTACGTCGCCAAGCAGGGCGAGGAGTTCTGGGCGGAGCTGGCCGTGGGCGAGGCGATGAGCCTGCCCGTGAACTACGGACGACGGCTGTGACCGCGCCACCGAACGACGCGCCGAACGACGGACCGAACGACGGACCGACCGACGGACCTTACGACGGAGAGACGAAGATGACAGCTGGCACCGCGACCTCCTCGGAGCTCCTCTCCGTCGTCGCGTCCCGTGAACTCGCCGGGCGACGGACCGTGTTCGCCGGGATCGGCCTGCCCACCCTGGCCGCCTCGCTCGCCCACCTCACCGTCGCGCCACGCCTCGAGATCGTCTACGAGTCGGGGGTCTGCGGCGCGCACCCCTCACAGCTGCCGGAGACGATCGCCGACGCGGTCCTCATCACCGGCGCCGAGGCCGTCCTGTCCATGGCCACCCTCTTCGGCTCCGTGCTCCAGGGCGGGCACATCGACGTCGGCTTCCTCGGCGCCGCCCAGATCGACCGCCACGGCAACCTCAACTCCTCCGTCATCGGCGACTGGGACAGGCCGAAGGTCCGCCTCCCCGGCTCCGGCGGAGCCATGGAGGTCATGGCCAACTCGGGCGAGGTGTTCGTGGTGATGCGCCGTCACGACCCCCGCTCGTTCATGGCCGAACTCGACTTCTGCACCTCACCGGGCCCCGACCGGGCCCTCGCCGACGGCATCACGCCGCGCGGCGCGGGAGTCACCCGCGTCATCACCGACCTGGGCATCCTCGCCCGCGCGGGCGCGGGGGAGGAGCTGCGGCTGGTCGCCGTCCATCCGGGCGTCACCGTCGACCGGGTCCGGGCCGCCACCGGCTGGGACCTCCAGGTCGCCGACGAGGTCGCCACCGTCGAGCCGCCCACCGCGGCCGAACTGCGGCTGCTCCGGGAGGACGTCGACCCGGGCCGGGTCTATCTGCGCTGAGACACGGCCGCGAATACAGCAGGCCGCGCAGCCGACGGGCCGCGCGGACCCGGTCGCGCAGAGCCCGGGCCGCGCAGGCGTCGGCCCGCGCAGGCGTCGGGACACACCGCCGCCCGTACACGTGCGGACACGAGGAACAAGGGACGAGGGAACCTATGCGCATCAGGGTCGTCGGAGCCGGGGTCATGGGCCGGGGGATCGCCCAGTGGGCCGTGACCGCCGGACACACCGTCGAACTGGCCGACGCCCGGCCGGACTCGGTGGACGAGGCCGTCGGGTTCATCACCGGGATGCTCGGCCGCGCCGTCGAGAAGGGGCGCACCTCTGCCGAGGACGCCGCCGCCGCGGCTGAGCGGCTGGTGCCGCTGCGGTCCCCGCTGGCTCCCGGCGACGGTGTCGACCTCGTCGTCGAGGCGGTGCTGGAGGACCTGGCGGTCAAGACCGAGCTCTTCACCGGCCTGGAGAAGGTCCTGCCGGCATCGGCGGTCTTCGCGACCAACACCTCCTCGCTGTCCGTCACCCGGATCGCGGCCGGCCTGGCCGACCCGACCCGGCTGGCCGGGCTGCACTTCTTCAACCCCGTACCGCTGATGAGGATCGCCGAGGTGATCCCCGGCGCCGCCACCCGCCCCGCCGTGGTGCCCTTCCTCGTCGATCTCGTGGAGAAGAGCGGACACCGCGCGGTCGTCGTCGCCGACACCCCGGGCTTCCTCGTCAACCACGCGGGGCGCGGCCTGATCACCGAGGCGCTGGCCCTGCTGGAGGAGGACGTCGCCGATGCGGCAGGCATCGACCGGATCGCCCGCGACGTACTCGGGCTGCGCATGGGCCCCTTCGAGCTCACCGACCTCACCGGGCTCGACGTCACCGCCTCCGTGATCGACACCGTCTGGCAGGGATTCCGCCACTCGGAGCGTCTGCGCCCGTCGTACCTCACACCGAACCGCGTGGCCGCCGGGCTGCACGGCCGCAAGACCGGCCGCGGCTTCTACGACTACGGTCCCGACGCCCCGGGCACCCCCACGGAGCCGCCGGTCACCGGGGACGCCTCCCGACCGGTCCATGTGCCCGGCGACGCGCCGGACGCGCAGAACCTACGCCGCGCCCTGCGTGCCGTCGGCGCCGTCCTCGACGAGGGGGCACGGCCCGGCGAACACGCCGTGGTGCTCGTGCCCGTGTGGGGCACCACCGTCGCGGCAGCCGTCGCGGAGCTCGGCCTGCCCGCGGGGCGCACGCTCGGTGTCGACCCGCTCGCCATGGACACGCGCCGGCGGGTGCTCGCCATGACACCCGCCTGCGACCCGGACGCGGTGCGCGACGCGCGCGCCGTGCTGGCCCGGTCCTGCGACGCCGCCGTGCCTGTGTCCGTGTCCGTCGTGCGCGACACCGCCGGATCGGTCGCCCAGCGGCTGCTCGCCTCCATCGTCTCGGTCGCGGCGTCGATCGCCGAGCGCGCGATCGCCGCGCCCGCCGACATCGATCTCGCCGTCACCATCGGCCTCGGCTACCCGCACGGCCCGCTCGCCTGGGGCGACCGGACCGGCGCGGCGCGGATGCTGGCGCTGCACCGCGCCCTGTACGGGACGACGGGCGATCCGCGCTACCGCCCGACGCGGTGGGTCACCGAACGGGCCCAGCTCGGCCTTCCCTTGACGGAAGCGGGGGCCGCGCCGCCGCATGCCGCGAGGTGACGCCGGAGGGGACGCCGACCCGTTGCACCCTGCCAGGGGGCGTCGGCTGCCGGTCGGTGCCGCCATCCCCGTGAAGAGGCCCGTCAGCAGCCCATCGGCCGCGGGCGGGCCGGGCGGCGGGGGACCGGCAGGAGCCTCCCCGTCCGGCCCGCGGGCACATCCCGCACCGCGGCCGGACCGGCCCGCCAGAGTCAGCGATCATGAAAGACGGATCCGGCCGGGCAGACCACGCGAGGCGGAACCCGGTCGCCGAACCGCAGCGCCGGGCCGGGCCCCCGTCACGCCGGCGGGCGCGGCGCGTACGCCACCGGGTCGGCCAGGACGTCCTGGACGACGAGCGCCGCCGCCCCCCGGGCGGCGTCCGCCGCGGGGGAGGACGCCCGCAGGCGGGCACTCGTCGGGGACCACAGGCCCGAGACCACGCGGGCCTCCAGCTCCGCGCCCGTCGGCGGGCCCAGCCACGGCATCAGCGGTCGGTAGACGCCGCCGAGCACGACAGCGTCCGGGTCGAAGAGATTCACCGCGCCGGACAGCGCGCGCCCCAGCGCCCTGCCCGCCCCGGACAGTGCGGCGAGCGCCGCGTCGTCGCCCGCGCGGGCACGGCGTTCCAGCTCCGCCATGCCCGCCGCGCCGGCGCGTTCGTCGAGGCCGGCGGCGCGCAGCAGCGCGGCCTGGCCGGCGTACTGCTCCAGGCAGCCGTGGGATCCGCAGCGGCACAGCGGGCCGTCGTCCGAGACGGAGACATGGCCGATCTCTCCGGCGAACCCGTTCGCCCCGCGCAGCAGTTCGCCGTCCAGCACCAGAGCGCCGCCGACCCCGATCTCGCCGGTCAGGTAGAGGAAGCTGCGCACGTCGCCGAGGCCGCCGAACCACAGTTCGGCGAGCGCGGCGAGGTTCGCCTCGTTCTCGGAGCGGACCGGCAGGGCGGGCGGCCCCGGCCGCAGCGCGGCGAGGGCCTCGGCGAACGGGGTCTCCGCCGGGACGGAGGTCCAGCCGAGGTTGGGCGCGTGGAGCACCGAGCCGCCGGAGATCAGTCCCGGCAGCGCCAGCTCCGCTCCGACCGGCCGCAGTTCCTGCTCGGTCGCCGACGCCAGCGCGCGGGCCGCGATCCGGGCGGCGCGGCCGAACACCTCCGCCGGTTCGGCGCCCCGGTTGTCCAGATGCTCCACGAGCCGCACCCGGTCGGTGCCGGCGAGGTCGACGACACACACCGCGACGTAGTCGACGTTGATCTCGACGCCGATGCCCGCGAGGCCGGTGCGCGCCACCTTGAGCACCGTGCCCGGCCGGCCCGCCTGGCCGCTGAACGTCTTGCCCGACTCGGACAGGAAGCCGCTCTCGATCAGCTGCTCGACCAGCGAGGAGACGGCGGCACGGGTCAGCCCCACGCGTGCCGCGACACCGGCGCGGGTGGCCTCGACCTGGTCACGGACCGTCCGCAGGACCAGGCTGAGGTTGTGCCGGCGCACCGTCTCGCGGTCGGCCTTCGGCTCCATCGGAGTCCGGCCGCCCGTCCCGGCGCGGGTGCTGCCTGAGTGATTGCCGTTCATATTGCCGCTGAGCCTAGGCGATGCCTGTGACGTGCCACTCGCCGATCCCCGCCGCGTCAGGCGTCGGCCGGGTCCGCCTCCCGCTCGCCGCGCGGTTCCTTCGCGATGCGCAGCTCGTCGTCGCTCAGCGGCGGCCCGCTCAGCGGCTTCAGTGCCGGGCCGCGCAGCACGGCGAGCGCGATCTCCGGCTTCAGCAGCGAACCGGTCGGCGCGGACAGTGTCATCACGTCGAACAGGGCCTTGGCGACGAGTGGCCGTCCCGTCGCGGTGAGCATCAGCCGGTCGACGTAGTGCCGGAGCACCTTCGCCGCGGCGCCGGGGTCCTTGCCGATCGCCCCGGGATAGAGGATGTCCTGTCCGGTGGCCAGGTCCCACGCCGTGCCGACCGGTCCGGCGAGCGAGCGCTGCACGCGCCGGGCGAGCCCGGGGGAGCCCATGCCGTGCAGGGCCAGCGCCCGCCGCAGCGCGAGGACGCCCTGCGCGGCGACCGACATGCCGTGCCCGTAGACGGGGTTGTAGGTGGCGACCGAGTCGCCGACGGCGACGAATCCCTCCGGCCAGTCGCGCAGCTTCTCGTAGTAGCGCCGCCGGTTGACGGTGCTGCGGGAGACGACGACGTCCGTCAGGGGTTCGGCGTGGGCGATGAGGTCGGCGACCACGGGGTGGCGGACGGAGCGGGCGAAGTCCTGGAACTCGTCGGCGGCGTTCGTGGGCTGCCCGCCGCGCGTGCCGGACAGCGTCACCAGCCACCGGCCGCCCTCGATGGGCACGATCGTGGCCGTGCAGCCCGGTCTGGGCTCACGGGCGTCGGCCTGCACATTGACGACCGGGTACTCCTCCGAGCCCACCGGGGCGCGGAAGATCCGGCTGGCGTAGGCGAGCCCGGAGTCGACCTTCTCCTCCCGGACGTCGCCGACGCCGAGTGCCTTCAGCCACTCCGGGGCCCGCGACCCCCGGCCGCTCGCGTCGACGACCAGGTCGGCGGGGAGCACCCGTTCGCCGGCGTCTTCGCCGCGCACCCGTACGCCGGTGACCCGGCCGGCGCCGCCTTCGAGGCCGAGCAGTTCGGTCCGCCGCAGGACGGTGACCCGGGGGCTCGTGAGCACCTGGTCCCGTACGACCCAGTCGAGCAGGTCCCGGCTGCAGGCGATCAGGAACTGCATCTCAGGGAAGCGGCGGAACCAGCCCTGTGCCGACATCGACACCAGCCCGGTCGGCAGCGGGATCCGGCGGGCGCCCGCGGCGAGCCAGCGGTCGGTGGTGCCCGGCAGCAACGACTCCATCGCCCGCGCCCCGCCCGACCACAGCAGGTGCGCGTGGTGCGCCTGGGGGAGACTCCTGCGCGGCAGCGGCCCCTCCGGCAGGACGTCGCGCTCGACGACGGTGACCTCCTCCGCGTACTCGCGAAGGACGCCGGCCGTCAGCATGCCGGCCAGACCACCGCCGATCACCACGGCTCTGCGGGGTTTGTTCCTGCTGGTTCTCACGGGATCGCTGCTCATAGGGTGCCGCTCTCTGACCTGGCCGTACGCAGGCGCGCTGCCGCGACGACGGGTGAATGACGCAGGGCGAGGGACATGCGCACCAGATCACGCGGTCCCGCGGCTGCGACGGAGGTGTAGGCCTCTGCCGACCTGACGATCCGCCCCTCGGGGTCGGCGGCGCGGGCCCGCAGCGCCGCGGCGACCATCGCCGCGTCCGCGATCGCGTCCGCCTGCCGGGGGTCCGCCCCTTCGGCGACGGCTTGGTCGTAGGCGTTCGTCCGCAGGGCGCGGTCGAAGTACGGGTCGAGCTGCAGCATGCCGTCGTGGATGTCGGACTCCCGCTGCGTCACACGCAGTTCGACCGGCGAGAGCCACGAGATCCGCACCGAGGGGCTGTGGTCCGGAGCGGCGGAACGCAGCTCGCGCCACAGGGTTCCGAGCCGCCGGTAGGCGGCCCAGGCGTGCCAGCTGTCGGACAGCCGCTGGCCCGCGAGCGGCAGCACGAAGCCGACGGCGCTCAGCAGCGCGCCGACCGAGGCGAGCGGCGGCGCGGCGAACGTGGACAGGTAGTCCCAGTCGTGTCCGGCCCAGCGCGCGGCCACGGCGGACGACTTGGTGACTCCGTAGGCGAGGTTGAACAGCGATCCGACGACGATGGTCACCAGCCCGCCGCGGAGCCAGCCGCGGACCTTGAGCGACCAGCGCCAGCACAGCACGGTCATGCCGACGGCGGCGACGCTGTGGGCGGCCAGGTAGAGCGCGATCATCTCGCGGATGTACGGCGTCCTGGCGTAGTAGGTGTCCAGGTCCCGCAGCCGTTCCACCGGGGCGTCGCCCAGGGCGAAGAGGACGATGAGCGCCACGACGACGACGCTGTACGCGCCCATCCAGCGCAGGGAGATACGGCGGGTCTCCTCGGGCGGTCCGCCGCGCCAGTTGACGAGGAGGACCAGGCAGGACGCGCTGAACGCGGACAGGATGCAGTAGACCAGCGGGGCCGAGATGTTGGGGACGCCGGTGATGCGGTTGACCTCGGCGATGGTGGGCGGCGCGGCGAAGAAGAACGTGGACGCGCCGAGGACGAGCAGGGCGCAGACGGACCGGAGGAGCGGGTCGCGCCAGTCGCGCCGCATTCCCGGGATTTTGAACGCGAGTGCGATTCCGAGGGCGGCTGCGGGGATGTAGTAGTCCGGTCCGTTCACGCCTCAGCCCTGTGGCCCGCGGTATCCCAGCGACGCCTCGATGCGGCCGGCCAGCCCGTCGCGCCGGACCGGACCCCTGCCGTTCGAACCGGCCAGCCAGGCACGGCACTTGCTGCCGAGCAGCAGGCCGAAGCTCTCGGCCTCGTTCTCCTCGGCCTGGTCGAAGCGGGTACGGGCGGCGACCTTGAGGACGGTCGCCTGGAGGTCGGCCTCGTCGGACAGCAGCCGTGCGGCGACGGCGGCGCCCTCGACGTGGTGGCTGCAGTGTCCGGCCTTCATGTGCCACAGCTCATGGCCGAGAATCACCAGCTGATGGTCGGGAGCCGTGCGCTCCTCGATCACCACGAGGTCCTGCTCGGCCATGTCGAGCCACAGCCCGCTGGCGGTGCCCGGGGGGAAGGACGCCATGCGGTAACGCACGGGCCTGCCACGGCGTTTGCTCATGCCCCGGCACAGGGCGGAGTAGAGGTCTGCGGGTTCTGCCGGTGCGGGCAGATCGATTCCGCCGACCAGCTCGCCGCACAGCCGGCGCATCTCTTTGCCTATGCTCACCGTTCTCCCCTCCCCGTCAGAACCTGTTGAGACACGTACAAATGCAAGCCTGTCCGGAAATCAGGGCTCCGTGGGGGTGTCAGGCGCCGGTTTCACGCTCTCCAGAAGCATGTCGAGCCATTCGGTCACCTTGTCCCGGTGCTTGTCGGTGGGGAGTTGCGCCGCGCGCCAGGCGATGCCGCGTACGCCGTGGTCCTGGAGCAGCCGCTCCAGCGGGTCGCCGTCGCCCGCGTAGTCCTGGAGCAGGCTCTGCTCCGTGCGCTGGAGGGCGCTGTCGAGCGCGTCGGCGTCGTCGGCGGTCAGGAACCCGGCGTGCACCTTGAAGAAGCGCTGGATCGCGTCACAGTGCTCCATCGTCGGCCGGCGGTCGCCGTTGATGAGCGCGCCCGCCTGCTGGCGCGACATCCCCGCGCCGTCGGCGATCTCCTGCTGTGTGTACCGGCGGCCGTTGGCCTTGAGCCGGGTACGTCGCAGCAGGTCGAAGCGTTGCAGGAAACGCGCCTGGAGGTCCGGTTCGCCGGCGGGCCGTCCGTCGAGGAGGGCCCGCACGACGTCGGCGGGAACCCCCGACGCCTCGGACAGCTTCTGGACGTCGAAGACCTCGCTGTGGCTCATTCCGAGCTTGTCCGCAAGTTCGGCGACCCGGGCAACCGATGCCGCCAGAGGGCCTGTGGCCGTCGGACCCGGAACCGAGAAGCCGTCTGTCACCAGTAGGTCTCCTAGATCACGCGAGATAGCCCCGCATCCTATGGGGCTGCCGGAAGTTAACCCTATTCAGGTCACGGCAGCCAAGGTCTTGCCACAGCTGTGGCGCGAATTGAGCGCTCAGCGGCGTGGAATGCCACGATAGTTGACATCCCCTTGTTCGCGGTAGCAGGATCGCCAAGCGGTGTGAAGATCCAAAGGGTGTCGGCGCAGCGGGACTTGCGGCCGGCTCCGAGAAGGGTGGCGTTCTCGATGACACATGAGGCGGGCGTCGAACGCCGGGGTGTCCACGGACGTCTCAGCCCCGTCGGCGCCGCACGGGCCACGGCCCGTACGAAGCGGCTCGGGGACGCCCTCAAGCGACGCCGTGAGGAACTGGGCCTGAGCCTCGAGGAGGTCGCGGCCCGCCTCGGCATCAGCGCCTACACCTACGCCACGTGGGAACGCACGCCGGGCCGCCAGTGGTCGGAGGACACGCTCTGCGCCCTGATCGACGCCCTGGAGCTCAACGACCAGCAGGGCGGCCGGCTGCTGCGCCTCGCCGTCGACCGGGACGCGCCGGTGCGGTACGACTCCTTCGGCGGCGAGACGCCCGTCAGGCCGTCGGGTCCGGTGCCGCCCTCGCGTCCGGTGCGCCGCCCGGCACCGTCCGGGCCCACGGCGCCCGTCCCGCCGCCGGTGCCCGTGCGTCCGCCCGAGCCGCAGCCGCCGTCGCGGCCGGAGGGGCCCCCGGACCCCGAGACGCTGGCCTATCTGCGGGACTACGCCACGATGATGGACGCGGTGCCGCTGCCTTCCGTGCTCTTCGACCGGCGCTGGGACGTCGCCCACGCCAACCCCGCGTTCGATGCCCTCTTCCGTGGCATCGGACCCCACCCGACCGCCATGCCGGACCGCAACTTCCTGCGGTTCGTGCTCTTCCATCCCGACGCGCGCACCGTGCTCGGCGAGCACGAGACGAGCTGGTGCCTGCCGTTGATGGCACAGCTGGCCGCGGCCCTCGACAAGCACGGCGACGACGACGCCCTTCAAGCCATTCGTGACGACATCGCCGACGACCCGATCATGGACGCCGCCTACCGGTGCGGGCTGCCGCACTGGATGAGCGCCGTGGGGGCGCCGGCGATCCACCACGACGGAGCCGTTCGGCCCGTGAACCATCCGGACCCCCGCTGGGGACGCACCCAGTGCAGGATCATCGACGAGACGCCGACGACCCTGCGGGACAAGGAGTACACCCGGATGACGCTGGTCCTGAGGGAGAACCAGTCGAGCGCGGTCCCCGGAGTGCGCCGGGGCAAGGCCCACCTGCGGGCCGTCTCCGGCGGCTGAATCCGACTGCCCGGGCAGGCCGTTCGGATCCTCACTCCGTCAGTTCGGCGTGAGAGCGGACAGGACACGTGCGCAGCGGGCCGTCATGTCCGCGGGTGACTGCTCGGGGTGGTCGGTCCACCAGCGCATGACGGCTGTGACGGCGTACTGCCATATGTGGTTGAGCAACGCGTGGTCGAGCGGGGCGTGGTGCCCCGCGCGGCGGAGGAGGTCGGTGCTCCCCGCGGCGCCGATATCGGCGAGCCGGGCCCGGTAGCGCATCGCGGCGTCGTGTATCACGCCGGCGGGCGGAATCGTCGGGTCGTAGAGCACGGACCAGGCGTAACGGCACGTGCCGACCGCGTCGAAGAGCGCGGCGAGGGTGTCCAGGGCTTGGTCGGGCGAGCCGCTGCGGGCTCGGGCGGCGTCGACGGCTTCGACCAGCAGGTCACCGACATGGCTCAGACAGGCCAGATACAGGCCGTCCTTGGAGCCGAAGTAGCCGTAGACCAGCGGCTTGGAAATGCCCGCGCGCCGG
Source organism: Streptomyces kurssanovii (assembly GCF_040677245.1). NCBI lineage: Bacteria > Bacillati > Actinomycetota > Actinomycetes > Kitasatosporales > Streptomycetaceae > Streptomyces > Streptomyces kurssanovii. Next base: position 15,428 of record NZ_JBFAQK010000009.1, read on the forward strand.
GCTATGTCGACGACGGAGGCGCGGGCGTGGCCTCGTTCGCCCAGCTCTTCGATCGCGATGCCGATGATCTGTCGTTCTCGTTCGGCACGGGCAACGCCCTTGGTTCCGGCCTTGTTCACGCGTCCACTCTAGCGCCCTGTATGACCGATGAGTAATTTACCCATAGGTCAATTACGGAAGGGCGGGCGATGACACGGTCATGGTGGGGCTGGGGCACGGTCGAGGAGGCCGTGACGGGCGCGGAGTTGGAAGCCCTGCTGGGCAGGGTCCGGATGCTGGCGCCCCGCGACCTGACGGGCCATGAACCTCCGGACGTCTCCGCGCTCGGGCTGCTCGCTCCCCGGGTGTCCGCCCCCACCGCCCTCGCGGATCTCTGCTCCGCGGACCCGGCCGACCGGGCCGGGCACGCACATGGCAAGGCGTTCCGGGACGTGGTGCGCAACCTGCACGGGGACCTGCGCCACGTGCCCGATCTGGTGGCGCGGCCCCGACGGGAACGTGACCTCGTCGACCTGCTCGACTGGTGCGCCCGCGACGGGATCGCCGCGATCCCCTACGGTGGCGGCAGTTCCGTCGTCGGCGGGATCGAGCCCCGATTCGACGACGACCGTGCGGCCGTCACCATCGACCTCGGGCGGCTGGACCGCGTGCTGGAGATCGACCCCGTGAGCCGGGCGGCGCGCATCCAGGCGGGTGTGTTCGGCCCGCGCCTGGAGGACCAGCTCCGGCCCTCCGGTCTGACGCTGAGGCACTTCCCGCAGTCGTTCGAGTTCTCCACCCTGGGTGGCTGGCTGGCCACCAGGGCGGGCGGCCACTACGCGACGCTGCGCACCCACATCGACGACCTGGTCGAGTCGATGCGTGTGGTGACCCCGAGCGGGATCAACGAGTCGCGGCGGCTGCCGGGTTCGGGGGCGGGTCCGTCGCCCGACCGGCTCTTCCTCGGCAGCGAAGGTGCCCTGGGCGTCATCACCGAGGCGTGGATGCGCTTGCAGGAGCGGCCCCGTTGGCGCGCGACGGCCTCTGTGCACTTCGCCGACCACGCGGCGGCGGTGGCGGCGACCAGGGCGGTCGCGCAGAGCGGGCTGCACCCGGCGAACTGCCGGCTGCTCGATTCCGCCGAGGCGCTGGTCAACGCGGGTGTCGCCGTCGGGGGCGGCGTGCTGATCCTGGGGTTCGAGTCGGCGGACCATCCGGTGGGCACGTCCCTGGACCGGGCCGAGGAACTGTGCCGGGACCACGGCGGCGAGATCCGCGCCGGTGCCGCCGGGGAAAGCACGGGCGACACATGGCGTTCCTCCTTCCTGCGGATGCCCTATCAGCGTGACGCGCTCGCCCGTCACTCGGTGATCGCCGAGACCTTCGAGACGGCGTGCACCTGGGACCGGTACGAAGACCTTCACCATGCCGTCACGCAGGCGGCCCGGGTCGCCGTCCGCAAGGTCACCGGCCAGGACGGTGTGGTGACCTGCCGATTCACCCACGTCTACCCGGACGGCCCGGCACCGTACTTCGGGGTCTACGCGCCCGGCCGCTGGGGCAGCACCGTCGCCCAGTGGGACGAGATCAAGGCGGCCGTTTCCGAGGCGATCACCGGCAACGGCGGCACGATCACCCATCACCATGCTGTCGGCCGCGATCACCGCCCCTGGTACGACATCCAGCGCCCGGACCCGTTCGCCGCCGCGCTGACCGCCGCCAAGGCGGCACTCGACCCCGCCGGAATCCTCAATCCCGGTGTGCTGGTCCCCGCGCCGTGAAAGACGACCCGGCTGCCGATCCGGTCGGCCACATCCGGGCTGCCGCGACGCCGAACGGGCCGCGACGCCGGTCGGCTTGACGGGTAGCCGAGGGTGTCCGGCGATCCCGCGGCCGGCCGACGGCTCGCCCCGTGTGACCGGCCCGGAACGAGGACGCCCCGCCGCTCAGCGCATCGAGGCGATCGCCCATTCCGCGACGAGCGCCACCGCCACGCCGACGCCCAGGACCAGGGTGGCCCACCGGGTGCGTCCGGCGCGGCTGAGGACCAGCGCGCTGCCGGAGAGGATCAGGGCGATGCCGTAGAAGCCCACGGTGAGCACGGAATGGGTGCTGCCCAGTCGCAGCGCCAGCGTGGCACCCACCGCGATCATGATGGCGGCCGACAGGGCTATCCGGACCCGGCGGGCCTGGCGCGGTGTGAGGCCCTGCCGTTCGGGGCCGGTATTCGCTTCTGACATGCGAGGAAGCCTATCCCGGCGGATCGTCCGGCGGCCCGGCGGACCTCCGCGGGCGCTCCGCCCAGCCCCGGGCCGAGCCGGTCACGCCGACCGGCCAACGCGGCGCGGTGCCGGTGAGTTGACAGGTCATCAGGTACAGCGGGATGGGAGGCGTGTACGGGCTCGGGCCGTCCGGCCGGCGGATCAGCCGGGCGCCGCTGGCGGGCACCCGCGCCCCGCGGGCGTAGTGGGACGGCAGCGGCCAGATCAGGTCGAGGTCGGATCCCGCGGGGACGATCCACCACCACCAGGCGCCGTCGGCGAACACGCAGCCGGTGCTCCGCATCCGGGCGAGCAGGCGGATTCCGTAGTGTGCGGGGACGCCGACCGCGTCGCACCCCAGCGTGGTGGGGAGCGCGGCGGGGACCTCGAGTCTGCTCAGGCGGTCGGCGTCGTCGTGGCGCACGCCCCGGGACAGGAGCGGCGCCAGGTTCCTCAGCACGGCCACTCCGACGCCGACGCCCCTTCCCTGGACGCGGCACCCGGTATGTACGGCAGTTCGGCCCAGACGACGCGGCCCACTCCCGGCGCGGCGTCGTACGTGCCCCAGGCGCGGCTCACCGCTTCCACGAGCAGCAGGCCCCGCCCGCGCTCGCCCTCCGCGCCGTGGCACACACGCGGGCCGGTGGCGGCGGCTCCCTGGTCCTGCACCGTGACGCGCAACCGGTCGGCGCCGGCGAGGAGTTCGCAGCCGACCAGATGACCGCCGGTGTGCACGATGGCGTTGGTGAACAGCTCCGACAGGACGAGCAGTGCGGTGTCGTGCGCGTCTCCCTCGACGCCCCAGCTCTCCAGCCGTGCGGAGACCATCTTTCTTGCTCGGGAGACCTGTTCGGCGCGCGCCGGCAACTCGAAGGCGTACCGGGTGAGATCGGTCCCCGCAAGGGAGTCCAGGAGCTCGGTGGCGAGCGCGTCACGGTTCACACGACCACTCTCCCGCTGCACCCATCACATTGGCAACCCCCACTATGAAAAATCCAGAGTGGGCATATTCATCGACTGGGTGCCGTGGCACACTGCTCGCAATCAAGCACGTGGGGAGGTCTCGAAGTGAGTGAACCGCGGTCCGCCCCCACCGTGGGGCAGGTCGTTCTCGGCAAGCGCCTGCAGGATCTGCGGGAGCGCGCCGGCCTCAAGCGTGAGGAAGCGGCCAAGGTCCTCCGCGTCGCCCCCGGCACCATCCGCAGGATGGAGACCGCCGAGGTCGCGCTGAAGATCCCTTACGTCCAACTGCTCCTCGGCGCCTACGGGATCGGCGACGAGGAGGCCCGCGGTTTCGTCGAGCTGGCCGAGGAGGCGAACAAGCCCGGCTGGTGGCAGCGTTTCCACGACGTCCTGCCCAACTGGTTCAGCATGTACGTCAGCCTGGAGGGTGCCGCAAGCCTCATCCGTGCGTATGAACCCCACTTCGTGCCCGGTCTGCTCCAGACCGAGGACTACGCCAGGGCCATCATGCTCGGCGGAGCCATCGGCCACACGGAGCCGGACGACGTCGAACGCCATGTGGCGCTGCGCATGGAGCGCCAGTCCCTGCTGACCCGGCCCGACGCCCCCAGGCTCTGGGTGATCATGGACGAGACGGTGGTGCGCAGACCCGTCGGCGGGCCGGGCGTGATGAAGGCCCAGATCGAGAAGCTGCTCGAGGGCGCACGGCTGCCCAACGTCACTTTGCAGATCGCCGAGTTCGCGGCCGGCCACCACCCCGGCACGTACGGGCCCTTCGTCCTCTTCCGGTTCGCTGTGGCCGAGCTCCCGGACATGGTCTACAGCGAGTACCTGACCGGCGCCGTCTATCTCGACGCGCGCCCCGAGGTCGCCACGCACCTGGAGGTCATGGACCGCATGGCGGCTCAGGCCGCGACAGTACAACGCACGAAGGAGATCCTCGACGATCTCCGCAAGGAGCTGTGAATGGAACGCATATACAACGGAATGCCGGCCGCCGAGCTGGGTGAGGAGGGCTGGCACAAGCCTTGGAGCGGCGGCAACGGCGGCAACTGCGTCGAGACCATGAAGCTGGCCGACGGCAGGGTCGCGGTGCGCCAGTCCGCCGACCCCGACGGACCGGCCCTGATCTACACCTCCGGGGAGATCGAGGCCTTCATACAGGGAGCGAAGGCGGGCAAGGCGGATTTCCTGGTCGGCTGACCTGCTGCCGCGGGGGCAGCAGGCCGGCACCGCATCAGGAGTACGGGCACGGGAGCGGCGCTCCGGCGGCCCGGAACACGCTCGCCGAGGCCGTGGTGGTGCGGACATACCGCACCACCACGGTCCACCGCACCACCACGGTCAACGGTCCACGACGACCAGGGAGTCGACCCGACGCTCCGCCGGGGACGCGAGCACCGGAACACGGCCGCCCGGGGTGATCGACCCGAGGACGCGCGCCCCTCGGGCACCCGTGCACGCGGGCACGGTGCCCGCCAGGCCGTGCACGGTCAGGAAGCCGAGCACGGCGAAGGCGTACGCCTCCTTCGCGGCGGCCGGCATCCCCAGCTCGTCGGAGGTACGCAGCGGGGTCCCGGCCAGCTCGGCCCGCAGCGCCCCCATCAGCGTCGGGTTACGCGTGCCGCCTCCCGACGCGACGACCTCGGTCGCGCCCAGCGGCCGCAGCGCGTCCGCCACGGTCCGCGCGGTCAGCCGGGTGAGCGTGGCGATCACGTCCTCGGGCGGCAACGGGCCGACGCCGGCCAGCGCTTCGCGCACATGGTCCACGTGGAACAGCTCCTTGCCGGTGGTCTTCGGCGGAGGCAGCCGGTAGTACGGCTCCGCCAGCAGCCGGTCCAGTAGCGGCCGATGGACCCGGCCCGCGGCGGCCAGCGCCCCGTCCACGTCGTAGCCGAGCGGCCCACCCGTCAGCTCCACCACAGCAGCGTCCACCAGGGCGTTCGCCGGTCCCGTGTCGAACGCGACCGGGCCGCCCGCCCCGCCCGCCACGGTGACGTTGGCGATCCCTCCCAGATTGAGTGCCGCCGGCACGCCCGGCCGGCCCCGCAGCCACAGCAGATCCACCAGGCCGACCAGCGGGGCGCCCTGACCGCCCGCCGCCACGTCCCTCGGACGGAAGTCGGACACCACCGTGCAGCCGGTCGCCTCCGCGATCCACGCGGGCTGCCCCAGCTGGAGAGTGCCGTGGACCCGGCCGCCCTCCGCCCAGTGGTACACGGTCTGCCCGTGCGAGGCGACCAACTCCGCGCGCCCCGCGCACAGTTCACGGTCCGCGCGGACCGCCGCCGCGGCGAACGCCTGCCCGATGCGGGTGTCCAGCAGGCACACCCGCTCGAGCGTGGTCGCGGCGGGCGGCAGCGCTCCCGCCAGGGCCGCCCGCAGCTCCTCGTCGTACCGCTCCCCGATCAGGCCGAGCGGGGACAGCTTCAGCGTGCCGTCCTCGAGGACGATGTCGGCGGCCGCGGCGTCGATCGCGTCGTACGACGTCCCCGACATCAGCCCGACGACCCTCACCGCAGCGCCCTGCGGTGGTCGTCGCCGCGCAGCGTCAGGAGCGCGAACACGCTGACCGCGCACGTCGCGGCCGCGTAGTAGGCGGGGATGTCGACACTGCCGGTGCGCTTGATCAGCTCCGTGATGACGAGGCCCGCGCACCCCGAGAAGACCGCGTTCGACAGCGCGTACGCCAGGCCGAGTCCCGTGCAGCGCACCGATGTCGGGAACATCTCGGCCAGCATCGCGGGCCCCGGTCCCGCGAGCAGGCCCACGACGGCGCCGGCGGCGAACACCGCGGCGCCCTTGGCCGCCGCCGAAGCCCCCTCGTCCTGAAGGAGGTTCATCAGCGGCAGGGCCAGCAGCACCACCAGGACCGCTCCCGTCAGCATCACCGGCCGCCGGCCGACCCTGTCGCTGACCAGCCCCGCGGGGATGATCGACGCCGCGAAGCCCAGGTTCGCCAGGACCGTGGCGATCAGCGCCTCCCGGAACGACGCGTTCAGACTGGACTGCAGATACGACGGCAGCACCACCAGGAAGGTGTAACCGGCCGCCGCCCAGCCCATGATCCGGCCCGCGCCGAGCACGATCGCCCTCACGACCTCCCCGGTCGGCGGTGGCGCGACCGGCGCGGCCTCCGCCTCCTGGAAACGGGGCGTCTCCTCGAGACGCAGCCGCAGCCACAGGGCGACCGCGCCGAGGGGGAGCGTCAGCAGGAACGGCAGCCGCCAGCCCCAGTCGTTCAGCGCCGCCTCCGACAGCACGGTCGCCAGCAGCGCCGCCGCACCCGCGCCGCCGAGCAGCCCGAGCGCCACCGTGAACGACTGCCACGACCCGTACAGGCCGCGCCTGCCGGGCGGCGCGAACTCCGTCATCAACGACACGGCCCCGCCGAACTCGCCTCCCGCGGACAGTCCCTGGAGGATCCGCAGCAGGGTGAGCAGCCACGGCGCCAGGGCACCCACGGTGGCGTACGTCGGCAGCAGACCGATCAGGGTGGTGGCGAGCGTCATCAGGCCGATGACCAGGATCAGCGTCGGGCGGCGCCCGATCCGGTCACCGATCCGGCCGAACAGCGCGGCCCCGACCGGACGGAAGAAGAACGCGAGCGCGAACGACGCGTAGGTCTTCACCAGCGCCTCGACGTCGCTGCCGCCCTCCGGCGTGAAGAAGTTCGCGGCGATGATCGTGGCGAAGTAGCCGTAGACACCGAATTCGTACCACTCGACGAAATTGCCGACCGAACCGGCCAGCAGCGCACGGCGGGAGCGGACGGGCGCGGGTTCGGACCGTTCGGCGGAGGTGGTCATTCCCCCTTTCTGCCCACCGCGACGCGCGCGGACTCCCCTCGCACGGACCTCGGTACGCCGGCGGCATCCGCGGGCATGCCCCGGTTCCGGCGGACCAGCGCCCCGGCCGCCACCGCGGCGGCCGCGAGGGCGTACGCCGTCGTGCCCACCACCGAACTGTCCCCGTCCAGGTGCACCGCCACGTACTTGGCCGTGCCCGCCGCCGCGACGCCCAGCCACTCCCACCGGCCGTCCAGCGCGACCAGCGCCACCAGCAGCAGCGCGTACCAGGAGTAGCCCGGCGTCATCAGCAGGAACACCGTGCCCGTCACCGACAGTGCGCCGCTCCAGGGCCGTTCGGGGTCGCCGCGGCGCATGACGCGCACGACGACCACCGCCGTCACCAGCAGGGCCGCGGGCAGCGCCCACGCGTCCGGCAGCACCAGCCGCAGCAGCGCGTAGCGGTTGCGGGCAGACGGGTCGTCGTAGCCCTCCTCCTTGGTGTAGCCGCCCAGATAGCCGAGCACGGAGCTCTCCGACAGCAGCACGTGCGGCAGGTACGTCACCGCCACCACCGCCGCGGCCGGCACCAGCACGGCCGCCGCGTCCCGCCACCGCCGGACGCCCGACAGCGCCCCCGGCAGCACCACCGCGGGCAGCAGCTTCGTCGCCACCGCCGCGCCGAGCAGCACACCGCCCTCGAAGCGCCCGCGGACCACCACCCACAGGCCCAGCACCGCGAGCAGCACCCCCAGCACGTCCGCGTGCGCGTTGTTCACCGCCTCCACCGGCACCGCCGGACACCACGCCCAGAGCGCGGCCTGCCGCGGATCACCACGACGGCGCAGCACCAGCACGAGCACGACGGTCGTGCCGACCGCGAGGAGCGCGCCGCCCGTCTGCAGCGCCTTGTGACGGGCGTTCTCGGGCGACAGCGCGTGCACGACCAGGAAGTAGCCCTGCGCCACCGGCGGATAGATCGTGTGCTCCTGCGGTCTGTTGATCCGCGTGCAGTGGAGCTCGCCCGCCGGCCCGCCGATGCGCGACCGCTCCGGCAGCGCACAGTCCGCGCCGCGCGGGAACAGCCAGTCGTCGCGCAGACCGGCGAGTGCCGGATCGGCGGGCGGATGGTCGTACGGCGAGATCCCGGCCGCCTGCACCCTGCCGTCCCAGGCATAGCGGTACGAGTCGGTGCTCGTACGCGGCGGGGCGAGCAGGCCCGTCGCCGCGACCGCGACACCACCCGCGAGGACCAGCGCCACCGCGTGCCGCACGGGCATCCTGCGCACGGCGAGGACGGCCGCCGCGAACAGCAGCCAGCAGGCGGCGTACCACCACGCGAGGCCGCCGGGATCGGTGATGTAGCCGTCCTTGAGGACCGTCGCCGCCAGCACGGCCGTCAGGCCGGCGACGAGGAGACAAGCGGTGAGTGAGCGCGTGTTGATCACGGACTCCAGCCTTCCAGCCACGGCGGCCCGAACGGGGGAGACGCCTCCTGACGTCCGCATTCCGTAAGGTGTCGGATCCCTCGCCCCGGCCCTCGGGGGAGGTCTCATGGAGACATGAGGATCCGACCACCGATCACCCTCCGGCCGCCGAGGTTCACCGGCAGGCTGCACGACGCCCGCACGGCCACCGCCGTCGGCCGCCTGCTCGGCGCCGCGATCGCCGTGTGCTTCGTGACCGGGGTGATCAGCCACTACCTGCAACGGCCGCCGGACTGGCTCGCCGGCTCGCTGCCCAGTCGGCCGTACTGGGGCTACCGCCTCAACCAGGGGCTCCACGTCGCGAGCGGCATCGCGGCCGTCCCGCTGCTGCTCGCCAAGTTGTGGACGGTCTATCCGAGGCTCTTCGTACGGCCCGCGCTGCGGTCCCTGGGGCATGCACTCGAACGGCTGTCGGTGGGCGTGCTCGTCGCCGCGGCCCTCTTCCAGCTCACCACGGGACTGCTGAACACCGCCCAGTGGTACCCGTGGCCGTTCTCCTTCGTGCCCGTCCACTTCGCGGTGGCCTGGCTGCTGGCAGGCGCCCTGGTCCTGCACATCGCCGTGAAATACCCGAAGATCAGGGACCACTGGAGCCGGCGCTCACCCGGAACGCTCGAACTGCCCGCCGCGGACGGACCGGACCGGCGTTCCCTCCTCACCGGCGTCGTCGCGGCCGTGGGGGCTGTCACCCTCACCACCGTCGGCCAGTCCCTCACACCACTGGGGCGCCTGGACCTGCTCGCCCCCCGCCACCCCGACCACGGACCGCAGCACCTGCCCGTCAACCGCACCGCCGCCGCGGCCCGGGTCAGCGTCCCGGCCCTCGCCGGCTGGCGGCTCACCGTCACCGGTCCCCGCCATTACGCGCTCACCCTCGACGAACTGGCCGCACTGCCCCAGCACACCGTGACACTGCCCATCGCCTGCGTCGAAGGCTGGAGCAAGTCCGCGCGCTGGACCGGCGTACGCGTCCAGGACCTGGTGGAACGGGCCGGCGCACCGCCCGGCACGGCGCTGAGGGTCGTCTCGCTGGAGCGGCGCGGCGCCTACCGGGTGATGGAGATGGGCGGCGGATACACCGACGACCCGCTCACCCTCCTCGCGCTGCGCCTCAACGGCGAGATCCTCACCCTCGACCACGGCTACCCCGCCCGGATCATCGCCCCCAACCGTCCCGGCGTATGGCAGACCAAGTGGGTCGGAAGGATCGAGGTGCTGTGATGCGTATCGCGACAGGGGCCGCCGGCGTCGCCCTGATGGGCGTCGGCGTCTTCCTCCTCCTCCGCGGCGGGCAGGCCCGGGACGTCGTCCTCTGGCTGGCGGGAGCGGTCGTCCTCCACGACCTCCTTCTCGCCCCGCTGGTGCTCGCCGCCGGGCTGCTGCTCGCACGGCTCCCCGGCCGGGGACCGCTGCGCGGGGCGCTCGTCACCGCGGGCTGCCTGACACTGATCGCCCTGCCGGTCCTCTTCGCACCCGGCACGCCCCACAACCCCTCCGTCCTTCCGCTGGACTATCCGCGCAACTGGCTGCTGTCCCTCGCCGCGGTGGTGCTCGCCACCGCGGCGGTGGCGCTCGTGCGGCGGCTGCGCGGGACGGCCGGCGTCAGGAGGCTCCGAACGGCCGGTCACGGCGCGCGTCGTGGAGCACGGAACCCCACCAGTCGAGCTGGTCGAGCATCGTCTTCGCCGCGCCGGTGGGGCCGTCGGGGTCGATGAGCGTGCCGTCAGGAGCGAACAGCTCGTAGTAGCGGGGGAACGAGACCATGTCGCGGACCGTGTGCGCGTGCAGCTCACCGAACACCTGGCGCAGCTGCTCGATCGCCAGCAGACCGCCGCTGCCTCCGCTGTAGCCGACGAAACCGATCGGCTTCGCCTGCCACTCGGTGTAGTGCCAGTCGATCGCGGCCTTCAGGGACGCCGGGAAACTGCGGTTGTAGTCCGGGGTCACCACCACGATCGCGTCGGCCGCCGCGAGCCGCCGCGTCAGCGGGGCCATGTCCGCGGGCCGCTCCATGTCGGGCTGCAGCGCCGGCGGCAGGGGCGGCAGGTCCAGCGGCAGCGGGATGTCCGCCAGATCCACCACCTCGACACCGAACCGGCCGTGCCGCCGGGCCTGCTCGACGAACCATTCGGCGACCACGGGACCGAAGCGGCCCTGGCGGACGCTGCCGATGATCACCACCAGCTCCAGTTTCTTCGTGGAGTCCTTCTCGACGTGCTTCTCGGCGTGCTTCTCGGACACGGGTGTACTCCTCAAGGGACGGGACGGCCCCCCTCGGGGCCGACGTCTCTCAACCTGCCGTCCGGTGCGGCACCGAGGAAGGCCGGGCCGAGGCTGGTAGTGACAGGGCCACCATCCCGGCGGTCCGGGCTGTTACGTTCGAACGGTGAGCGACAACGAGTTGGGCCTGTTCCTGCGCACGCGCCGCGAGGCGGTCACCCCCGCCGACGTGGGCCTGCCCGCCGGCCCCCGCCGCCGTACACCCGGCCTGCGCCGATCGGAACTGGCGACGCTCGCCGGCGTGAGCGTCGAGTACGTGACCCGTCTCGAACAGGGCCGGGACCGGCGGCCCTCCCCGCCCGTGCTCTCCGCGCTCGCCGACGCGCTGCGGCTCTCGGCCGGCGAACGTATCCACCTCCACCGGCTCACCAAGTCCGCCGACGCCGGCTTCAACTGCATGGGCGGCGCGAGGCCGGCTCGTGACGTCCGCCCCACCGTGCGGGCCCTGCTCGAACGGCTCGAGCCCGCGCCCGCGGTGCTCGTCAACCGGCTGAGCGAGCTGCTGGCCTGGACCGAGGGGTACGAGCGGCTGGTCGGCCCGCTCGGCATGCTCGACGGCACCCCGCCGAACGCGGCCCGCTTCGTCCTCACCGACGACCGGGCCCGCGCCGCCTACCCCGACTGGGAACGCGTCGCCGACGAACAGGTCGCGTCGCTGAAACAAGGGCCGTTCCGCGCGGACCCGTACATCGCCGCGCTGGCGGACGAGCTGACCGTGACGGTCGGCACGGTCTTCACCGACCGGGTGGAACGACTGCCGGGGCTGCCGCGGGCGAGCGGCGTCACGCGAGTGGTGCACCCGGACGCGGGGGAGCTGCGGCTCGCGTACGAGACGCTGGAACTGCCTGCGGACGACGACCAGCGCCTGCTGGTCCATGTGCCCGCGGACGCGGCGTCCGCGGCGGCGCTGGACGCGCTGACGGGGCGTCGGCCGGGGGCGCTGCGGGCGGTGTCGGGCGGCTGAGGGGCCGGCACGAGGACGGGTGCGGGTGGGGCGTGGCCGCTGCGCGGGGCCGTTTCCCCACCCCGCCCTTTCCGAACCGGGCTCTGCCCGGACCCGTACCGCGCTTCGCGCGGTGCCCTCGAGCGCCGGGCAGGCTGGATTTCGCTCCGCGAAATCAGGCCCGCTGGGGGCCTCTCCCACGGACGCCAGGCCGTCGGGGGAGTTTGAGGCGCGGGGGTCCGGGGGCGGAGCCACCGGTTCCGGCCGGCCTGGCCAAGGGGCGAAGCCAGGCTCCTGCGTTCGCCTAGCGGCGCCTGGTCCCCGGCAGCGCAGCTAACAGTGGGCGTGATCAAGCTGTCTTTCCGTCACCCGATCGGCTCAGCAGGACCTAGAGTGTGCGCGTGACCGAGCAGAATCCCGAACTCATCGCGGGCCGGTACCAGCTGGTCGAACGCATCGGCCAGGGCGGTATGGGTCGGGTCTGGCGTGGCCTCGACCAGCAGCTCTTCGGACGCGAGGTCGCCGTCAAGGAGATCCTCTTCCCGCCGGGTATGGAGGACGGCGACCGTGCCGCGCTGCTCCGGCGGTTCACCGGCGAGGCCCGCGCGGCGGTCACTCTCAGCCACCCCGGGATCATCACCATCCATGACGTCGTGGAGCACAACGGCGCCCCCGTCATCGTCATGGAGTTGATCCGCGGGCAGTCCCTCGCCGCCGCCATCCGCGGCCGGGGACGGCTGCCCGTGCGGCGGGTGGCCGAGATCGGCGCCGCCATGCTCGACGCGCTGGCCGAGGCGCACGGAGCGCGGATCATCCACCGTGACATCAAGCCGGACAACGTGCTCCTGACCAAGGACCGTGTCGTGCTCACCGACTTCGGCATCGCCCACCTCGCGGACGCCACGACCAAGTTGAGCCACACCGGGATCGTCATCGGCACGCCGCAGTACATGCCGCCGGAGCAGTTGGAGGGCAAGCGCCCGACCCCCGCCAACGACCTGTGGGCGCTCGGCGCCACCCTCTACCACGCCGTCGAGGGGCATCCGCCGTTCGATGCGGAGGGGCTCCACGCCCTCGCCGTGGCCGTGTTCACCCGCCCACATCGGCCGCCGGTCCATGCCGGCCCGCTGGCGCCCGTACTGGACGCGCTCCTCACCAAGGACCCGGCGCAGCGCGTGGGCGCCGCGGAAGCGGCCGAGATGCTGGCGTCGGTGCTGCGGACCTCCCCGCCTCCGGCCGACTCATCGGCCGGGCACGGGCCCGTGCCCGAACCCGAGCCGGCTCCCACACCCACGCCCGATCCGAGGGCGACCCCCGTACCGGCACCGGACGCGGCGGCGGAGCACGCGCCCGCTTCGACCGCGCCGGAGCAGGCACCATCGACGACGCCGTCACCGCGGACCCCCACCGTCCTGGACTCCGGGTCCGCGGCCGGCACCCCGCCGCGTCCCGTGCCGGACCGGCCGACAGGCCCGCCCGCGCCCGAGCCCGCGCCCGAGCCCCCGGCCGAGGACCCGGTCACGCTCGGGGCGACGCCCGAGACGAAGCACGGCGAGCGGGCGTCCGCCCGGCGGCGGGCCCTCACCCGGCGCTCCGTGGTCCTGGGCACGGCGCTGGCCACGCTCGCCGCCGGCTCCGTCCTGACCTGGACCCTCACCCGGGACGACGACGAACCCGGCGGCGGGGCGGCGGGCAGCGGCTCGGGAGCCTCCTCCGTCACGGTGGTGATCGGGGTGGACGCACCGCTCAGCGGCGGGCTGTCCTCGATGGGCCTCGGTATCAGGAACGCGGCCGACCTGGCGGCCAGGACCGCCAACGAAACCCGGCACGTCCCCGGGGTGAACTTCGAGATCAAGGCCCTGGACGACGAGGCCGTCCCCGCCCAGGGCGGGTCCAACGCCGCCCAATTCGTGTCCGACGAGAAGGTGCTGGGGGTCGTCGGACCCCTCAACTCCGGCGTCGCCGAGACCCTGGTGCCACCGCTCGCGCGGGCGGACATGGTCAACGTGTCACCTGGCAACACCGACCCCGTGCTGACGATGGGCCCCGACTGGGCCGCGGGCACCAAGACCCGTCCGCACCCCACCTACTTCCGTACCATCGCCACGGACGTCGACCAGGGGCCGTTCGCCGCCCGGTACCTGCATGGCGAGGCGAAGAAGACCAAGCTCTACGTGGTCGACGACGCGAGCGCCTACGGCGCCGCCCTCACTTCCGGCTTCACGGCGGAGTTCACGAAGCTCGGCGGGACCGTCGTCGGCACCGAGCAGGTCGACCCCGCGGAACGCGCCTTCGCGGGCCTCGCCGAGAGGGTCCGGTCCTCGGGCGCGGACGCCGTCTACTTCGGCGGCTACTACGACGCCGCGGCGCCGCTCTCCCAGCAGCTCAAGCAGGCGGGAGTGAACGTCCCCCTGATGGGCGGCGACGGCATCCTCGACCAGCAGTACCCCACTGCGAACCCGAAGGCCGAGGGCGACCTCGCGACCAACATCGGCGAACCCGCAGAGGAGTCGGCGGCAGGGCAGGACTTCCTCGCCCAATACGGGAAGGCGGGGTACCGGGAGGCGGCCGGCTGGTACGGCCCCTACGCGTACGACGCGACCTGGACCCTCATCGAGGCGGTGAAGGCCGTCGTGACGGCCAACGGCGGCACCCTCCCCGGCAACACCCGGGCGAAACTGCCGCAGGCCGTGGCGCGGCTGGCCTTCGACGGTGTCACGGGCCGCGTCGCCTTCGACGGGAACGGCGACACGGTCAACCGCCGGCTGACGGTGTACGCGGTGAACGACGGCTCCTGGGCGACTGTGACGAGCGGACCCGTCACCCGCTGACGCCCGTCAGGGCGACGCGACCCGGAAGCAGTTCTCGGGCGCCGTGACTCGCGTGGTCTCCTGCGCGCCACTGGCCGCACGGTCCCGTGGCGCCCGGAGGCGGCCCACGTACGAGCGGAGATGTGCACGGCCGGTGTCCCCTCCTGCCGACGGGTGGGGCCAGGAAGCTGCGCGACATCAGCCCCTCCGGCGATGGAGAGCACCGCGCGAAGCGCGGTACCGGGTGAGGGCGGAGCCCGGTTGGGGAAGTAGGGGTACCCCCACTTCCGCCAGGCCGGGGGAGAGGGCAGGGGATCGCCCGCCGCAGGCGCTACGCCCCTCGTCGCAGCGCCACGAACCGTCGCCCCCCGGCCGCCGACCACACGTCCTCCAGCACCCACCCCACCCCCCGCCCGTACCGCAGCAGCGCCTCCGTGCCCACCCGGGCCCAGGGGAACGCGGAGCCCTCCGCCGTCGTGCCGTCGAAGACCTGGACCACGGTGCGTTCGTCCACGTCGAGCGGCGCGGCCTCGGCGATCAACAGGCCGCCGGGCCTCACGAGTTCGGCCACCCGGGACAGCAGCGCGCGCGGGTCGCCGCCGATGCCGGTGTTGCCGTCGATCAGCAGAGCCGTGTCCCAGTGGCCCTCCCGCGGCAGCGGGTCGAACACCGAGCGGAGCAGCGCGCTGCCGCCGATGCGTATCGTGCGGGCCACGGCCTCGGGGCTGATGTCGATGCCGAGCGCGGTCCGTCCGCGCGCGGCGAGCGCGGCGACCAGGCGGCCTGGGCCGCAGCCGATGTCCAGGACGGCGCCGTGGCTGTGGGAGAGGACCGTGCGGTCGGCGGCGTCGGGTTCCGCGCACCAGCGTTCGACCTCCAGGGGCAGCAGCCGGCCGTCGGGGCGGCGCAGGAACAGCGGTCCGCGGCCGGTGCGCAGGGCGTCCGTGTACGGGTCGGCCTGCCAGGGCGGCGCGGTCACCGCGCCCCCGCCCCGGATCCGGCCCCGGCCGTCGCGACCAGCGCGGCGGCGAACCGCGTGTGCGGCGCGGCGGCGGCCACCGCACGGGCGTCGTCGGGCGTGTCGACGTCCCGCAGCGTCGGCAGCTCACGCACCGTCAGTCCGGCTCCGACGAGCCGTTCCCGCTGTGCGGCGCCCGTGTCGGGAGACGACATGGGCACACCGCGCACGAGCCGGCCGTGCAGCGCGGGTGAGCCGAGACCGAGTGCCCAGAACCCGCCGTCGTCCGCCGGGCCGAACGCGGCTTCGCCGGGGCCCGGTTCCAGCCCGGTGGTGAGGAGGCTGGGGGAGACCTGTGGGGTGTCCATGCCGATCAGCAGGGCCGGCCCCTCGTCCCCGCACAGCGCGAAGGCGGCCGCGAGCCGCGCGTCGAGGCCGCCGCCGCACTGCGGCGCGACCTCGAGGCCCGGCGGCAGCCACGCCCCCGGTTCGCCGTCGAGCACCAGGATCCGCCGCCGGGCGGGGGTGGCGAGGACCGCGTCGAGGGTGTCCCGCAGCGCTGCCTCGGCGAGCGCGGCGGCCTCCTTCGGGGTGTAGGCGGGAGTGAGCCGTGTCTTGACCCGGCCGGGCACCGGCGCCTTCGCGATCACCAGCAGGGTGCCGTTCATCGTGTGCCGCCGTTCACCAGGGACCGCGGCTGTTCCGCCAGTACGGCGCTCATGTCCCGTACGGCGTGCCAGGTGCCCCGCCAGGTGCCCGTCACCTTGGACTTCCCCGATCTCGGCAGGTAGGGGACGTCGACCTCCGTCACCCGCAGCCCCGTATCGCAGGCACGGACCACCATTTGGAGGGGGTAGCCGCTGCGGCGGTCGGTCAGGTCGAGGGCCAGCAGGTCGGTGCGGCGCCCGGCCCGCATGGGGCCGAGGTCACGCAGTCGCAGGCCGGTGCGCCGGCGCAGCATGCGGGACAGTGCGGCGTTGCCGGCCCGCGCGTGTGCGGGCCACACCCCACGCTGCCGCGGTCGCCGCCGCCCCAGCACCAGGTCCGAGTCGCCGTCCGCGATCCGCCGGACGAACCCGGTGAGCAGTCCCGGGTCGAGCGACGCGTCGCAGTCGCAGAAGCACACGTACTCGGCCTGCGCCGCCCGCAGCCCCGCATGGCAGGCGGAACCGAAGCCACGCCGGGGCTCGTGGACGACGACGGCGCCGAGCGCACGGGCGATCTCGGCGGAGCCGTCCGTCGAGCCGTTGTCGACGACGATCGCCCGCCAGCCGGCCGGGATGCGGGACAGCACCCAGGGAAGTGCCTCCGCCTCGTCGAGACAGGGCAGGACCACGTCGGCGGTCAGCATGCCGCATCCTCCGGTCCGCCCGCGGCGAACTCGGCCATGCCCTCGTCGAAGCCGACGCGAGGTTTCCAGCCCAGTTCGGCGCGCAGCCGTGCCGAGTCGGCGGTGATGTGCCGTACGTCGCCGAGCCTGAACTCGCCGGTGACGACCGGCTCGGGCCCGCCGTGCGCGGCGGCCAGCGCGGCCGCCGTCTCCCCGACCGTGTGCGGGGTGCCGCTCCCGGTGTTGTACGCGGTGAGCACTCCCGGCGCCCGCCCGTGGACCGCCTCCAGGGCGACGGCGTTCGCCTCCGCCACGTCCCGCACATGGACGAAGTCCCTGCGCTGGCCGCCGTCCTCGAAGACCCGGGGTGCCTCGCCGCGTTCGAGCGCCGACCGGAAGAAGGCGGCGACGCCCGCGTAGGGGGTGTCGCGCGGCATCCCGGGGCCGTACACGTTGTGGTAGCGCAGGGCGACGGCGCGTCCGCCCGTCGATCTGGCCCAGGCCGCCGCCAGGTGTTCCTGCGCCAGCTTCGTCGTGGCGTACACGTTCCGCGGGTCGACGGGCGCGTCCTCGCCGACGAGACCGGGGACGAGCGCGTCGCCACACGTGGGGCACAGCGGCTCGAACCGGCCGGCCTCGAGATCGGCCGCGGCGCGCGGACCGGGCCGTACCCGGCCGTGCCGGACGCAGTCGTAGCGGCCCTCGCCGTAGACGACCATCGACCCGGCGAGCACCAGGTCGGCGACGCCCGCGTCGGCCATCGCGGCGAGCAGCACGGCCGTGCCGTGGTCGTTGCAGCTGACGTAGTCGGGGGCGTCGGAGAAGTCGGTGCCGAGGCCGACCATCGCCGCCTGGTGGCAGACGGCGTCCACGCCGCGCAGTGCGTCGGCCACCGCCGCCGGGTCCCGCACGTCCGCGTGGATCCACGCACCGCCGGGCGGCAGGGGCGGCCGGGGGCGGGCCGCGGAACGGGACGCGGGGAGCAGGGCGTCGAGGACCACCGGGTCGTGGCCCCGCGCCGTGAGCGCCGTGACGATCTGCGAGCCGATGAAGCCCGCGCCACCTGTGACTAGTACACGCATGCTGCGACGCTACGGCGCGCGGACCCGCGGATCGCGGGTCCGCGCCGTGCCGTCACAGGTACGTAAGGAGTGCACTGCTCCGGTCAGGTGCCCCGCTCCGCCTTATGGGGCTGTCAGGTACGCCAGCCCCGGATGCGCGGCCCGGTAGCCGTCGAGGAGGCGGCGGGCCACGCTCACCGAGTCGACCAGCGGATGCAGCGCGAAGGCCTTCACCGCCCCCGCCCGCGAACCGCTCTCGGCCGCGGCGAGCACCTCCCGTTCGACCGCCTTGACCGCGGTGACGAGCCCGACCGCGTGGTACGGCAGGGGGTCGACGCTCACGGGGTGGGCGCCGCCGGCGTCGACCAGGCAGGGGACCTCGATGACGGCGTCGGCGTCCAGTACGGAAAGGGTGCCGCGGTTGCGGACGTTGAGGATCAGCGTGGCGCGCTCGTCGCGGGCGACGGCCCGCATCAGGGCGAGCGCCACCTTCTCGTAGCCGCCGGACTCCAGGTCGTCCTCGTCGCGTTCGCCGACGCCCGCCGCGTCCCGGTTGGCGGCCATGTACGTGGCCTCCCGCTCGGCGAGCGTGCGGTGCCAGGCTTTCAGGGCCGGCGTCTCGGGGCGCTGCATCTCCGTGTAGAAGCGGGCTTGTTGGCGGCCGAGGAACGCGCCCCGGGTCTGCTCGGCCTCCGTGTAGGCGCGCACCGTCTCGCGGTTGAAGTAGTAGTAGTGCAGGTACTCGTTGGGCACCGCTCCCAGCGACCGCAGCCACTCCGGCCCGAAGAGCCTGCCTTCCTCGAAGGAGGCGAGGGCGTCGTCGTCGGCGAGCAGCCGCGGCAGGTGGTCGCGTCCGCCGACGCGCAGTCCGCGCAGCCAGCCGAGGTGGTTGAGGCCCACGTAGTCGATCCAGGCGTTCGCGGGGTCGGCGCCCAGCACCTTGGCCACCCGCCTGCCGAGCCCCACGGGCGAGTCGCAGATCCCGATGACCCGGTCGCCGAGGACACGGCTCATCGCCTCGGTGACCAGGCCGGCCGGGTTGGTGAAGTTGATGACCCACGCGTCCGGGGCGAGCGTGGCGATCCGGCGGGCGATGCCCACGGCCACGGGCACGGTGCGCAGCCCGTAGGCGATGCCGCCCGCGCCGACGGTCTCCTGGCCGAGCACGCCTTCGGCGAGGGCGACGCGCTCGTCCGCCGCCCGGCCCTCCAGCCCGCCGACCCGGATGGCGGAGAAGACGAAGTCCGCGCCGCGCACGGCCTCGTCGAGGTCCAGGGTCACGTCGACCTCGGGTGCGTCCGGGTGCCCGGCCGCCTGTTCGGCGAGCACTCGGGACACCGCGTCCAGCCGGCCGCCGTCCACGTCGTGCAGGGTGACGCGGGTGACCCGGCCCTCTCCTTGATCGCCGAGCAGTGCCCCGTACACCAGAGGGACCCGGAATCCGCCGCCGCCGAGAATGGTGAGCTTCATGCCCGTACGCTACTCGGCGGCCGCGGGCGGGCCCGTCGTGCGGGACGGACGGTCGGGCGAGGCCGGACGCGTCCGGGCCGAGGGGGCGTCAGCCGAGGTCGAACGCGTTGGGCAGGCCGAGCCGGTGGCGGGTGCGGTCGTGCCGCTTGAAGGGCTCCGTCTCCGGTGCACGGAACAGCGGTGTGATCGTGCAGCGCGGCGCGGTGGAGCCGGCGTTGTCCAGCAGGGCGTTGACGGCGGCGCGGGCGGAGGCGTTCGCGCCCTCCATGGTCGCGAGGTCGATGTCGACCGAGACGTAGTCGCCGGCGAGGAAGAAGTTCGGGATCCGGGTCGCCGCCTGCGGGCGGTTGTGGAACGTCCCCACCGGGTGGATGAGGAGTTCGTCGTCGTTGGTGGGGTGCGGGGTGCCGAGCCCGTCGACGCCGGGATCGAGGAACCAGGAGTGCAGGGCACTGTCCTTGAGGACCACCTTGCCGGTGTCGTTCAGCGCCGCCTTCAGCTGCGCCCACACCTCCTTGGCGACCTCGGTGCGGGTGCACTGCTTCGCGGTCCTGCCGTACAGGATGCCGGGCCGGTCCCATTCGGAGACGTCCACCGACAGGCAGTCCACGGCCACACCGTCGCCGTAGTCGGCCGGGAAGTCGCGGCCGGGCCAGTGCGCGGCCTGCTGGATCGCGGTCAGCGCCCACGGTGAGTCGATGCAGTTGAGGTGCCCGTGCAGCAGCGGGGCGCGCTCGGTCAGATAGAACTGGATGCCGGTCATCCAGTCGGTCCGCAGCTTGTCGCAGCGCGCGAGCTGCGGGTCGGCGGCGCGCAGCGCGGGTCCCCAGGTGCGCCGGGCGTGTTCCACCGGCATCGCGGAGATGTAGTGGTCGGCGGTCACCGACTCGTGCCCGCCCTGGGGGTTCTCGATCACGGCCGCGGTGACCCGTCCGGCGGCGTACTTCACCTCCCGCACGGTCCAGCCGACCTTGAACTCCACGCCGAGGGACCGCAGATGGGTCACCCACGGGTCGATCCAGGCCTCGTTGGTGGGGGCGTCGAGGATACGGTCGAGCGGGCCGTCGGCGCCGCGGCCCAGCGCGTTGAGGACGAAGGCCTCGAGCAGGGTGGCGACGGTGCGGGTGCTGGCCTCCTCAGCCTTGGTCGCGACGATGTTGCGGGTGAGCCCGACGGCGAGGATGCGCTGATAGTCGTAGCTCATCTCCTCCGCCCTGATGAACTCCCACCAGGGCGTGGCCTCCCAGGTCCGGTCGCGGCGCTCGTCGCAGCTGGTGAGGAAGACGATCACGCGGTTCACGAAGTACGCGGTCTCGTGGAACGGGATGCCGAGGGCCGTGTCCACCATCGCGGTCAGGGCGCGGCGGATGTCGTCGAGGGTGAGGCCGGGCGGCCGGTGGCCGGGCCAGGGGAGCGGGATGCGCAGGTCCTCACGGCCGGTGCGGCTGAACGACATCTCGGCCGGCGCGACCAGGTTGTCCCGGACGCCGCCCGGCTTTCCCGGGAAGGGGATGCGGCGCATGGTGTCGGGCAGGTTGTGATAGATCCCGGGGATGAAGCGGAAGCCGTGCTCTGCGGGCAGGGGTCTGCGGCCGCCCTTGGCGCTGCCGGGTACGTCCATGCTGCGGGCCTTGCCGCCGAGCGCCCGGCGCTCGTAGACCGTGACCCGTAACCCGCGCTCGGCGAGTTCATGAGCCGCTGTCAGCCCGGCGACACCGCCGCCGAGGACGGCGACGGAGGGTGCCGGCGCGGCGGTCGCGGTCCCGGTGGCCGAGGCGGTCGCGAGTGCCGCGGTACCGCCCACGGCCGCGGCTCCCGCGATGAACGTGCGTCGTGAGGTAGGCCGTGAGGTACGTCGTGACGTGCCGGAACGATCCATCCGAAGCCCCTTACCGACGGTAACTTTCGCATCCGGCGCTGGAGCATACGGAGGTCCCTCACGACTCGGAAGCCACGCGTGCGCCGCCTTTGCTCAATGGCTGGAAAATGAAGCCATGGCCCGACGAACCAAACACACCAGAGGCACCACGCCCCCCACCCTCACCGCCGAGTCGCCCTGCCCCTGCGGGCTGCCCGCCCCGTACGGGGAGTGCTGCGGCCGGTTCCACAGCGGGGAGGGGGCCGCGCCCACGGCCGAGCTGCTGATGCGCTCCCGCTACAGCGCCTTCGTCGCCCATGACGCGGCGTACCTGCTGCGCACCTGGCACTCGTCGACCAGGCCCCGGCACCTCGAGCTGGACCCGGGCATGCAGTGGACCTCGCTCGAGATCGTCGCCACCACGGACGGCAGCGCCTTCCACTCGAAAGGCACCGTGACGTTCCGCGCCCGCTACCGCCACCACGGCAAACGGGGCGAGCTGCACGAGCACAGCAACTTCGAGCGCGAGAACGGCGCTTGGGTCTACGTCGACGGCACGTTCATCGAGTGAGCCGCCGGACCGAGTGAGGCCGCCGGATCGAGTGGGGCCGCCGGCGGTCAGCGGTGCCGGCGCGGCATGACCGTGAGCCGGGGGTCGTACGCGGCCAGCACCTTGTTGGCCCGCGCGAGCGTGGCGAGCGCGTGCTCCCGGTCCGCCCGGTCCTCCGCGCACAGCGGCCCGCGGAACAGGCTCACCTCGCGCGCCGCGCACTCGGCGTCGATCTCCGCCTGGAGGATGTGGACCGGCATGCAGGACCCGATCAGCGCCGCGACGCGGTCGGGGATCGGCACCGGGACGAGGGGGGAGGCGGTCACGTGAAGTCCTTCTTTACCGTACGGGTCGCCCCGTGATCTCTCGTTACGCGGGAGTGAGTCGACCGCGTCCCGGCGGAGCCGCTCAGAGGGGACGAGGGCGCCGTACGAGAGGCGCGCACCGCACCTTTCGCCCGGCCGTCCGTCCCCAGCGGCACCGCCGACATACCTTACGCGAACGCCGCCGAAGCACCCGAATCGGCGGCCTTGCGGCGCAAAAAGGACGCCATGCGGCCGATATCCGGGCCGCTGGAGCCGAAAGCGCAGCTCAAGTGGGTGAAACGGCGAGCGGGTCGATCATCGCGGGGCTGCGCAGAGCCCGGCGCGTCGCCACGCCGCGCCGGTCCGGTGACGGGCGCGGCGTGCGCCCTCCTGCGGTCGGGGCCGTCGGCGGCCGTCCCCTGTCGATCTACGCCGCCTCCTTCGCGGCCCGGAGGCCCGGCGGTCAGCGAGGCAAAAGTGCAGGTCAGGCCTTCGCGGTTCTGGCTCGGAGCGTCCTGCCCGCCGCCGGGCCCGGCGGGAGGGCGGACCTGCCGGACCCCGCCCGGCCGCTGTGCCGCGTGCCCGAGGGTGACACTGGACACACTCGGCCGGGACGCCCCCGGCGAGGAGATCGTCCGGCCTGACGGACCCTCCCGTGTCCCGTCGCTTGTGACGGACGCCCGGTGATCGCCCCGCGTGGACGGTACGTCCTTGTCGCCTTCGACGATCAGGGACGCGCCGCCCACGGCGGGCATGGACCGGTGGTGCGGTTTGCGGTCCGGAACAGTCGCGGAGACGCCGTTCACGGAGCGGGGGCACGGGTCTCAGCGGGCGCCGCCGTCGCGGCGCTCCCGCAGATGCAGCGCGCGCAGCACGCCCTCGGTCGCGAACCGGCTCTCTGGGTCGGTGAGCTGATCACCGAAGATGGATTCGAGATTGCGCAACCGGTAGCGGACGGTCTGCGGGTGGACATCGAGCAGCTCACCCATCCGGGCGGCGGTGCCACGGGTGTCCAGCCAGATCCTCAGGGTCTCGATCAGCCGGTTCCGGCGGGTGGGCGTCAGCCCGGCGAGGGGGGCGAGTTCGCGCTCCGCCAGCTGGTTCAGCAGGGCGGGGTCCGACAGCAGCCACAGGGTGAGCATGTGGTCGGAGCAGAAGGTGAGTGGGGCGTCGTCCACGACACCCGAGTCGATGAAGTCGAGGAGGCGGCGGGCCCATCGGATGGAGTCCGCGGCCTCGGCGGTCGGTACGGTCAGTCCCACGGTGGCCCGGTGGCCGGTCAGCGCGTGTTCCAGCGTGTGTCTTCGCTGGTCGTCGACCGGTCCCGGGACGAGTAAGTGCGGGTGCGGTCCGCCGAGTTCGGAGAGGACATCGTTGTCGAGCTCCGTTCCGGCCAAATCCGGGGACGTGCGCAGGGCGACGAGCGTGACCTTCTCGGGGAGCGGCCACCCCGCCTGCTCGGACAGTTCCGCGATCGCGGAGCGCGGCACGGGCGGCCCCGCCATGATCAGGTGCAGCAGCCTGCGCCGGACGGTCGCGTCCTGCTCGACCGTTCTCGCCTGCACCTCCAGATAGCCCTCCCTGGTGAGCGCCTCGAGCTCGTCCACATAGGCGAAGAGGGCGTCGGCGAAGCTCAGCATCAGGGTGGGGGAGAGGTTGTAGCGCCGGCCGATCCGCTTGGCGCGGCGCAGGGCCACGCGGGCACCGAGCCGGTAGGCCCCGTGGAGGGAGTCCAGGCTGCGGCCCTCGTACGCCTCGAACCGGCCGAAGCGGCGCAGCATCTCGTCGCGCAGCGGTGACGGCGTCGAAGGGGACGCCACCTGGTCGACGAAGACGGAGATGTTCTGTTCGACGCCGATCTGGATGGCCTGCCCGTACGGGCCCTTCAGTAATCGCCCGTACTCGGGGTAGGCACGGGTCACCTCGATGCCGATCTCCTGGATCAGGCTGGGCAGTTCGGGCCTGATGATGGCGGCGAACTCCTGTGGCAGCGGCCCGAGCGGCTCTCCGGCGTCCGACGGCTGGGTGGTCGTTCTCGGCATGGTTGTCCCCTCGATCTCCGGGTGTCCGGTGGGGGTGGGGGCTGTGGGGGAAGCGCTCCCACGGACCGACAGGCGTGACGACTTCGTGGGTGCTGAACATAGTCCAGCGCGGAGCGCCTGCACAGCGGTCGGCACGGGGCGGCATGTGCGCGGCCACGGGGCGGCGTGGGCGCGAAGCGGCCGGGGGAGCGGGCGGCGCGCCGCGAGGGGAGTGCTCACTTCCGGACAAGAATCCGCGGCGGCCTGTGGCGCCGGCGACAAGAAAATACCGGCTGGTAGCGGCATTGCGGGAATCTGCCGAACCAGTATTGCGCCTCTGGTTACCCGCTCGTAGCGTTCACTTCGGAAAGATGCACGACCGGGTGGCCATGAGAATTCGACCCGCGTTCCAGAACTGAGCCGCAACGCTTTTCGGCCCGTCCGCCAGGGCCGAAAAAGGTCCATCAGGCAAGCCCATCCCCCTGAAGGGAACTACCCGTGCGAAGAATTGCCAGAATTGCCAGAAACGCCATGATCGCCACGGCGGCGCTCACCGCCGCACTCGGCATGACGGTGACGCAGGCCTCGGCCACGTCACTGGTCACCTGGACGGTCACCCCCGGTGGAGCGTTCACCGCCGTCGCGACCAACCCCACCCTCACGGTGCCCGCCGCCACGCTGGACTGCGCCTCGTCCAACGCCTCGGGTTCGCTCGTCTCCGGCTCCGGCAACGCCGGCGAAGGCATCGGCACCATCGCCAGTCTGACGTTCGAGGACTGCTCGGTCATCGGCATCCCGTTCGACGTCACCAGCAAGAACTTCCCGTGGAGCCTGAACGCCACCGGCGTCAGCGCGGTGCCGAACGCGGTCGACGGCTCGATCACCGGCGTGGACGCGAGCATCAGCGGCTCCGGCTGCACCGCCGACTTCGCCGGCACGGTCACCGGCCACTACAAGAACGACACCAAGCAGCTGGTGATCAACGGCGGCAGCCTGGTCGCCTCCAATGCCGACTGTCTCGGCCTGATCAACGACGGTGACGAAGCGCTGTACGAGGCCGTCTACGCGGTCTCGGGCGGCCACACGATCTCCCCGGACTGACCCCCCGGCAGCCGCGGGCGCGCCCCGTGACCCGGTCCGGCCGGGCACGGGGTACCCGCGGCGGATCTCCGAGCGGATCGATTTCCCCGGCAATAAAGCCGAAACGAGTCAATGGGGGCACCATGACGGGCGTTGTAAAACGTCCTCCTCGCATTTCCCGTGTCGCCTTTCTCGGCGCCACGGGATTGGTCGCGGGAATTCTGGCAGGTCCCGGTTCTGCCGCCCGGGCGCAGGACACCGAGGTGACCGGGGCGTACGAGTGCGGTTTCCCGTCGGGTACGCATACCGTGACCGCCGAGATCACCGGCGCGTTTCCCGACGCGGGCGTGGTGAACCGGCCCGTCCGGCCCGGTGAGGCGTCCGTACGGCTGACGATCGGGCCGGCCGCGCTCGACGGCGTGCTGCCCGAGGGCACGACAGCCGTCGCCGGCGCCGCCGATCTCACCGTGCTGGTCGCGCAGAAAGGGCGTTCTGCCGAGGCCCGTTGGGGAGCTCTGGCCGCACCGGCCGTCCCCGTACCCGACGGCTCGGGAGACCTGGTCCTCGAACACAGCGGCGCCGTCCCCTCCGTGACCGTCACCGCCCCCGGCGACATCACCTTCACCGCGGCCGCCATGAAGCTGGAACTGCGGCCGCGGACGGACGAGGAGACGCAGCCGGCGGCGCTTGCCCCCATCGACTGCCGGCCGGCCGAAGGACAGGACGCCCTCCTGGCGACCGTTCCCGTGCCCGTACCCGGCGGCACCCGTCCCGACCCCTCGCGGGAGCCGGACCCCGCTGCGTCCCCCACCGCCGAGGAGCCCGTGCGGCCGGAGGACATCGCCGTAGAACCCTCCCCGTCCGACCCGGGAAGCCCCTGCCCGACGGAGAAGCCCGCCGGCGCGATCGACGAGAGCTTCGTGCCCCAGCCCCCGCCCGGCGGCGAACCTCCCCGCGTCACGATCCTGCCCGGCAGGCTCGGCTGCGCGTACGCCGTCGGTTTCGCCAACGTCGAGAAGCTCGGCGGCGCGATGATCGTCAACGACCCTTCCGACGCTCCACGGCTCATCAACGTGCTGGCCGTCACCCGGTCGGTGTCCCGCCCGGGCACCCGGCCCGGCGGCAGCTACTTCCGCGCCGACTCCTACGGCGAACTCCCGCTGCCGGACGCCACATCGACCTTCCTCACCTTCGGGTTCCAGCCCGTCACCGCGAAGGTCGAGTTCACCAACGGTCCCGTCACCATCTCCACCGGAACCATCGGCTCGCCGCCCAACAGGATCAACTTCGCCCAGGCGGGCTTCTACCAGTCGCTGCGCGTCCACGACGTCGAGGTCAACGGC
Source organism: Streptomyces kurssanovii (assembly GCF_040677245.1). Classification (NCBI taxonomy): domain Bacteria; kingdom Bacillati; phylum Actinomycetota; class Actinomycetes; order Kitasatosporales; family Streptomycetaceae; genus Streptomyces; species Streptomyces kurssanovii. Next base: position 41,915 of record NZ_JBFAQK010000009.1, read on the forward strand.
ACACCGCTGGACGTCGGCCCCGCCTGCCGGACGGCACGCCCCTACCGGGTGGTCCTGCACGGCAAGTTCCCCGACTACGAGAACGTCTTCAAGGGCGGGCCGATGCGAGGCACCGTGACGATCCCCGAGTTCTCCGGCTGCGGTACGGGCGGTGAGGACCTCGACCAGTTGTTCAGCGCGTCACTGTCCGGGCCGGACAACCTGATCGCCATGAGGCAGGGCCCGCTGTGCATCCCGAACAGCCCGAACAACGAATGCCCGCCCACGATTCCACCGCTCCCCGGCCAGGAGGCCCAGGACCCGTCCTCCCCGTGACCGCGTCCCGCATCGCCCGGGCGCGGCCGGGCCGGCGCCCGTACGCACCCGGGGACAAGGTTTCCCCGCCGCGTTGTCATGACGTGACAAACCACCGAGTTCGGCCTGAATGCGCTGGTCACAGCCATTGCCCCGGCTGCGTACCCGAACGTAACGTGCGGGCGCCCGGTGCACTTCCGCCACTTTCGACACCTGTGTGCAGCCCGCTGCCCACGGACCACCGAACGGGAGGTGAAATGGGAATCGAGGTAGTCGTCGAAGGCCTCACCAAGTCCTTCGGCAAACAGAACATCTGGCAGGACGTCACGCTCACCCTCCCCGCCGGAGAAGTCAGCGTCATGCTCGGACCCTCGGGAACGGGGAAGACCGTCTTCCTCAAATCCCTCATCGGACTGCTCAAACCGGAACGCGGCCGCGTCCTCATCGACGGCGTCGACATGGTGGGCAGCCCCGAACGCGACATCTACGAGACGCGCAAACTGTTCGGCCTGATGTTCCAGGACGGCGCGCTCTTCGGGTCGATGACGCTCTTCGACAACATCGCCTTCCCCTTGCGTGAGCACACCCGCAAGAAGGAGTCCGAGATCCGGCGCATCGTGATGGAGCGCATCGAGGTCGTCGGGCTCCTCGGCGCCGAGGGCAAACTCCCCGGCGAGATATCCGGGGGCATGCGCAAACGCGCCGGGCTCGCCCGCGCCCTGGTCCTCGACCCCCAGATCATCCTCTGCGACGAGCCCGACTCCGGTCTCGACCCCGTGCGCACGGCCTACCTCTCGCAGCTGCTGATCGACCTCAACGCGCAGATCGACGCCACGATGCTGATCGTCACCCACAATCTCGACATCGCGGCCACCGTTCCCGACAACATGGGCATGCTCTTCCGCCGCAACCTCGTCACCTTCGGACCCCGCGAAGTGCTGCTGACCAGCGAGGAACCGGTCGTCGCCCAGTTCCTCGGCGGGCGGCGCGAAGGCCCCATCGGGATGTCGGAGGAGAAGGACGCCGCCACCCTCGCGAGAGAGCAGCTGTCCGGCGGCGACCACGCCGGACAGCCGCGGACCGTCGTCCCCCAGCTGGAACCCTCACCCGGTATGCCCGTCCGCCAGGGTGCGCTGCGCCGCAGGGAACGGGTGCTCGGCATGATGGCCCAACTGCCGGAGGCGGCCCGCACCGCGATCATGCGGAGCTACAGCCCCGCCGGCGGCGGAGTCACCGGATGACCGCCCCGCTGCCGGTGCGGCCACCCGCACCGCCCGACGACAGGGCAGCCGGCGTCCCGGCGGCGAGACAGCCCTCGAAGCTGCTCGCGCCCCTGCGCGAGACGGGCAAGCTGTTCGCGCTCGCCGCCGCGGTGACCCGGGCGATCTTCCGCCGGCCGTTCCAACTGCGCGAGTTCATCGAGCAGTTCTGGTTCCTGGCCAGTGTCACCATCCTCCCGGCCGCCCTCGTGTCCATCCCGTTCGGCGCGGTCATCGCCCTCCAGGTCGGCTCGCTCACCCAGCAGCTCGGCGCCCAGTCGTTCACCGGCGGCGCCAGCGTCCTCGCCGTCATCCAGCAGGCGAGCCCGCTGATCGTCGCCCTGCTGATCGCCGGCGCCGGCGGCTCGGCGATCTGCGCCGACCTCGGCTCCCGCAAGATCCGCGAGGAGCTCGACGCCATGGAGGTCATGGGCGTCTCGCCGATCCAGCGCCTGGTCGTGCCGCGGGTGCTGGCCACCATGCTGGTCGCCGTACTCCTCAACGGCATGGTCTCCGTCGTCGGCACCCTCGGCGGATACTTCTTCAACGTGATCATGCAGGGCGGCACCCCCGGCGCTTACCTCGCCAGCTTCTCCGCCCTCGCGCAACTGCCCGACCTCTACATCAGCGAGCTCAAGGCCCTGATCTTCGGCTTCATCGCGGGCATCGTCGCCGCCTACCGCGGACTCAACCCCCGCGGCGGCCCCAAGGGCGTCGGCGACGCGGTCAACCAGTCCGTCGTCATCACCTTCATGCTGCTGTTCTTCGTGAACATGGTCCTCACGGCGATCTATCTCCAGATCGTCCCCCCGAAGGGGGGCTGAGCGATGTCCGTGCTCGGACGGCTGGACCGCGGCGGTGACCAGCTCATCTTCTACGTACGGGCCCTCCTGTGGATACCGAAGACCCTGCGCAGCTATCTGCGCGAGGTCCAACGGCTCCTCGCCGAGGTCGCGTTCGGCAGCGGCGGGCTCGGCGTCATCGGCGGCACCATCGGCGTGATGATCGCCATGACCCTGTTCACCGGCACCGTCGTCGGACTCCAGGGGTACGCGGCCCTCAACCAGATCGGCACCTCGGCCTTCACCGGCTTCGTCTCCGCCTACTTCAACACCCGGGAGATCGCGCCGCTCGTCGCCGGCCTCGCACTCTCCGCCACGGTCGGCGCCGGATTCACCGCCCAGCTCGGCGCGATGCGCATCAACGAGGAGGTCGACGCGCTCGAGGCGATGGGCGTGCGGTCCATGCCGTACCTCGTCACCACCCGCATCATCGCCGGCGTCGTGGCCATCATCCCGCTGTACGCGATCGGACTGCTCAGCTCCTACCTCGCCTCCCGCTGGGTCACCGTGCTGTTCAACGGCCAGTCCGCGGGCACCTACGACCACTACTTCGCTCTCTTCCTCTCCCCGGACGACGTCCTGCTGTCGATCCTCAAAGTGCTGATCTTCAGCGTGATGGTGATCCTCGCGCACTGCTACTACGGCTTCCGCGCCTCGGGCGGCCCCGCCGGTGTGGGCGTGGCCGTCGGCCGCTCCGTACGCAACGCCATCGTGCTCATCAGCATCACCGACTTCTTCCTCTCGCTCGCCATCTGGGGCGCGACCACGACGGTGAAGGTGGCCGGATGACCGCGCACACGGCAAGAAGACGGCTCGCGGGCGTGGCCTTCCTGCTCGTGCCCGTGCTGCTGATCTGGCTCTCGGTGGCCGTCTACGACAAGAAGTTCACCGACGACGCCACCGTCACCGTCCTCACCGGAGCGGCCGGCAACGAGATGCACCGGGGCGCCGAGGTCAAACTGCGCGGCGTCGTCATCGGGGAGGTCCGCGACATCCGGGCCGACGGCACCGGAGCCCGGCTGACCCTCGCCGTCGACCGGGACGAACTCCGGCGGGTGCCCGCCGACGTCACCGCGCAGATGCTGCCGACGACCCTCTTCGGAGAGCGCTTCGTCGCCCTCGTGCCGCCCGCCCGCGACTCCTCCGCACGCACGCTCGGCGCGGGGGACACCATCACCCAGGACCGCTCGAGCAACGCCGTCGAACTGGAACAGGTCCTCGAAAACGTGCTCCCGCTGCTGACCGCCGTCAAGCCGGAGAAGCTCTCCGCCACCCTCACCGCCGTCTCCCAGGCACTCCAGGGCCGCGGCGACCAGCTCGGCGAAACGCTCGTCACCCTCGAGGGCCACCTGAAGAAGCTCAACCCGCAACTCCCGGTGCTCAACCGGGACATCGCCCACCTGGTGAAGGTGAGCCATCTCTACGCGGACGCCGCGCCCGACGTGCTCCAGGCGCTCACCGACTTCACCACCACCAGTGGCACCATCGCCGACCAGCAGGCACAGCTCGCGGGACTCTACGGCTCGGCCACCACCTCGGCGCAGGACCTCACCTCCTTCCTGCGGAAGAACCGGCACAACCTGATCCGGCTGGCCGCCGCCGGCCGGCCCACCCTCGAACTGCTCGCCGCGTACTCGTCCTCCTTCCCGTGCACCCTGCGCACCCTCGCCGGGTTCGTACCCGCCATGGACAAGGCCCTCGGCAAGGGCACCGACGAGCCGGGGCTCCATGTGGACGTGACCGCCGTGCGCTCACTGGGAAAGTACGTGCCCGGCAGGGACGCCCCGGTCTACGACAGCGGCGGCGGACCGCACTGCTACGCCGTCCCCTACACCGGCAGGCCCGCCCCCTCAGCGGCGCCGGCGGCCGCGGAGAGCCTCGGCCTGCCCAACTCGCCGCAGGAGAACCGGCTCGTCAACGAACTGATGGCGCCGGAGCTGAAGAGGACCCCTGACAAGCTGCCCGACTGGAGCAGCGTGCTGACCGGCCCCGTCTACCGCGGTGCGGAGGTGACGCTCAAGTGAAACGCCGCTCTCTCGCGGGACCGCTGGTCAAGTCCCTCGCGTTCATCGTGGTGACCGTCCTCGCCACCACCGCCCTCGCCTTCGGTATCGCCAACACCTCGGTCGGCGAGACGTCCTCCTACAAGGCGCGCTTCACCGACGCGACGGGGCTCGTCACCGGCGACAGCGTGCGCATCGCGGGGGTCAAGGTCGGCCAGATCGAGTCGGTGAAGGTCGTCGAGCGCCGGATCGCCGAGGTCGCCTTCACCGTCCAGAAGGGCCGCACGCTGCCCGCCTCGGTCACCGCGTCGATCAAGTACCTCAACATGGTCGGGCAGCGCTACATCGACCTCGACCAGGGGACGGGGCCGGTCGGCCGCGTCTTCGCCGCGGGCAGCACCATCCCGCTGGAGCGCACCACCCCCGCCCTCGACCTCACCCAGCTGTTCAACGGCTTCCAGCCGCTGTTCGAAGGCCTGTCGCCCGGTGAGATCAACGACCTCGCCGGCTCCATCGTCCAGGTGCTCCAAGGAGAGGGCGGCACCGTCGACAGCATCCTGCGGCACGTCGGCTCGCTGACCGGCACCGTCGCCGCGAAGGACAAGGTCATCGGCGAGGTCGTCAAGAACCTCAACACCGTCCTGAAGACCGTCAACGACCGCGAGGCCGGCTTCGACGAACTCGTGGTCACCCTCCAGAAGCTGGTCAGCGGATTCTCCGGCGACCGCAAACCTCTCGGGGAGGCCGTCGCGGCCATGGCAGACCTCACCACCGTCACCGCCGACCTCCTGAAGGACGGCCGGCAACCCCTCAAGAAGGACATCGCGGAGCTGGGCCGCCTGTCCCGGGAGCTGGACAAGGGCTCGCCCCGCGTCGAGGAGTTCCTTCAGCGGACTCCCGCCAAGATGCAGGCCATCACCCGCCTGGCCTCCTACGGATCGTGGCTGAACCTCTACCTCTGCGAAGCGAAGGTCAGGGACGTCGCCACGTGGGACGGCAGCCCGCCGCCCACCGGCATCGGGATCACCGAGTCGAGGTGTCGCGGATGAAAAGCTTCCGCTTCCGCCCGCGGTCGGTGGAGGAACGCAGCCCCGTCGCCGTCGCCCTCGTCGGCCTGCTCGTCCTCGCCCTGCTCGGCATCACCGCGTACAAGGCGGACGCCCTGCCCTTCGTCGGCGGCGGCACCACCTACAGAGCCGACTTCACGGAGGCGGCCGGGCTCGACGAGGGCGACGAGGTGCGCATCGCCGGCGTCAAGGTCGGCGAAGTCACCGCTGTGGCCCTTGCCGGGGCCAGGGTCAGGGTCGACTTCTCGGTGAAGGACGCCTGGATCGGCAACTCCAGCACCGTGGCCATCGCCATCAAGACCCTCCTCGGCGACAAGTACCTCGCCGTCGACCCGCTCGGCACCCGCACCCAGGACCCCGCCGAACCCATCCCCAGCAGCCGCACCACCTCCCCGTTCGACGTCACCCAGGCCTTCAACGGGCTCGGCGAGACCATCGGGAAGATCGACACGGAGAAACTCGCCGAGAGCTTCCGGACGATCACCGACACGTTCAAGGACTCCCCGCCGAACGTCCGCAACGCGGCGACCGGGCTCTCCGCCCTGTCGAGATCCGTGTCCGAACGAGACGCGCAGCTCGCCGAACTGCTCAAAGGCAGCAAGCAGCTCACCAAGACCCTCGACGGGAAGAAGAGCAGCTTCGAGCTGCTGCTCGAGGACGGCAACGACCTCCTCGGCGAGATCAGGGCCCGGCGCGACGCCATCCACGCGCTGCTCACCGGCACCAAGAGCCTCGGCATCCAGCTCGGCGGAGTCGTCCAGGACAACAAACGGCAGCTGAAACCGACCCTCGACGCGCTCGGCAAGGTCACCGCCGTCCTGCTGCAGAACCGGAAGCAGCTCGACCGGACCCTCGCCCTCGCCGGGCCGTACTACCGGCTCGTCGGCAACACCCTCGGAAACGGGCGCTGGTTCGACACCTACGTCTGCGGCCTCGTCCCCAAGAACTACCTCCCGGCCGGCACACCACCGGCCACCGGCTGCATGCCCCCGAAGCCGACCGCGAAGGGCGGAGGATCGTGAACCTCAAGCGCATCGTGGGCATCGGCGCGGGCCTCGCCGTCGTGGCCGTCGCCGGGACGTCCGGGGCCATGGCCCTGAAGGAAGCAGGAACGACCCGCATCACCGCCTACTTCGAACGGGCCACCGGCGTCTACGAAGGATCCGACCTGCGCGTCCTCGGAGTGAAGGTCGGCACCGTGGACAGCGTGCGGCCCGAGGGCGACCGGGTGAGGGTCACCCTGCTGCTCGACGAGGACGTCCCCGTCCCGAAGGACGCGCACGCCGTCGTCGTGGCACCGAGCGTCGTCGCCGACCGCTACATCCAGCTCGCCCCCGCGTACACCGGCGGCGAACGGATCCAGGACGGCGCCGTGCTTCCCGCCGAGAGGAACGCGATGCCCCTCGAGGTCGACCAGCTGTACGCGTCGATCACCGAACTCAGCACGGCCCTCGGCCCCGACGGAGCCAACGCCGACGGCGCGCTCGCCGGCCTCCTCGACACCGGCGCGGCCAACCTCGAGGGCAACGGCAAGGCCATCGGCGACTCCATCGAGCAGTTCGGCAAGGCCGCCAAGACACTCGACGGCAGCAGCGGCGACCTGTTCGCCACCCTCTCCTACCTCCAGTCCTTCACCGCCATGCTGAAGAAGAACGACGGCAACGTCGCCAAGGCGGAGAAGCAACTGGCCTCCGTCACCGGGTTCCTGGCCGACGACAAGGAGAACCTGGGCGCCGCGCTCAAGGAACTCGGCACGGCGCTCGGCCAGGTGAAGGGCTTCATCCAGGACAACCGCGGCAGCCTGAAGAAGAACGTCGACGCGCTCGTACCGCTGACCCGGACCCTGGTCGACCAGCGGGCGTCCCTCGCCGAGGCCATGGACACCGCCCCGCTCGCCGCCGGCAACGCGCTGAACGCCTACGACCCGGTGAACCGCACCCTCAACGGCCGGGCCGACATCAACGAACTCAGCTACGGCCCCGAGATCACCGTCCCGCCCGACACCGTGTCCACGGCCGGACTCGTGCCGGTGGACGGCTCACGGCGCGAGGCGCTGCCCGCCCTGCCGCTGCCGCCGGTCGGCACGGTCTACGGCACCCCCGAGAACCGGAAGGGGGACTCCCGTTGAACCGCGCCCGAACCGTCCGGACCGGCACGGTCGCCGGCCCCGCTGCCGCCCGCCCCGCTGACGCCCCGCCCGCCGCTGCCCGTCCCGCCGACGCGCGAGCCCGCCGGCATGGCGCCGCCGTCCTCGCGCTGACGCTCGGCCTCACCCTGTCGGCGGCCGGCTGCTCGGTGCCCGAGTTCTCCGGCATCGAGCAACTGCCCCTGCCCGGCGGGGCCGACCTCGGCAGCGACCCGTACGAGATCACCGCCGAGTTCGCCGATGTGCTCAGCCTCGTCCCCCAGTCGTCGGTGAAGGTGAACGACGTCGCCGTCGGCCGGGTCACCAAGATCACGCTCAACCGGGACGACTGGTCCGCGAAGGTCACCATGAGGGTCGCCGGAGACGTGAAGCTGCCCGCCAACGCCTACGCCCACCTGGAACAGTCCAGCCTCCTCGGCGAGAAGTACATCCAGCTCACCCCGCCCGCCAAGGCCGCGGCCGCACAGGGCGCCCTCGCCGACGGCGCCGCCATCCCGATGAGCCGCACCAACCGCAACCCCGAGGTGGAAGAGGTCTTCGGCGCTCTGTCGCTGCTGCTCAACGGCGGCGGCGTCAACCAGATCAAGACCATCGCCACCGAGCTCAACAAGGCGATCGGCGGCCGTGAACCGAAGGTCCGCTCCCTGCTGAAGCGACTCGACACGCTCGTCACCAGCCTCGACGACAACAAGGAGAACATCACCGCCGCCCTCGACGGGGTGAACCGGCTCGCCGCCACCCTCGCCACCCGCAAACAGCAGGTCGGCACCGTCCTCACCGGTCTGAGCCCGGGGCTGAAGGTGCTGGAGGAACAGCGCGGTTCGCTGCTCACGATGCTGCGGGCGCTGGGCACCCTGTCCACGGTCGCCGTCGACACCATCGACAAGTCCAAGGCCGACACCATCGCGAGCCTCAAAGCCCTCGCGCCGACCCTCAAGGCGCTCGCCGACTCCGGCCAGGACCTGCCCGACTCCCTCCAGGTGCTGCTCACCTACCCGTTCACCGACGAGGTGCTGCGCGGCGTGAAGGGCGACTACCTCAACGTCTACCTCGATGTGACGGCCGCACCCGGCACGACGATCATCCCCGAGTTCGTGCCCGACGACGAGGAGCCGGCCGCCGCGCGGACCAGGGGCACCGCGCCCCTGCCGCTCCCCGCGGTCACCGGCACCACCGGGCAGGGCGGAGGGACCCGCTGATGATCACGACCGCCATCCGCCTGAAGAACGTCGCGTTCCTGGTCATCGCCGTCCTGGTCCTGGGCTTCGTGGGCGTCCGCTACGCCGACCTCGGCCACCTCGTCGGCATGCGCGACCACTACACCGTCAAGGTCGAACTGGCACAGACCGGAGGCCTGTTCACCCACTCCAACGTGACCTACCGGGGAGTGTCCGTCGGACGGGTCGGCGACATCGAGCTCACTCCGGACGGCGTCGAGGCCGAGTTGCGGATCAAGGACGACGCCCCGCGCATCCCCGCCGACCTCGAAGCGGTCGTCGCCAACCTCTCGGCCGTCGGAGAGCAGTACATCGACCTGCGGCCCGCGAGCGACGACGCCCCCTACCTGGAGGACGGCTCGGTCATCGCCCGCGCCTCCACCCGCCTGCCCGCACCCGTCACCGACGTCCTCACCGGCGTCGACGACCTCGCCTCCTCGGTCGACCTGGAGTCCCTGCGCACCGTCGTCGACGAGTTCGGCACGGCACTGAACGGCCGCGGCGACGACCTCCAGGTGCTGCTCGACAACGGCAACGAGTTCGTCGTCGCCGCCGACGAGGCACTGCCCGTCAACACCCGGCTGATGATCGAAGGGGAGACCGTACTACGCACCCAGATCGAACACGGCAGGGCGCTCAAGGACTTCGCGGGCGGCGCCAGGGAACTCGCGGCCAAACTGAAGGGCTCGGACACCGACCTGCGCGAGCTCATCGCCGCCGCACCCGGCGCCGCAGGACAGATCAGCGGACTGCTCCGCGACCTCGACCCGGCCTTCGGCGTCGTCGTGGCCAACCTCCTCACCACCGCCGAGGTCGCCGTCACCCGGCAGAACGGCATCGAGGAACTCCTGGTGAAACTGCCGGCTGTCGCCGCCGCCGGAGCCACCGCCGTCACCGGCGAGGGGGCACGGTTCGGCATGTCGGTCACCTTCTTCGAGCCGCTGCCGTGCACCGACGGATACGGCTCCACCGTCTACCGCAACGGCCTCGACACCTCGCCCGCCACGGCCGTCGACACCGCCGCGCGCTGCACCTCACCGCCCAGCAGCGGCAAGAACGTCCGCGGCAGCGCCAACGCGCCCACCGGCGGCCCGGTGCCCGATCCCGCACGGCCCGGCACCGCGTCATCGGCGTCCGGTACGGGCACCGGCGGCGGCGACAGAACGGCGACGCTGCCGGGGGCGCTCGGCCTGCCGCCGGTGACCGGCTCGGCCTCCGGCATGAGCGGTCTGCTGGGCCTGGAGGTCGCGCCATGAGGACAGGCGGAGCGGCGCTCGCCGCCCGGACCTCCGTCGTACTGGCCCTGCTGTTCTGCGCGTTCGGCGCCTGGAGCTGTACGCAGGCCGAGGGCGACGAGTCCCTGGCCTTCGCCGCCTCCCGCGACGCTGCCCTCCACGACGGGAAGCGGCACGTCGAGACCCTCACCGGCTTCGACGGCCGAAAGCCCGAAGCGGCGCTCCGGCGATGGCTGGACGCCTCCACCGGACCGCTGCGCGAGGAACTGCGGGAGGCGAAGACCAAGGCGGGCCCGACGGCGCGTGCCCGGATCACCGACGCGGCCCTGACCGTGCTGGACGACCGGACCGGTACCGCCGAGCTGATCGCCACCGTCGAGGTGGAGACGGACACGGCCGGCGGCGGGCCGCCGGACACCGAGCGCAAGCGTCTGGAAGCGACCTTGGCCCGCACCGCCGACGGCTGGAAGGTCCGGTCCCTGGCGGCGGTCCCGGTCGGCGGGGTGTGACATGCGAGGCGACGAGGCGGGAGCGGTCATGAGCACCAGCGAGGACGTCACCACGGCGGTGCCCGGGCCGGGCCACCGGCCCGCGCGGAACAGCGAACCTCCGGCCGGGCCGTCCGCCGGTGCCCGCCCGGCCGGACACCGCCGCTGGCGGGCCCCGGCGGTCGCCGCACTGGTGCTCGCGCTGCTGACCGGCGGGTCGCTGTTCCTGCTGAAGGCGGGGCAGCTGACCGGAGCCCCCTCCGCGGACAACCTGGCGCTCACCGACACCGAAGCCACCGCACGCGTCACCGGCGACGTCAGCAACGCGCTGACGTCCGTCTTCTCCTACACCCCCGGGGACACCGGAGCCACCCGAGAGGCGGCGCGCCAACTCCTCGCCGGCAAGGCGGCCCGCCAGTACGCGGAGCTGTTCGGCCAGGTCGAGAAGCGCGCCGCCGAACAGAAGCTCACGCTCACCACCCATGTCGTACGCGCCGGGGTGACCCGGCTGAACGGCAGCAGCGCACAGCTCCTGGTCTTCCTCGACCAGGTCTCCCAGCGGCAGGGCGGAGCACCCGCGACCGCCCCCGCCCAGCTGTCCGTCACGGCCGAACTCGGCGACGGGCACTGGCGGATCCTCGACATCACGTCCCGGTGACACCCGGGAGCGGCACGACAGCGGTGGACCCGGCAGCGGTGCACCCCGGCAGCGGTGCACCGACAGGGAAGGAAGAGGGGCACATGGCACGGACGACGAGGAACCCGGTGGTCGCGGCGGCTCTGGCGCTGACCGTCGTGGCGGCGGCGTTCGCCGGCTGGGGAGGCTGGTCCTGGTACGGGGCCGCGCACGACGACTCCCTGGCCTTCGCGCAGCAACGCGACGAGGCCCTGGCCGCCGGCCGGCAGGCCGTACAGAACATGAACACCCTCGACCACCGGGACCTCAAGGGCGGCCTCGACACCTGGGAGGACTCCGCCACCGGCGACCTCCACCGGCAACTCGTCGACGGCCGCCGCGAGTTCGAGCGGCAGATCCAGGAGGCGAAGACGGTCACCAGCGCCAAGGTGCTCTCAGCGGCGGTGACGGAACTCGACGACAGGGCCGGCCGCGCGAGCGTGATGGTCGCCCTGCGGATCACGGTGACCGCTCCCAAGGGCGAACCGGCCCGCAAGGAGAGCCGGATGCTCGGCGAGCTGACCCGCACACCGCAGGGATGGAAGCTCAGCGCGCTCGGTCAGGCACCCGTCGGCAACACCGCGGCCGAGTAACCACCGAGAGGACTCCCGACATGTCGACGACCCGGCACCTCATCAACAGACAGCGCCGGCTTGCCGGCGCCGCCTCGCGCACCGCCGGCCCCACGGCCGCGCCGCCGTCCGGCGATGCGACGACGTCGGACCAGGACCGGGAGCGGGCCCCCGCCCGCGACGCCGGCCGGGCGGGCGGCAAACGGGCCCAGAGCAGGACAACCGCCGCCGTGAAAGGGTCACTTGGCAAGGCACCCGCCGCGGTGAAAGGGACACCCGGCAAGGCACGCGCCGCCGTGAAGGGGACACCCGGCCGTGCGGAACCGGACGGCGGAAGCCCCTCGCGCGGGGCGCGGGCCCGCCGCGCCGGACCGCCGGCCGTCCTCGCCGTGCTGACCCTCCTCCTCGGCGGCTTCGCCGCCTTCGCCGCCGATCGCGCGGCCGACCTGCGCGACCGGCCCGCCGCGCGCAACACGGCCCTCACCGACATCGCCCGCACCAGCGAGGTCAAGGGACAGGTCACCACGGCCGTCGAAGCCGTCTTCTCCTACAACTTCGCCGACGCGGGCGCCCTCGACCAGGCCGCGAAGACCCACCTGACCGGCCGCGCGGTCCAGCAGCACGGCGAGATGCTCGCGACCGTCGTCAAGGAAGGCCCGAAGCAGAAGCTGGTGCTGACCACCACCGTCACCGCGAGCGGCGTGGAACAGATCGCCAAGGACCGGGCCCGTGTCCTCGTCTACGCCGACCAGAGCAACACGCGCACCGCGGCCAAGGAAGAGACGACGTACGCCGCCGCCATGCTCGCCGTGGACGCCGTTCACGAGGACGGCACCTGGCGCATCGCCGGCATCGACACCTTCGGGTCCGGCTCATGAGGCCCGGCAGGAGGCGGCTGCGGCGGGGACTGGCCGGGACCGCGGCGGCCGTCGCCGCCATGACGGCGCTCACCGCCTCGCAGGCGCCCGGACTCGTACCGCCCCTTCCGACCGCGGACGGGAACAGCGCTGCGGACGCCGGTACCTGGCCGGTCACACCCAACGACGACTCGTACCACGTGGAGCTGCCGCCGCTGCCCGTGCCGGTCCCGCCCGCGCCGGTACCCGGCTCCGGACCGGCCGTACAGGTGGACCCGGTCCGCGCCGAGTCGGGCATCCCCGCCACCGTCCTCGCCGCCTACCGCGGCGCCGAGGCCCGGATCGGGCGCAGCGATCCCGGCTGCCGGCTGCCGTGGCAACTGCTCGCCGCCATCGGCAAGGTGGAGTCCGGGCAGGCCTCCGGCGGCCGTGTCGACGCCGCAGGCACCACGCTCTCGCCGATCCTGGGCCCGGTCCTCGACGGCAACGGCTTCGCGCACATCGCCGACACCGACAACGGCGCCTGGGACGGCGACATCCGGTACGACCGTGCGGTGGGGCCGATGCAGTTCATACCGTCCACCTGGGCGAACTGGGGTCAGGACGCGAACGGCGACGGCCGCAGGGACCCCAACAACATCCACGACGCCGCGCTCGCCGCCGGCCGCTATCTCTGTGCGGGCGAGCGGAGCCTCGCGGTCAAGGCCCATCTCGACCGGGCGATCCTCAGCTACAACCACTCGCGGGAATATCTGCGGACGGTGCTCGCCTGGCTCGACTTCTACCGCAAGGGTGTCCATCCGGTGGCGGACGGCCGGGGGGGTGCTCCCCACCAGCCCGGGCGCCGGCGGCGGCACACCGGCCGAGCGGCCCGTCGGCGACGGCGGCGACGACGGGGGAGAGGGCGGTGGCGAGATCATCATCGGGCCGCCGGGCGGTCCGCCCGCCCCGGTGCCCACGCCGACCCGAGACCCCGCTCCCCGGCCGCGTCCGAGCGTGCCCGGCCCGGATCCGTCGCCCGACCCCTCGCCGGACCCGTCGCCGGATCCCTCCCCGGACCCGAGCCCCGACCCCTCACCGGACCCGTCCCCCGATCCGTCACCCGACCCCGGTCCCTCCGACCCGGACTGCCCCACGCAGTCCCCGTCGCCGTCCGAGCCGCCGGGCGAGTCACCGGCTCCGCCCGTCACACCGCCGCCCGGCCCGAGCGACGGCCCGGCTCCCGGCGACGACCCCTGCTCACCCGCCTGACGGCGGCAGCACCTGGGCCAGGTCGTAGCTCACCGGCTCCTCCAGTTGCGCGTACGTGCAACTGGAGGGGTCCCGGTCCGGGCGCCACCGCCGGAACTGCGCGGTGTGCCGGAAACGGTCGCCCTCCATGTGGTCGTAGGCCACCTCCACCACCCGCTCGGGCCGCAAAGCCACCCAGGACAGGTCCTTCTTGCCCGACCAGCGGCTCGGCGCGCCGGGCAGCCGGGCGCTCGCATGGGCGCTCTCCTCCGCCCACGCGGCCCACGGATGACCGTCCACCGGGTCCATCAGCAGCGGCTCCAGCTCCGCCACCAGCTCCTCGCGCCGCTTCATCGAGAACGCCGCGCAGACGCCGACGTGCTGGAGCGACCCCGAGTCGTCGAACAACCCGAGCAGCAGCGAACCCACGACCGGGCCGCTCTTGTGGAAGCGGTAGCCGGCGACGACGACATCGGCGGTGCGCTCGTGCTTGACCTTGTACATCAGCCGGGTGTCCGGCCGGTACGGCAGGTCCAGCGGCTTGGCGACGACCCCGTCGAGCCCCGCCCCCTCGTACTGGTCGAACCACTGCTGCGCGACCTCGGTGTCGGTGGTCGTCGGCGTGAGGTGGACCGGCGGCCGGGTGTTCGCGAGGGCCTCCTCGAGCCGTTCCCGGCGGGCCCTGAACGGGGCGTCCATGAGCGACTCGTCGCCCAGCGCGAGCACGTCGAAGGCGACGAAGCTGGCCGGTGTCCGCTCGGCGAGCATCCGCACCCGGGAGTCCGCGGGGTGGATACGCTCCGTGAGCCGGTCGAAGTCCAGCCGCCCTTCGTGCGCGATGACGATCTCCCCGTCGATGACGCAGCGCGCGGGCAGATTGTCCGAGAGCGAGGCCACCAGCTCCGGGAAGTACCTGGTGAGCGGCTTGCCGGTGCGGGATCCGATGACCAGCTCGTCGCCGTCACGGTGCACGATCGCCCGGAAGCCGTCCCATTTGGCCTCGTAGTGCATTCCCGGCGGAATCTTCTTGACGGCCTTGGCGAGCATCGGCTTCACGGGCGGCATCACGGGCAGATCCATAGGTCGATTCTGCCCGATATGCGGCATAACCGTGCTCGGCCTACCGTGGCCCACATGGGTGCAGCGGTGGAACTGGAAGCAGGCGGGCGGACCGTACGGCTGTCCAATCCGGACAAGATCTACTTCCCCGCGCGGGGCTTCACCAAGCTGGACGTGGCCCAGTACTACCTGTCCGTCGGGCCCGGCATCCTGCGCGCGCTGCGCGACCGGCCCACCACCCTCGAACGCTACCCGGAGGGTGTGGAGGGCGAGTCCTTCTTCCAGAAGCGCGCCCCCAAGTACCTCCCCGACTGGATCCCGACCGCCCACATCTCCTTCCCCAGCGGTCGCACCGCGGACGAGATCTGCCCCACCGAGGTCGCCGCCGTGATCTGGGCCGCCAACCTCGGCACGCTGCCGTTCCATCCGTGGCCCGTGCGCAGGAACGCCGTCGACCACCCCGACGAGCTGCGCATCGACCTTGACCCGCAGCCCGGCACCGACTTCAAGGACGCCGTCAAGGCCGCCCTCGAACTGCGCCCCCTGCTGGAGGAGCACGGCCTGCGCGGCTGGCCCAAGACCTCGGGGGGCCGCGGCGTCCACGTCTTCGTGCCGATCGAACCCCGCTGGGAGTTCACCGGAGTGCGCCGCGCCGCCATCGCCGCGGCCAGAGAGCTGGAGCGGCGGATGCCGGGCCGGGTCACCACGGCCTGGTGGAAGGAGGAGCGCGGCGAGCGGATCTTCGTCGACTACAACCAGACCGCCCGCGACCGCACGATCGCGTCCGCGTACTCCGTACGCCCGAACCCGAAGGCGCTCGTGTCCGCCCCGCTGCGCTGGGACGAACTCGAGGACGTGTCGCCCTTGGACTTCGACCTCGCCACGATGCCCGGGCGGTTCGCCGAACTGGGGGACGTGCACGCCGACATGGACGACCACGCGTTCTCGCTGGACAGCCTGCTGGAGCTGTCGCGCAAGGACGAGCGCGACCACGGGCTGAGCGACCTGCCGTATCCGCCGGACTATCCGAAGATGCCGGGGGAGCCGAAGCGGGTGCAGCCGAGCCGCGCGAAGAAGCCGGCGGGCTGAGCCGGCGCACGCGCCGGGCCCGGCCGCCGCCTTCTGCCCCCTGCCCGGCGGTGGGGCGTCACGGCTGCGGCGCCGACTCGAGCCATTCGCGCCCGATACCGCGCATCAGCGGCGGGTAGACGAGCAGGTGCCGGAAGGGCGCGATCGCCGCCATGTACGCCTTGCCGAACAGCCCGTTGGGCTTCACCAGCACGGCCATCTGACCGCGGTAACCACCGGAGCCGTCCGGGACCCAGCTCAGGTGCATCACCCCGTGCATGGTCCGGTTGGCCATTTCCGCCGCCCACTCGTCGTCCGTCAGGTAGACCGACGTGAAGGGCAGGAGGTCGAACTCCGGCCCGGTCCGGCCGTCGCGCAGATCCTGTGGCAGCCGGTCACGCAAGGTCGGAACCCGGGAGCCCACCCCCGACTTCGGATTGTCCCAGCCGAGCAGCTTCCCGAGCTTCCAGCGGATCGCGAAGAGCGTGCGGGCAACCCGCGAGGGATTGTCCGAGGTGTCTCCCACGGACATGTTCCGCACCAGTCGCGGGAAGTCGTCGGGGCCGCCGGGTGTCGGCAGTGCCCAGACGTCGTAGAGGCGGAAGTCGTCCGCGATCTCGTGTATCCGCCACGGGCGGGACGTGTGCGCGGTGTCGGGGAGCTTCACGAGTGTGTCTCCTTCGGTGCGGCGGCGTACGAGGGGTACATGGCACGGGGATCGAGCCCGAGGGCGCCGGCAGCGGCTGCGGCCACGAGCGCCGCGTCTTGCGGGACTTGGCCGGCCAGAGCGATGGACGTGCCTTCGATCGCGCCGATGTAGGCGAGTGCGACGTCCCTGGCCGGGGGTCCGTCGGGAATTGACCCCGCCTCGCGTCCGGCCTCGACGAAGCCGACGCAGGTGCCGGTGAGCGCGTGGTAGCCCTTCTCCACCTCGTGCGCGATCGGATGGTCCTGCCCGGAGAACTCCAGGCGCAGCGCCATCGCCACGCGGGCGATGTCGCGACGGCAGAAGACGGTGTGGGCGCGCGCGAGCGTGAGCAGCGCCGCGACCGGATCCGACTCCTGCTCGACCTGGCGGCCGACCTCCTGCTCCCAGGTGTCCAGAACCCACTGGAGTGCGGCCAGCGCCAGGTCCTGCTTGTCCTTGAACTGGTGGTAGAGCGCGCCCCGCGTGTATCCGGCCTCTCTGGCCACCTGCTCGAGCACGAGGTTGCTGTAGCCGTAACGGGACAGCCCCCGAGCGGCCGACTCCAGAAGCGCATTGCGCGTGCGTTCCCGGCGCTCGGCCTGCGTGGAACGACGTGGGCTCGGGGGGTCCCCTCCGCCTGACCGGCTTGGTCCGTCCTCACATACATGCATGTACGTATCTTACCGAGGGCTCGGCAGCTGTCCGCGCGCGCCCCTGTTCCGGAGCCGTTGGTGCACGTCAGGACGTTGAGGCGGGGGTCCACCGGCACCGCCTGCCCGCCTGCCAGGCGGTCGGGACGACGCCGGTGCCCTTGTCGCCGGCGCGTCGCGACAGCCCGGCGACGCCGCGGCCGGCCGGCCCGACGCTGGTCCGGCAGCGGCGTGGTGGAGAGGGGATGACCGAACATCCGGCTCGCATGCGGCACGGGATGCCTGGACGGGGCCAGGTATCACGCAGAAGGCCCCGGTCCGTTGACCTGGGGCCTTCTGGGTGGAGCGCAATACGGGGTTCGACCCGCGCTCAGCTTGGGAATCACCGCGCTTCTGGACGTAGTTGGCGAGCCGACCAGCGGCAACGGGTGCCAGGCCAAAGCTTTGAGCCCTCCCTGGCACCCGCTGTTGACCGTGGCACACCGGCCTGTCGGGCATGGATCCGGCACGCCTTCTGCTCGGTAGCTCTAGCCGGATCGGTCAACGACGGCCATACCGGCCGCGCCGAGACTCCCGAACAGCCGTGCAACCCCGAACGCGCGTCGTGACTCCTGGAGTCGTGACGTCTGAACGCCACGTCCACGGGCTTGGGGGGCGGCGGTGCGGCGGGAAGCCGGAACCGCTGCGGGCGAACGGACGGCGCCGTAGACCCCGTCGAGGCCGTAGGAGACGAGCTCCTCGCCCGTGGCCATGTCGAGGAAGGTGTGGCCGACTTCCTCGCCCACCGCCCTGGCCTGCACCGAGCCGTCGCCGGACGGTACGATCACCAGAATCTGCGGGAATCACGGTACATGGGTCTCACTACCACGCCTATCGATCTAATTCGGAATGCACCGCGCTTTGCATAAATCTCACACTGTTCCTAAGGTCGCTATTTTCGTCGCGCAAACGAGTTCGTAACGTGTCAACATAGGGCGGGTCGGTCTCCCTTTCGTAGGTACTCGCGAGCGATCTAATTTCCCGAAAGTGTTCGATGATGCTTCTCGCCATGGACAGGATTTCTCTACTTGTAGATTCAAGCTCCATCTGTGAATAAAGATCCTCCAGCCTTTCAATGCTGGCAGGAATTCCCTCATACCTGCCGCCCGTACGGTCGTACAGTCGAATGTACTCTTTCGCCGTGAGCAGGAATTGCGTGTATAAATCTCGGCGGTGTGCCCAAAGGGCCTGCTCTCTCTGGGCACTGAAACTCTTCTCTGGTTGCCGCATCGTTGCGCTATGCGCCATCATGCCCGCGATTATCGCGGCTCCGGCGCCGATGGCTGCGACAAGCAGTGCCACTTCTGTCTCAGTCACGAGTCCAGATTCTTCCAGAAGCCGCGCCGAGCGGTCAGGGTCCCGGTAGAGCGGTCAGGGTCCCGGTAGAGATTTCAGCGGTAATCGGCGGCCCTCCCCCGACGGTCCTCGGAGATCACCGCCTGCCGGCTCGACGAGCTCACCGCAACTGCGGGCGGCCCGGCTAGGTGCCATCGCCGACCTGGCCTTCGTCGGTCTCGACGACAGCGGCCCGGACGCCGACCCGATCGTGATCACCGGCTACAAGGCCCCCGAAACCGGCCCCTGACCCGATGACAGCAACGGTCCGACAAGGCGCCGCCGCGATCCGGGCGCCGGTCGAGTACAGCTTCGCGCACCTGCAGAACTGGCGGGTCCTGGGGAAGGTCCGAACCGACCCGAAGTGGGCGACTGTCCTGGTGGAGGCCCTGCTGGTCCTGACGAACCGCGAAGTCTCCCGAGGGCTGACGATCCTTACGGACGGCATCCGCCCGCGACCAGCCCGAGCATGGAGAACTCCGGACACACCAGAGCCGTGACCTGCAACTTCACGATGCACACTGCTCAATGGGCCAAGGTCACCCGTGATGCCCCTCCGGCCAACCGCTGTTGAGCTGGTTACACACCTGTCGGGCACCGAAACGGGCAGGGAGGGGCACGTCGAACACGCAATACCTGCCGCCCACAGGCATCGTAGGCGTACCGTCGGCCAAAATCGCATGGGGGTGGAGGCTTTGCTGTACGCACACGAGGTGATCCTGAATGAACTCGCGCAAGGGCTGCGATCGACGGCTGAGGGCGTCGAGTGGTTCGAGAGCCTGCCGGAGGGCGACCAGCGGAAGACCCTGCACGCTCTGGTGCTGTTCTGCGGGCAGGCCCGCGCACGCGAGGAGGATGTGCCAGAGAGCATCGCTCTCTCTGGCATCCGGCCCACCCACACCCCTGCGGTGATGCTCACGAAGTGGCGCTTCGGGATGGAAGACCTTCCGGCCTATGAACTCACGAAGTCATTTCGCCTGCTCGTCGCCCTCTTCAGCATCGCGGACACCCGCAGACGAACGCTGTACTGCGCCGGCGGGTGTAGTCACGAGTGGCACAATCTGTCACGCCGCCACAAGAAGGCACCTAGAGATGGTTGTTGCCTCGTGCTCCGGCAGGATCCGAACCGCCGACACTCGCTTTTGCACGTTCGATCGGCGTTCGGTTGGGCCGTGTAGTTCGGCGGTGATGTGGCCCATGCAGGGGCCTGCAAGTGTGCTGGCGTCCAGCACGACTGATGCCACCTGCGGAGGTCAGCCTCACGCGCACCTAGTGCCGGCTTCGTCGAGCAGTGAGGGCATGCCCGGAAGGCCGTGGACTTGTCCGGGCGATCAAGGTGTCGGCGGCTGAGGCACGGCGGGACTGCGGACGGTCGCTTCAGCCTGAGGACATGGCTGGCGCATGAGGTCGTGTGCCAGGGTGGCGGATATGGATTGGCAGTCTGAGAGCCCGGAACTCTGGGCGTTCCTGGAGTCCCTGCACCGCGGCGACATCCTGTCCGGCACCGTCGCGGCGATCGAACGGTTCGGGGTCTTCGTAGCCCTGGACGACGGGCCTGGCCATCCCACCCTGCCCGGTGTCGGGTTCATCGTCATCCCCGAACTGTCGTGGCGGCACATCGATGCTCCCACCGATGTTGTCCAAGTAGGGCAGCGAATCTCGTGCGAGTTCCTCCAGTTCGACACCTTCAACGCGGAGGCCAGACTGTCTCTGAAGGCACTGAAGCCCGACCCCCTCAAGGCTTTCGCCGACCGCACAGTGATGGGCCAGGAACTCCGTGGGACGGTTGAGAAGGTGCTTCCCATCGGCATCTTCGTCGACCTTGGGGACGGGGTTTTCGGTCTGGTCCCCTTCAGAGAGGTCCACGGCCGGCCTGCGGCAAGTCCGGGAGAGGACTTCGAGGTCGGGGAGGAGATCGCTGTCGTCGTCGCGGAAATCGAGCGGCAAACCCGACGGGTGTTCCTCTCCAGGCCAGGGAGCGCCCAGCACGCAGGTGTCGTGCCCACGTGACAGCCCCAGTTCCCGAGTCGTTGATGTGAGCATGGGGCGGGGCGATCTGACGGATGCCAAGTGGTAACGTCTGCGGCCGTTCGTGCCGGTCAGCAATAGGCGTTGTGGCAGATGACGGGATCACCGGCAGGTGATCGACGGGATTCTGCACCGGGTACGGACCGGGGTGCAGTGGTGTGACCTGCCCCAGAGATTCGGACCGTGGAAGACCGTCTTTGAACGCCACCGCCTGTGGTCGGCCGACGGGACCTGGAAGCGTCTGCTCCAGCAGGTCCAGGCCGCAGCGGATGCAGCAGGCGAGATCGACTGGGACATCTCTGTCGACTCCACCATTGTCCGCGCACCAGCCCGCGCTGATGAAGTAGTGACGGTGGTTCGCACGTAGGTGGGTCAGAACGGTCTGTACGCCTCCGGAGAGGTATCGGGCGGCAGGGAGCGTGCGAACAGCACGTACACAGGGCCATACGGTGTTTCGGTCTGCAAGCTCTCCCACTGGTCGAGTTCGTGTACGCAGTACCGGCGGAGGAGGTCGCGAAACTGATCAAACTCCAGGTCGGACAGAGGGCCGTCAGGCCGGGCGGGAGAGTCCATGGCGTGCAGGTTAATGCTCCGCCGGTGGAGTCCGGTCTCGCCAGGTGGCTGGATCAGCGGGGTGGAAGAGGAGCCAGAGAGAGGTCCCACTGGTCAGCTGCGTAAAGCAGCGCTGGGGCGTCCAACCTGACCTCCACAACGTACTGGTAGATGTCAGCCCCGTCATCACCCTGTTGCCACGGGGGTGCCGCCTCGAGGGACAGATGAACGCGAATCACCGCCGCCCCGTCCTCGCTTCGATTGGCGAGGCTGAAAGCCACGACCGGCTCGATGAACCACGTGTCCGGCGACAGCTCACCTTCGGCATCTGGTTCGGTGACGTCCACCGTCCCCGCGGCCACCGCGCGCAACCAGGCGGACACCTGGCGGGCCTCATCGGTGAGCAGACACGGATCGGCGAAGGACCAGTTTCCCTCAGGAGTCATCACCGTGCCGTCAATGACCAGCCAGTTGTCGTCGTACGAGTCGCCCCCCACCGTGGCGAACTGATAGCGCACTGGGCGGAGGTCGACACTGCTGGAGAGATCGTTCAGGAGCACTGGTCGAGGATGTCATGCGCCGGCCAGCGGGACGGACTGCGCCATCCAGCCCAGGAGCACGCGCCAGAGCGCCGCCCCGGACTCCGTTTCGGAGACAATCCCGACCTCTGTCAGACGGTCTTCTCGATGGACTCCTGCCCACGAGTAGCGTGAGCACCGCCAGAGCCGGTCCCACCAGCCCTTTGACCTGCAGCTTCAGGTTGGCGGAAGCTCACTGAGGTACACCGCAACAGCCAGCCCGGTCTCTTCAAGTCTCCAGCAGAGGCTGATAGTAGGACGGCACCCTCAGGAAGTGGCACGGTCACGCGCGGCGAAGCCATCTCGCCCCGCAGTCCCGTGCGGCAACCGGATCCAGCGCGCTTGGATGGAAGACGTCGTATGCGGATGCCCGCCCACCTGCGGGGGACTGACCTGGGCATGTGTGTCGGTGACCCTGCACTTCCCCGCTCGTTCCCCGGCTGATCGGGCACGCCTCGGGCCTTGCGGGTTACGTCAAGGCGATGATGACTTGGCCGGCCATGACGGCTGCGAGTACGCCGCAGGTGAGCTGTACCGTAATCGGCGTGAGCAGCCGGTTCACCCCGACATTGTCCGCGAGGTAGCCATGTACCCGCCATGCGGAGTCCTGGACGTTGCAGGCCACCGCCAGCATCGCCGCTCCCACGACCAGATCGAACCCCACTGCTGCCCAGCTCATCCCGGCCCCTCCCGCTCGTATCGGCTCATGATGCCTTGGGGATTTGAGCCGGCCCGCTGAGGTCGGTGGAGTCTCAATGACCGACGGCCTGCCGCCATCGTGGGGGTCACGAGGCGTTCTGGCCAGCGGATTGCTGTTCCACAGATGGACCACGACCGGCTGAGCAGCCTTCTGGGAGTCCGGAGAACGAGTTCTCCTGGGCCTCCGGGTTTTCGGGGGCGCGCTGTTGGTGCGGGTTGCCCGACTCTGGGGTCTCTGGGGCGCCTCGGGGGCCGAAGCTTCCCCTGGGCCTCTGCTCCGGGCCGCCAGACCATCCAGGGCTGATCGTCAACGCCGTTGAGCATCGCGATCTCCGGGCCGACGAGTTCGCTCCCGGTGGGGTGCAACTGGATGGAGCCGGTCATGAGGTCGACCTTGAGTCCGCGGGGTGAGGACGCGGAGTGAGGACGGGCACACCCCGGTAGGCCGGATGTGGGCCCGAGCTTCCTGGTTCCTCCAGGGGGCTGCCCAATTCCGTGAAGCAGAACCCGGCCCCAGCCCCCCGAGGTTGGAACGACCACCGCGTCGCGCCGTCGTCGGCCTGGGCCGGGCCCCCATCAATCGGTGCGGCTCGACAGGTAGTCGCTCAAGGATCGGCGGGGGATCCAGCCCTGGGCGCGGGCGCGGGACACGTCCAGGACGACCGAGTGGGCGAGTTGGTCCACCGCGTAGCGGCTGAGTGCCGGCTCGGTGCCGGCGCGGCGTGCGAGGGCCTCCGCGGTGCGGGCCGCCGCCTTCGCGAGGCCCAGGGGCAGATGCCGGAGACGGGCCGTCACCCCGTGGGCGCGCAGGACCTCGTGCAGGGCCGCGTCCCGGGCGTACGGCTGGGGGTCGGCGATGTTGTACGCGCCGGGAGGCCAGCCGTTCGCGGCGAGACACGCGTCGGCCAGGTTCTCGACCGCCGTGAGGCTCAGCCGTACGTCCGGGCCCGGGAGCAGCAGCGTGCCCGCCCTGACCCGGGACAGCAGGCGCGGCAGGAGCTGGGTGTCACCCGGGCCGTACACGGCACGGGGACGCAGCACCACGGCGCCCGCCCGGAGGGCGAGTTCCTCACCGGCCGCCTTGGTGCGCCCGTACGCGTTGAGGTGCCCGGTCCGTGGATGGTCCTCGCGGACCAGGCCACGGTCGAGGCGCGGGTCGTAGACGCTGGCGCTGCTCACCCACACCACGGGCAGGTCCCCGGCCGCTGCCAGCAGCCGTGCGGTGCCGTCCACGTTGACCGCCTGCATCTGCGCCTCCGCGCCGGAACCGGGCGCCGGGTCGCCCACCGCGGCCGCGCAGTGCACGACCCGGTCGACGCCGGACAGGTCCGGCGGGCCCGATGCGGCGTCCCAGAAGCGGAACTCGCCGACCGGTCCCGGGCGGCGGCCCAGGCACACCACGTCGACGCCCCGCGCCGCGGCGGCCCGCGCGACGTGGCCGCCGCAGAAGCCGGATGCGCCGGTCACCGCGATGCGCGGGCGGCGGGTCATCGGGCCACCTCCACGGAGGAGCGGACGACCAGTTTCCGCCAACTGGGCAGAGCGGCGCCACGGTCCACGAGCGCACGGACGACGACGGGGCGATGTGCCGCCAACACCGCCAGCACGTCGGCCAGTTGGAGGCGGGCGAGTCGGGCCCCCGGGCAGGTGTGTGGGCCGGCGCCGAAGACGAGATGCGCCAGGTCCGGGGCGGCGGGCCGCTCGGCGTCGGGGTCGCTGCGGTGGGCGTCCACCGCGTGGCGGGCGACCAGCAGCAGACGGTCGCCCGAGCGCACCGGGCAGCCGGCCACCACCCCGTCCGCCGCGGCGACCCGCGGCAGCAACGGTGAGGCGACCGTGACCCTCAGCAACTCGTCCACCAGGGGCAGGCGCAGCCGTTCGTCCGCCGCCTGGTCCCACAGACCGGCGTCCGCGCACCAGGCCACCGCCCGGGGCAGCGCCGCGACGGTCGTGTTGACGGCGGCGACCGCCACCATCGCGGACAGTGCGCCGTCCCCTTCACCGAGCAGTCGCCGCAGGCGCCGCGTCGCACGGGCCGACGCGGCGTGCGCGCCCGGCCGGCGGGGGCCGGGGAGCTCACTGCGGACGGAGGCGGCGGCCAGATCGGCAGCGGCGGCGGCCACCGCGGCCGGAGGCGCCCCGCACCCGAGCAGCGCGCAGACGACCGTGCCCGACAGTTCGCCGGCGAGTGCGACGAGGTCCACCTCGCCACCCTCGGCCAGCGGTTCGAGCCGTCGGGCGAGCAACGGCCTCCAGACGCCCCGCAGTTCCTCGACGCCGGCCGCGCCGAGCCCCTGGGCCAGGGCCCGTCGCCCGGCCCGGTGCCCCGCGCCCTCCTGGTCGAACAGCACCCCGGCGTCGCGGTGGCCCGCCGCGCGCAGGGCCGAGCGCGCCGCGCCTCCCGTCGTCCCGGAGGCCGTACGGTCGAGGGGCAGGCCGGTCAGCACCTGGCGGTAGGCGTCGGCGTCGTGGACGAGCACCGTGCGCCCGATCCGGCGGACGGCACGGCCGCGAGTGGCCGCGAGCAGGGCGAAGAGGAACGGGTGGGAGCGCAGATAGACCCGGCGGTCGCGCCGCCTCGCCCGCGCGAGTCCGGAGCGGGCGGCAGTCATCGGGCGGCCTCCTTCGCCGCGAGACGTTCCGCCGCGAGCAGCGCCGTCGCCGTCCGGTCCGGCTTGCGGGACCGGCCTGACAGCGGGACCTCCGCGAACACCAGCGCGTCCGGCCGAGCGGAGCCCATCCTGCGCAGCGGTCCGGCGAGAGCGGAACGCAGCTGTGCCTCCGCGTGACCGGCTCGGGGCTGGACGACGGCCACCAGCCGCTCGTCGCCGTCGCCCGCCGGGACGCCGACGAGTACCGCGAGTTCGACACCCGGCACCTGAAGGGCGGGTTCGTACAGGCCCGGGTAGATGTTCTCCGCACGCCGCAGCACCATGTCCTTGCAGCGGCCCTCCAGCACGATGCGGCCCGTGACGTCCAGATGCGCCCGGTCGCCGGTGCGGACCCAGCGGTCGGGAGCCTCGCCGAGGTAGCGGTGTCTGGCCGCCGGACCGGTCAGCAGCAGCTCGCCGCCCTCCGTCCGTACCTCGACGCCCGGCAGCGGAGGGCCGACGAGGTCCCCCGCCCCCTCGAAGGCCGCCTTGTCGCGCGACTCGACGGCCGCGGCGGGGAACAGTTCGGTGAGCGCGTACACCCCCCAGGCCTCCGCGGCGCCCGCGTCCCGTATCCGGCCCAGCAGGTCGGCACTCGCCGGCGCCGACCCCGTCCACACCCTGCCCGTGAACCGCGCGCCCGCGCGGAGGGCGTCCCGCAACTGGGGCGGTGTCAGGTAGGTGTCCTGGGGGCACAGCCGCCGCAGCTGCCGTGCCAGGACCTTGGGCGAACGGGCGGGAAGCGCCACCGGCGCTCCCTGGGCGAGCGACGGTACGAGGACGAAGAAGGTCCCCCCGACGACCGGTTCGCCCGGCCGGGCGCCGATCAGGGCCGCGACCGTCTCCATCCCTGCGGCGAGTCCGGAGCGGGTGTGCACGACGGCCCTCGGCCGGGAGGTCGTGCCGGAGGTGAAGACGATGACGGCGTCACCGTCGGCGTGGTCCCGCGTGGGGACACGGACCGCGGCCCTGCCGAGCGCGGGGGCACAGCCCGGGAGCCTGCGGCCGACCGTCGCCACCGTGCCGAACTCGTCGAGGGCGGGCAGGGCGAGCCGTGCCCGCGCCGCCAACGGCCGCGCCCACCCGGCGACCGCCTGCGCCGCGGCGTCTGCCAGCACGAGCGAGGGCCGGGCCGACGCGAGACGGGCGCGCAGCACATCAGGACCCGCGCCCGGATCGAGCACCGCGCCCCGCAGGCCGAGCCGCCACAGAGCGAGCAGGACGGCGAGCGCGCGGGGGCCGGGACGCACCGCGACACCGACGGTGTCGCCCGGGCGCAGCCCGCGCGCGTACAGAGAGGAGGCGTACGCGTCGGCCAGGCCCGCGAGTTCGCCGCGGGTGGCACGGACCCGGGATCGCCCGGTGCGGGTGGCCCCGAGCACGGCCGGCTTCTCGGGCGCGGCGCGCAGGGCATGGTCGAGGAGGTCGAGCATCAGTGGCCATCCAGCGGTAGGTGACGGTACGTCCGGAGTCGCGGGGGCGGCAGGCGGTACAGCGGGCGGCGGGACGGGGCAACCGCGGTGGTCGCGGAAGCCACGTCCGGTGGGGATCGTCCCGGGCGGCGGGGCAGCGGCTGTGGTCGCGGGGGCCACGTCGGGGGGGCAACGGCAGTGGCGCGGGGGCCACGTCGGGGGCAACCGCAGTGGCGCGGGGGCCACGTCGGCGGGGGACCGTACAGGTGGCGGGCAGCGCTGAGCGAAGGTCGCGCAGCCGCCGGCGGCAGCAGGCGTGGTCGGCAGGGTCGGCAACGGGCCGCGTCAGCGGGGGTCGTCCCCGCGGCCGCCGCTGCCCTGGTCCAGATACCAGCGGGCCGCGCCCCGGATGCCGTACGCCCGGAGCCTGCGGGTGGAGTTCTCCACGACCATGGCCCGGCAGCGCACGATCCGGTCCGTCTGCCGCCGCACCCGGTTCAGGAACAGCCGGTCCGTCGGCGACGGCCGGCGGGGCATGCCGCCGCAGGCCAGATACAGGTCGGCGGTGACGGCCATGTTGTTCCCGGCGTGCATGCGGTACGGGGCGAGGTAGCCGTTCCTGCGGGCGTGTGCGGGCCGGAGTCTGCCGAACAGTGCGGCCAGTCGGACCAGGGCCGAGAAGCCGGCCCGCCCGAGCGGGCCGTGCTCGTCGCGGCGGGCGACGATACGCCCGCACACCAGGACCGGTCCCGGCCGGGCCGTCATCGCGGCGCGGGCGGCGGCCGTCCAGCCGGGCCGGGGCAGGCAGTCGGCGTCGGTGCGGGCGAGCAGGGTCGCGCCCCGCTCGATGGCGTGGCGGAAACCGGTGTCCACGGCGCAGCCCACCCCCTTCTCCGGCTCGACGAGCACCTCCACCGGGAACGGTGCCTCGGCTGCGAAGTCCTTGGCGACCGTGCTCGTGCCGTCCGGCGAGGCGTTGTCGACCACGAGCAGCGTGAAGTCGCGGTCCCGCTGCGCCGCGAGGGCCCGCAGGGTACCGGCCAGCCGCTCCTCCTCCTGGTACGCGGGTACGACCACCCACAGATCACCGACTGCGCTCATGACTTCTCCCAGATCATCGTCATGATGCTGATGCCGCCACCGAGACCGACGAACAGCACCCGGTCCCCGGCCGTCAACTCGCCGTACACCCGCTCCAGTTGAACGCCGATGCTCGCGCTGGCGATGTTGCCCAGTTCGGGGACGGTGATCACGAGCTTGTCCGCGGGCACGCCGGTCAGTTCGGCGAACCGCTCGAGGTACGGCACGGTCACCTGGTGGACCAGGACCTTGGCGAAGCCGTCCCAGTCGAGGCCGGCGCGGTGCAGTGTCCGCTCCACGACCGAGGCGCCCACCTTCTCGAAGACGCCGCGCAGTTCGTGGCCGTCGCCGCGGAAGTAGGTGTGCTCGTCCCCGCGCGGGTGCCGGGAGCCGCCGCCGGGGATGCCGCCGACCTCCCAGTGCTCGGAGTGCGTCTCGGTGTCCACGTCGAGGATGCCGCCGTGCCGCACCGCTTCCAGGACCACGGCCGCGCCGGCGTCACCGAAGGTGTAGCCGGCGAAGCCGTCCCGGAATTCGGCGAAGTCGGCCGGTGAGCGGCGTATCGCGCGGGTCGGGGTCTCGCCCGTGACGACGAGGGCGCGCCGCGCCCGTCCGGCCAGGATCGTGCTGCGGGCGACGTCGATACCGTTGACGAAGCTGTTGCAGGCGTTGGTGACATCGAGGGCGTGGGCCTTCGAGCCGAGCTCGGCCTGCACGATGTGCGCCGTCGCGGGCTCCACCATGTCGCGTGACGCGGAGGCGAACAGCAGGAGGTCGATGTCGTGCGGACCGAGCGACGCGTTCGCCAGCGCCCGGCGCGCGGCGCGCAGGGCGAGCGTCGAGGCGTACTCGTCGTCGGCCGCGACGTGCCGGCTCTCGATGCCGGTGGCCTGCGCGAGCAGGGTGCCGGGCAGGGACTTGGCGAGGTGACGGGTCGCCTCGCGCTGCAGGCTGTGCGATGTCAGCACCGCGTCGGGGAGCGCGCTGCCGACGCCGGTGATGCCGACCCGCGGACGCGGATCGCTCGTGTGTTTGAGCATGTGGCGATGGTTTCAGGCCATGTTCGGCGTCGCCTGAGTACGCATGCTCAATTGCCGGGAAGCGCGGCTGAGTAGCCGGGACCCGGCCGGCCCAGACGCGGGCCAGGACGCGGCCCGGCCCAAGGCCCGGCCCCGGCCCAGGACGCGGGCCGGTCCCCGGCCCAGGACGCGGGCCGGTCGGCCCGCGCCGGCACCCCCGGGGGCGGGCAGGGCTCACTTCTTGCGGTCGTCCCACGAATTGCCGAGCCAGCCGTCGAAGGAACGGAGCAGGGCGATCAGACCGAACCCCAGCCGCCGGTCCAGCTCCGGCGCGCAGAGGCGCAGCTTGTCCCCGAACGCCTTGAACTCCAGCGGGACCTGCCCGCTCGCACGCCAGATGATGCGCCGGGGGCCGCGGGGAAAGTCGCCGTTCTCGAAGGCGGCGATCACCAGGGCGAACGGCGCCATGGGGGACAGCAGCCAGACCACGAGCCACCAGAAGATCCGGCCCTTGTAGCCCACCGCGTCCGGGAGGCCGGGCTGTCGTACCGTCCAGCGGGTCCGCAGGCCCCGGCCGCTGAGCGCCTTCTCGCGGACGATGGTGCCGATGACCTCACCGTGCGCGCCGAGCACCTGATATGTGGCGACTCCGTTGCGCGCCGACTCGGTCACCACGGTGGCAACCCGGCTTCCACGGTTCTCGTCGCCCCACAGGACGAACGAGCGGGCGCCGCTGCCGCGCGCCGCGAGGTAAGCGGGTATGCCGCCGGGCGGAAGCTCGCGCTCCACGTACGCGACGGCCCGGGCCGGTCCCGAACCGTCGGCGTACTCGACCACGTTCCTGACAGGGGGAGGAGGGACAGCGCCTCCGTGCATGTCCTTGCGTCTCACCGGAGGGATCTTCATGGTCAGTACAGCTGTCACTCTGCATGCTCCTTCATGGTCCGTCCCGTCGGCGCCGGGACCGCGCCGTGTGCTGCCGGGCCCGGCTCCGAACCCGCGCCGGATCACCCCGGGCGCTCGGACACATTAGCGGCGTGGGCGGAACGGCCGACCGCCCCACCGCCTTGGGACGGTGGGGCAGTCGGTTCAGGGAAGCCGCGGCGGCTCACCCGGTGGGGATCAGAACTCCTTGATCCTGATGTTGCGGTAGGAGATCACGTCCGTCGTGCCGTGGACCTGGAGGCCGACATAGCCGGTGGCGTACCGGCGGCCGTCCGTGCCCGGGTCGTCGGACCGGGGCGGCTGGAAGACCTGACCGCCGGTGTTGTCGAACTCGTTGATCAGCTTGCCGTTGCGGAAGACCGAGTAGTGCTGGCCCTCCACCCGGATCTCGTAGTCGTTCCAGGTGCCCTTCGGCGTCACACCCGCGCCGCCGAGGCCGACGCGGTCGAAGCCGTAGACCGAGCCGGTCTTGTACATGTCGCCGTCGGGACGGTCCAGGATCTGCACCTCGTGGCCGTACTTGATGGCGACCCACTCCGGGCGGGACTCCTCCGGGTTGTCGTGCACGTACGGGAAGCGTACGAAGACACCGCCGTTGGCGTTGCCGGCGCCGGGGGCGTCGTCCCGCCACTGGAGCTTCAGGGAGAAGTCACCGTACTGCCGCTGCGGGAACCACAGCATGCCCATGCCCGGCACCGTGGTGCTGCTGGTCATGGCCCCGTCCTCGCTGAGCGAGAACTTGCCGCCGCCGACGTGCTGCCACTTGGCGAAGGTCTCCTCGGTGCCGTCGAAGATGTCTCGGTAGCCGTTGGTCTGCCCGGGCTTGCCGATGCCCGACTCCCTGGCCGCGCGGGTGATCTGCCGGTGCTCACGGCTGTCGATGACGCCTTCGTCGAGGAGCCGGTCGAGGACCTCGTCCACGTGCTTGAGGAACAGCGCGTGCGACGACCAGTCCTTCTCGTCCTCGATCAGCTCGTTGACGGTGCAGCGGCTGCCCGTCATGCGGTTCGGGATACCGGTGTCGACCGTCCCGACGATGACCGTCGACCGCTCGTCGTACTCGGGGCACACGGGCGCGGGGACACCGCCGCCCTCCGCGACCGAGAACGCCAGGCTCTTGGCCTGCGAGGTGTTGCCGGCCTTGTCGGTCGCCCGGTAGAGGACCGTGTGATAGCCGACCCGGTCGACGACGACGGGTGCCGTGTAGGCGAGGTAGGGGCCGCCGTCGAGGGAGTACTCGACCTTGTCGACGCCCGAGCCGCCGGAGTCGACCGCGACGACCGTCACGGTGGCCCGGCCGATGTAGGCGCCGTCGGAGTTCTGCTCGCCGGAGATCCCCGCCGTGGTCTGCGGCGGCTCCTTGTCCTCGGCCGGCGGTGCGACGACCGTGAAGTCCACGGACTTCTCGGCCGCGGCGTTGCCCGCCTTGTCGGTGGCCCGGTATCTGACGGTGTGCGCGCCCGTCTCGTGGACCATCACCGGGGCGGTGTACGGCTGCCAGGCGCCGGTACCGATCGCGTACTCGACGGTGTTGACGCCCGAGCCCGTGTCGGAGGCGGTCACGGTGACCGTGGCCATCCCCACGTACCGGCCCTGGTCGTCCTTCTCCCCGCTCACCGTGGCCGAGGTCTCCGGTGCGGTGGTGTCGTCCGTGGGCGGCGCGGCGACGGTGAAGTCGACCGACTTCTCCGCCTCGACGTTGCCCGCCTTGTCGTACGCCCGGTAGCGCAGGGTGTGGGCGCCGACCTCGTCGACGACGACAGGCGTCGTGTACGGCTGCCAGGGGCCGTCGGCGCCGAGCGCGTACTCGATCTTGTCGACGCCCGCGCCCTCGTCGGTCGCCGCCAGAGTGACCGCGGCCTGGCCGATGTAGGCGCCGTCGGCGTTCTTGTCACCTTCCACCTTCGCCGTGGTCACGGGCGCGGTGGTGTCCTCGCCGCTGCCGGCGGTGACGGTCAGGATGCCCTGCATGGAGCCGTGGCCGGGGATGGTGCAGTGGTAGAAGTACCGGCCCTCCGTCAGGTTGACCTGGGCGGTGTGCTTGCCTCCCATGTCGTCGTTCGGGTTGGCCAGGAGGTTCAGCTGGACGTCGTTGTTGAACTCGACGTCGGAGACCGAGAACGTCAGGGTGTGCGGCATCCCGGTGGTGTTCCCGGTGGCCGTGCTGTTCTCGAAGACGATCGTCGCGGGACCGGCCACCGCGGTGGTCGGGAAGGACAGGTAGCGGTCGATGGGGTCACCCGCGGTCCAGGTCAGGACCTGTTCCGCGGCGGCCTGCGGGGCGTTCGTCCGGCCGTCGGCGCTCTTGCCGTACGCGGCGGCGGACATCAGCCCGACCACCATCGCCACGGCGGCCAGCACAGCCGTCCACACGCTCGCGGTTCTGTGTCTCACGGTCACTGCGCCGCCTTCCTCGCCAGCTGGTCCGCGGCCGGGGTCGCCCCGCCGCCCTTGTAGGTCACGCGCCACAGCGCGGAGTTGGAGTCGGAGGTGAAGAAGCCGCGCCCGTAGTCCAGGACGTACAGCGACCCGTCGGGCGCGAACTTCCAGTCCATGAGGTTGCGGATGCCACCGGTGCCGGTCGGGATGATCTTCTTGAGGGACTCGGCGTGCACCGGGAGCCCGCCCTTGCCGACCGTCCTCGGATCGGTGAGCACCGCGTGCCGCGGCTGGTCGCCGTCGTAGAAGTCGCCGACGAACCACTTGCCGTCCCAGTACGCGGGCCACTTGACCGCCGAGTCGCTCGCGGCGTCGAAGCGGTAGACGGGGCCGTTCATGGTGGCCTGGCCGCCGCCCTTGAGCCACGGCAGCAGCAGCTTCTGCTCCTCCTGCTTGTAGCTGGGCACGCCGTTCGCGTCACGCGGGTAGTCCACGCCGCCGCCCTGCGGCGAGTACCAGATGGTGTTGGGCGTGACGGGCGGCAGGTTCACCAGTCCGTCGTTGTTCGGCGACTCGTTCTTCGGTGCGTCGCAGTCGTACCAGCCGAGCGGCTGGGCCGGGTCGGGCAGATTGCGGTCGCGGTAGGGCTGGTTGTTGCCCATGCAGTACGGCCAGCCGTGGTTGCCGGCCTGCGTGATGGCGGCGAAGGTGTCGTACTTGGCCGGACCCCAGGTCGTCGAGGGGGCGCCTGCGTCCGGACCGACCCATCCCGCGTAGAGGATGTCGGTGCTCTTGTCGACGAAGATGCGTGCCGGGTTGCGCACGCCCATCACATAGATCTCGCCGCGGGTCTTGCCGCCGCCCTCGGCCGTCTCCTCACCCGTGAACAGGTTGCCCTCGGGGAGGGTGTACGTGCCGTCGTCCTCGGGGTGGATCCGCAGGATCTTGCCGTTGAGGTTGTTGGTGTTGCCCGCGGTGCGGCGCGCGTCGGCGAAGGACACGCCCTTGAAGTTCGGCTGCGGGTTGTTGCCCGAGTAACCGCCGCTGAAGCCGGACGAGTTGTTGTCGCCCGTGGCGATGTAGAGGTTGCCCTTGGAGTCCCAGGCCATGCCGCCGCCGGAGTGGCAGCAGCTGTGGATCTGCACCGGCCAGTCGAGCAGCACCTTCTCGCTCGCAAGGTCCAGCCGGTTGGTGGCCAGGTCGAACGTGAAGCGGGAGACG
Source organism: Streptomyces kurssanovii (assembly GCF_040677245.1). Taxonomy (NCBI): domain Bacteria; kingdom Bacillati; phylum Actinomycetota; class Actinomycetes; order Kitasatosporales; family Streptomycetaceae; genus Streptomyces; species Streptomyces kurssanovii. Next base: position 75,204 of record NZ_JBFAQK010000009.1, read on the forward strand.
CGGCGCTCGGCCATGTGGGTCTCGCGGTCGATCCGCGAGTGGGGTGTGTAGTGCAGGTACACCCAGCCGTTGGTCATGAAGTCCGGGTCCAGCTCGATGCCGAGCAGCCCCTCCTCGTTCTTGACCAGCTCGTCGCCGCCGCCCTTGTTGCCGAAGACGGTCAGCGCACCGGCCTTGGTGACCTTCTTGGTCTGCGGGTCGTAGACGTGGATCTCGCCCTGGCCCTTGCCGATGTCGGGGTTGTTCCAGTCGGTGACGACCGGCCGGGAGGAGTCGGCGCCGCCGCGCCCGATGTACAGGACACGGCCGTCGGGTGCGACGACCAGCCCGTGCGGTTCGCCGATCTGGTCGTTCTGGCCGGGCTGGTTGGCCTGGGTGACCCGCTCGGCCGTGTAGTTGGCGTCGATGGTCGCCTTGCAGTCGGCCTGGGAGAGCCGGGTCGTCCAGGCGAGCGCGCCGCGCAGATGGTCGCGGAAGTCGGTCTCCGCGAAGCTGTCGGCCGTGCCGCCCATGGCGGTGTAGAAGGAGCGGCCGCCGTCGTAGTCACGGCACCAGGAGATCGGATGGTCCCAGCCGTTGCCCTTCGCGGCCGGCGTGTAGGAGTCCTCCTTCACCCGGGCCACCGTGTGCACCTTGCCCGACGGGTTCTCCGCCCAGTTGAACCACTTGTCGGGCCGCTTCCACTGCAGGGGCAGCGACTTGGTGGCCGGATGCACGCGGTCGCCCACCTCGACGACGGCGCGCTGGGTGCTGCTGGGTGCGCCCGTCGGCCGGGCGCCGATCAGGCCGGTGAACCAGTCGGAGTACGGCTCGGTGCGCGCGGCTTCGTGGATGCCGAGGAACCCGCCGCCCGCCTCCAGGTAGGCCTCGAGGCCCGCCTCCTGATCGGGGTCGAGCACGTCGCCGCCGCCGGTCAGGAACACGACCGCGTTGAACCGGCCGAGCTGTTTGGCGTTGGTGAACACCGCGGGATCGTCGGTGGCTTCCGTCCTGAACCGGCTCGCGGCGGGGCCGGTCAGTCCGATGGTCTCGATCGCGGCGATGCCGGCCTCGACGGCCGGAGACTCCGCCGTGGCGGAGCCGTGGAAGACGAGCACCTTCACGTTCGCGCCGCCGGGCGGCGACGGAAGGGACAACGTTGTCGCCGGTGGCCTCGGATACGGCTCGGCGCTGGCGACGCTGCCGCCGCCGAGCAGCGACGCGGTCATGGCGCCGACGCCAAGTGCCGCGGCCAGGAGGCGCTTTCGGGATCTCGTTCTTCCGGACCTGTGATGTGGTGCGCGCTGCATGGGTCACCCACCCCTCTGTGGTCACAACAACAGCCGTTGAAGCTAGACCTCTTTTTGCGGTTCGCCAATAGGTATGACTGCAATACGACTAACTTTGTCCTGACCGTGGATAAACGAGGATCACCCGGCTACCGTGTGGCCGTCCCCGGGGTCACTTCGCCCCGTCAATCTCTGCCGACGACTGGAGAGTTCGACATGGACAGACGGAGCTTCAACCGGCGTCTGCTCGCGGGCGGCGCGGCCGCGGCGGCCACGGGCGTGACATCGTTGTCGATCACGTCCGCCTCCAACGCGGCCCCGGCCCCGGCGAAGGGCGCGCCTCGCACCGCCCCGGCCGGCGGCCAGGTGCGACACCTCAAGATGTATGCCGAGAAGCGGGCCGACGGATCGATGGGCTACGGCCTGGAGAAGGGCAAGGCGACCGTCCCCGGGCCGCTGATCGAACTCGTCGAAGGCGACACGCTGCACATCGAGTTCGAGAACCTGATGGACGTTCCGGTCAGCCTTCATCCGCACGGCGTCGACTACGACATCTCCAACGACGGCACCAGGATGAGCCGCAGCCATGTCGAACCGGGCGCCACTCGCACCTACACCTGGCGCACCCACGCACCCGGCCGCCGCGCCGACGGCACCTGGCGGCCGGGCAGCGCGGGCTACTGGCACTACCACGACCATGCCGTCGGCACCGATCACGGCACCGGCGGCATCCGCAAGGGCCTCTACGGCCCGATGGTGGTGCGCAGGAAGGACGACATCCTTCCCGACAAGCAGTTCACGATCGTCTTCAACGACATGACCATCAACAACCGGCCCGCGGCCGACCCGCCCAACTTCCTTGCCACGGTGGGGGACCGCGTCGAGATCATCATGATCACGCACGGCGAGTACTACCACACGTTCCATATGCACGGTCACCGCTGGGCCGACAACCGGACGGGCCTGCTGTCCGGCCCCGAGGACGTCAGCCGGGTGATCGACAACAAGATCACCGGCCCGGCCGACTCCTTCGGCTTCCAGGTGATCGCCGGCGAACACGTGGGCCCGGGCGCGTGGATGTACCACTGCCACGTCCAGAGTCACTCCGACATGGGCATGGCCGGGCTGTTCCTCGTCGCCAAGGAGGACGGCACGATCCCGGGCCACGAACCGCACCACACGGCCTCGGAAGAGGGCCACGCCCACTAGGGCGAGGTGCTCAGGTCCCACACCTCCCACGTGGTGCACGGCGCGGCCTGCACGTAGATTCGCGGGCCGCGGCACACCACCCGGCGGCGGCCGATGGCCGAGCCGTCGGGCCGCACGAGTGCGGTGACCGCCCAGGACTCGGCGGCGGTGCCGGTGAGGGTGCACAGGACGAGCCGGTCGGCGTCGTCCCCGTACCCTCCGAAGAGGGCGGCACCGCCGCCGTGCACCGCCACGGCCTGCGCCCCCGCGACGTTGGTGCTCCGCACCCGCACCCGCACCGGCTCCCGGTCGCGGATCCGCAGCAGCGGCCAGTCGGTGTACAGGTAGGCCCAGGCCGTGTCCCCGTCCACATTGAGGGCATAGCACTCCGCGACGAGCCCGATGTCCGTCGCCGGTGCCAGCGCCCACAGCGCCTCACCGGTCGCCGACCAGCGGCGCACTCCGGGTGCGCTCAGCGGGTCGTCGCCGAAGATGCCGACGTCGTTGTGGCCGACCCACAGGTGCCCCGACTCGTCGGTGAGCAGATGCGAGATCCCGTGGCCCACGGCGAAGGACCAGGAAGGCCGCCCCAGTGCGTCGAACACCTGGACGTGGTCGTCGCTGTCGCGGCGGTGCGCGTCCGCGACCACGAAGCCGCCGTCAGGCAGCGCGTCGAGCCTCGGACTCCGCGCCGTCACGGCGCTCAGACGGGTCTCCTGGACCTGACCGTCGTCGACAGTGACGACGGTGGCGTCATAAGGACGGTCGTCCCGGCGTCGGCCCGACAGCCAGTGTGCGCGCCCGAAGGCGTCCACGGTGCTGTGCAGGATCTCGCCGCGCGCATGCGCGCGCGGCAGCCGGGCGAAGGGGACGAGGGACAGGGCGTCCATGGGGTGCTCCTCGGCGGGGACGTGTGCGGGCTGGGGCGGCGGTGCACACGGTCCGGCGGCGCGCGGGCCGGGGCCTGCGGCTTCAAGACCCTAGGCGCCATGGGCCTTTCTGGTCGTCATGGACACGGATCCTGCCGGACGACGCGCCGCCGCCGCAACGCACTTCCGTGCGGCGTACGGCGATTTCGCCGGGCGCGCCGTGAAGGTTTCGGGCGGGATCGGTAGGAGACTCGGGGATCGACGGCGGCCGCATCCGAAGGAGGACCTGTGCTCAGCGCTCCCTACGTCACCGGCTCCCCGAACTGGATCGACCTCGGCACGCCCGACGTCGACGCCGCCAAGACCTTCTACGGCGGGGTGTTCGGCTGGACGTTCGTGTCGGCGGGGCCGGATGCCGGCGGTTACGGCATGTTCCGGCTCGACGGGAGGACGGTCGCGGCCGTGATGACCGTGCCGCCGGAGCAGGGCACGCCGAGCTGGAACGTCTACTTCCGGACACCGGACGCCGACGCCATGGTGAAGGCCGTGGAACAGCGCGGCGGAAGCGTCGTGGTCAGGCCCATGGACGTTCTCGACCAAGGACGGATGGCGGTCTGCCTCGACCCGGCGGGCGCGGCCTTCGCGGGCTGGGAACCGGGCGGGAACAAGGGACTCGACCGGGTCAGCGAACTCGGGTCGCTCGCCTGGCTCGAGCTGTTCACCCCCGAGCCCGCCTCCGCCCTGGAGTACTACGGCGACGTCTTCGGCTGGGAAGCCTCCGAGATGCCCATGCCGGACGGCAGCGGCACCTACACCATGGTCCGCCCCGGCGGCGCGGCACAGGACGCCACGTTCGCCGGAGTGCTCCCGCTGAACGCCGATCCGCTCGAGGCCGCGGGCGGTCCCTACTGGCTGCCGTACTTCGCCGTCGAGGACTGTGACGCCTCGGTGGCCAGGGCACAGGAGCTCGGCGCGGAGATCAGGCTGGCGCCCGTCGGCGTGGAAGGCGTCGGCACGTACGCGAAGCTGGCCGATCCAACGGGCGCGCGGTTCGCCGTCGTCCAGGGCTTCGCCGCCGCGGGAACGACCGGTGGTTGACCCGCCCGCCGAGCGGTCGTTGAACGTTCGTTGACACGATGTTTATCGGCGACGGGCAGCGTGTCCCGCATGCCGATCAACACCACACTCACCACCGAGCACGAACTCTCCTGGCAGGAGAGCGCGTTGTGCGCCCAGGCGGGTCCCGAGTTCTTCTTCCCGACCCCCGGCTCCTCCACCCGTGAGGCCAAGCAGCTCTGCGGAGCGTGCGAGGGCCGGGTGGCCTGCCTGGAGTACGCGCTGACAAACGACGAGAGGTTCGGCGTCTGGGGCGGCCTCTCGGAGAAGGAACGCCACCGCCTCAAGCGCACGTCCCGCTGACCCGGCGGCCCCGCCGCGCACACGTGGCGCGGCAGGCCCACGAGGGGACAGCGCGGCTCGCTGGGCCAGCGCGGCCCGCGAGGCCGAGCGCGTCACCGGGCGACGCCGCGGTTCACGAGCCGATGCGGAACGTCTCTCCGTACACCCGCCAGGTGAGCGGCGTGTCCAGGTCCATGTTCCCCTCGCGCAGGAACACCCGCTGAGCGGTGTCGATCCGCGAGGAGTCCCTGGTCTGCTCGGTCTTCTGGCGGCCGATCACGGTCCGGCCGGCGTCGAGGAAGGCATTCAGGTAGGCCTTCTCGTCGCCGCCCTCCGCCGCGGTGTCGGCGGCCTTCATCGCGGCCTCACGGATGCCGTAGAAGCCGTCCGCGCCGAGCCCCGGCCCATGGAGCACCATCGCGTCGTAGTAGATGAACTGGCCCAGCGTGGACAGTCCGTCCATCTTGGCCAGCCGGACGGCCGGGTCGAAGTAGATCCGGTCGCGCATCACGTCCTGGGCCTTGCGGAATTCCGGGTCCTCCGCGGTCTTCGCCCACGCCGCCTCGAAGGGTGCGCCCAGACCCTCGTGCGAGTCGCTGCCGTCGACCTTGCGGAGCGCCGGGAGGTACCCGGCGAGCGGGTTGTCCGGGTGCTTGTCCGTGAAGTACTCGACGAGCTGGAGCATGTCGTTCGTACCCGAGCAGAAGCCGATGATCCCGGCCGTGTAGCCGTTGCCGTCACCGATGTCCTCGATGGCGCCGTACTGGCTCTTCCAGTCCAGCGTCGAGTTCTCCGCGCTCGCCACCAGCTGGGCGGCGATCTCCTTCTTCGCTGGGTCCGCGAGGCCCGGCGGCAGCGCGTCGATGCGGTCGTCCCGCTCGCGCTGCTGCGACGGGCTGCCCGCCTTGAGCGGGTCGGGGGCGAAGGCGGTCGGGCTGACGCGCAGGCTCGGGTCGTCCTTGGGGCGTAGCGACTCGCCGCCCCCGCCGAAGTAGACGGAGGCGGCAACAGCTATAGGAGCGCCGAAGAGGACGACGCGCGTCAGGGGTTTCACGCGGGACAGCGTACGGTGCCGCCCCGCGCCCCAGTAGTCCCGGGTTCGGGCCGCCCGTGCGGGCCTGGCCCGGTCCCGCCCGCCGTCGTCGCGGGCCGTCGCCCCGGGCGACGGCCACCGGCACCGGCGGTGCGGAACGCCCTAGCCGGCGGCGCGCGCCGCCATCCGGGCCTTGCGGGCAGCGAGCTTCTCGTCGAACTTGAGCGCCTCCGCGTCCAGCCCGTTCATGTACAGGCCGAGCTCCTCTTGCGCCTTGAGCCCCTCGGGGCCGAGGCCGTCGATCTCCAGGACCTTGAGGAAGCGGAGCACCGGCTGGAGCACGTCGTCGTGGTGGATGCGCATGTTGTAGATCTCGCCGATGGCCATCTGCGCGGCGGCCCGCTCGAAACCGGGCATTCCGTGCCCCGGCATCCGGAAGTTCACGACCACGTCCCGCACGGCCTGCATGGTCAGGTCGGGGGCGATCTCGAAGGCCGCGCCCAGAAGGTTGCGGTAGAAGACCATGTGGAGGTTCTCGTCGGTGGCGATACGCGCCAGCATCCGGTCGCAGACCGGGTCGCCCGACTGGTGGCCGGTGTTGCGGTGCGACACGCGCGTCGCGAGCTCCTGGAAGGCGACGTACGCCACGGAGTGCAGCATCGAGTGACGGTTGTCGGACTCGAAGCCCTCCGCCATGTGGGCCATCCGGAACTGCTCGAGCTTGTCCGGGTCCACGGCGCGCGAGGTGAGCAGGTAGTCCCGCATCACGATCCCGTGCCGGCCCTCCTCCGCGGTCCAGCGGTGCACCCAGGTGCCCCAGGCGCCGTCGCGGCCGAAGAGCGTCGCGATCTCGTGGTGGTAGCTGGGGAGGTTGTCCTCGGTGAGGAGATTCACCACCAGCGCGATCTTGCCGATGTCCGTGACCTTGGACTGGGCGGGGTCCCAGGCCTCTCCGTCCTCGAAGAAGCCGGGGAAGTTGCGGCCGTCGGAGAAGGGGACGTACTCGTGCGGCATCCAGTCCTTGGCGACCTTCAGATGGCGGTTGAGCTCCTTCTCCACGACCTCTTCCAGCGCGTACAGAAGTCGCGCGTCGGTCCACGCTTCCGAACTGCCGAGGTGGGGAGAGGTGATCGTCACGGGGGCTCCTGGGGGACGGGAGAGTTACCTACGTACTCGTAGGTTACGAAACCGTAGGTTAAGCACGTCATAAGCCCCCGTCCAAGCCCGGATCCGCGATGCCCGATTACGTACCGTTATAAGGGCAGCTCCAGTGGTGTGCGGAGAGCTGTGTCACGGTCTCCCGCTGCTGCCTGAGCGGCCGGAATTTTTCCGTCCGCCCCGACGGGTCGGGGCAGGCGCACGGCGGGTCGGGGCAGGCCCACGGCGTGTGCGTCCGTCCGCCGGGGCGTCCCGGCGATTCCGCCGTGCGGCGCGGCGCGGCCGGGCGGGTCGGACCGGTCTCCCGGTGCCTCCCCTCCGGCCGCGCCGCATGCTCACCCCTTCGGAACCACACGCTCACCCCTTCCGAACCACACGCTCACCCCTTCCGAACCACACGCTCACCCCTTCGGGACCAACGCTCATCCCATCGGGACCAACGCTCATCCCATCGGGAACGCTCCTTCCCGCAGTTCCTCCGCCGAGACGTCCCGCAGTTCGCCGTCGAGCAGCAGCCGCCGCGTGACGCCGATCGAATCGAGGAACGGTGCGTCGTGGCTGGCCACGATGAGCGCCCCCTGGTAGGACTCCAGCGCCGCCGTCAGGCTGCGCACGCTCGACATGTCGAGGTTGTTCGTCGGTTCGTCCAGCATGAGCAACTGCGGCGCGGGCTCGGCGAGCAGCAGCGCCGCGATCGCCGCGCGGAACCGCTCGCCGCCCGACAGCGTCCCGGCCGGCTGGTCGGCCAGGGCGCCCCGGAAGAGGAAGCGCGCCAGTCGCGCCCTGATCTGGTTGTTCGTGGCGCCGGGTGCGAACCGGGCCACGTTCTCGACGACGCTCAGCCCGTCGTCGAGCAGGTCGAGGCGCTGCGGCAGGAAGCGGAGCGGGACATCGGGAACCGCCTCGCCCGCCACCGGCTCCAGCTCGCCGGCGATCGTGCGCAGCAGGGTCGTCTTGCCCGCGCCGTTGCGTCCCACGAGCGCGATCCGCTCAGGTCCGCGTACCTCGAACTCCCCCTTCACCTCTGCCCCGTACTGCAGCCGCAGGTCGCGGAGCCGCAGGACCCCGCGGCCGGGGTGGACCTGGGTGCTGGGCAGCTCGATACGGATCTCGTCGTCGTCGCGTACGGCCTCCACGGCCTCGTCGAGGCGCTCCTTCGCCTCCGCGAGTTTCTCGGTGTGCATGATGCGGTGCTTCCCGGCGGACTCCTGGGCCGTGCGCTTACGGGAGCGCATCACGATCCTCGGCTCCCGCTTGGTGTCGTACATCTTCTGGCCGTAGCGCTTGCGCCGGGCCAACTTGATGTGCGCATCGGCCAGTTCACGCTTCTGGCGCTGTACGTCGGCCTCCGCGACACGCACCATCCTTTCCGCCGCCTCCTGTTCGACGGCGAGTGCCTCCTCGTAGGCGGAGTAGTTGCCGCCGTACCAGGCGACCTCACCGTCACGCAGATCGGCGATCTGGTCGACCAGTTCGAGCAGTTGACGGTCGTGGCTGACGACCACCAGCACGCCGGACCACCGGGTCACCGCGTCGTAGAGGCGCCGGCGGGCGAACAGGTCGAGGTTGTTGGTGGGTTCGTCGAGCAGCAGCACGTCGGGACGGGCCAGCAGCAGCGCCGCCAGCCGCAGCAGGACCGCCTCGCCGCCGGAGACCTCGCCGATGGTGCGGTCGAGACCGATGTGGCCGAGGCCCAGCTGGTCCAGGGTGGCGTGCGCACGCTCCTCGACGTCCCAGTCGTCGCCGACCGCGGTGAAGTTCTCCTCGCTCGGATCGCCTGCCTCGATGGCGTGCAGCGCGGCGCGGGTCCGTGCGATGCCGAGGACCTCGTCCACCCGCATGCCGGTGTCGAGCACCACGTTCTGCGGCAGGTAGCCGATCTCTCCCATGGCGCGGACCGACCCCTCGGACGGTACGAGCTCGCCGGCGAGCAGTCGCAACAGAGTTGATTTCCCTGAGCCGTTGAGGCCGATCAGTCCGGTGCGGCCCGGCCCGACCGCGAGGTGGAAGTCCTCGAAGACGACGGTGCCGTCCGGCCATGCGAAGCCGAGCGCGGAGCAGGTGAGATAGGTGGGGGAAGTAGACACGTGGCCTCCGGTTGCTGGGTACGGGCTGGGAGCAACGGTGGAGACACCTGTGCGACGTGACGATGCCGGAAACGGGCCGGAAAATCCCGGAGACGACGGGAAGGAAGGTCCCGGTCGGGGGAGCGGACGGCATGAGTCGTCGAGGTCGCACGCGAAGCGCACGGCATGAGCCGTGCTGCACGGTGTCTCAAGACCTCAGACGAGCAACGTCCTACTCCGATCGACGACAACAGAACCGTCATACACTGTATAGGGCGCCCGGGATCGTGTCAACGGCATTCGTCCGGCCCGGGGGAGCGAGCCGTCCGGCGCGACCTGTGGCAGGGGTCGCGGCGGTGGCCGTGGAGGTGGCGGCGGTGGCCGTCGCGGGGCGCGGCGGAAGGCGTCAGGCGTCAGGCGGCGTCGCGCAGCAACTCCGTCAGGTCCTGGTCGAGCCCCAGATACAGGTGCTCGCGCCCGGCCGGGACCGCCTCCTGTACGCGCTCGAGGAAGCGCCGCAGATCCCCGGTGCGGATGTGGACCATGGCCATGCCCTCCGGAGCGTGGAACTCCAGCACCGTCCGGTCGTAACCGTAGGGCCGCAAGCGCACGTCACCGAGACCGGCAGGTTCATGGACCCCCTCGGCCAGCAACTCCCGGGAGAACGCCCAGGACACATCGGTGCCCTCCAGGGTGGCCGGGCCGGGGAAGTCGATACGGACGGCGAAAGGGTCACGGCGGTCGTAGTGCAGCGTCGCGGGAACGGACTCCATCTGGGGTGCGGACGCGACGAGTCGGGCCTGGACGGTCTGCTCGATGACGGTGGACAAGCCCCGCTCCTTCGTGTGCGGCTCGCTGGGTCCTGATGGCGCAGGTCTATCTCAGAAGACGTCGGAAGGACCGATTCCGTGCACCGGGGAAGAGAGTGACATGTGTCACCGCCCGCCGTCCGCCGCATGCTCGGATCACCCCATGCCGAAGTAGGCGCCACGCACCCTGGACGGGCCCCGGTGCGTGGGCTAGCTTCCAGCGCCATGAGGTCCTTGGGGAAGACGAGACGAACGCTGACCGTGGGGCTGTGTGCCATCGCGGTGGCGGCCGCGACCGCCGCACCGGCGCATGCGGAACAGGCGGCGACGGCGGCGGACCGGCCCGCGGCGGCCGGTACCCCCGGCTGGAGCCTGAAGGACACCGGGACAGATGTGCGGCTGCGAGGCCTGGCGCCCGTCAGCCGGAAGACCGCATGGGTGGCCGGCTCCAAGGGCACGGTGCTGCGCACCACCGACGGCGGCCGGAATTGGCTGGACGTCTCACCACCCGGGGCCGACGCGCTCGAGTTCCGTGACGTCGAGGCGTTCGACGGCCGGCGCGCGGTGGTCCTCGCCATCGGCGAGGGCGAGGCGTCCCGGGTGCTGCGGACCGAGGACGGCGGTGCGAGTTGGACCGAGTCGTTCCGCAACACCGACGCCAGGGCGTTCTACGACTGCATCACCTTCTTCGACAGCCGGCACGGCCTGGCGATGAGCGACCCCGTGGACGGCAAGTACCGCATCCTGTCCACCGGCGACGGCGGGCGGTCCTGGAAGGTCCTCCCCGACGCCGGCATGCCGCCCGCCCTGCCGGGTGAGGCGGGCTTCGCCGCGAGCGGCCAGTGCCTCGTCAGCTCCGGTCGGAAAGACGTCTGGCTGGCCACCGGAGGCGGCGCCACGGCGCGCGTGCTGCACTCCGCGGACCGAGGGCTGAACTGGACCGTCGCGGAGTCGACGATCCCGGCCGGGGATCCGGCACGCGGTGTCTTCGCCCTCGCGTTCCGCGACCGGACGCACGGCCTCGCGGTGGGCGGCGACTACCGCGCCGACCAGGCCTCCCCCCGGGCCGCGGCCGTCACGGGCGACGGCGGCCGCAGCTGGGGACAGGCGCAGACCCCGCCGCCCGCGTACCGCTCCGGTGTGGCCTGGCTCCCGCACAGCAGGTCCGCCGCCCTCGCCGTCGGACCCACCGGCACGGACCTGACGACGGACGGCGGCCGGAGCTGGCGCTCGTTCGACACCGGCTCGTTCGACACCGTCGACTGCACCCCTGACTTCGGCTGCTGGGCCTCCGGGGAGAAGGGCCGGGTCGCGCGTCTGGAGTTCTGAGACGGGGCGGTCGGGCCGTCAGACAGCCGGCTGCTGGCGGTAGGGGGCCAGTTCGGGCGCGGTCTTGGTCGCGATGAACTCGGTGATCCGGTAGGTGCACACGGCCCCGACGACGAAGGGGTCGGTCGCCGCGATCTTCTCGATGCCGGCGCGATCGTCCCCGACCGCGAGGATGATCCCGCCGTCGCGCGGCTTCTTCCTGCCCGACGCGATGAAGACGCCCTCCTCGTACAGGCCGTCCAGCCATGCCACATGGGCTTCCAACAGCGGTTCGACGCGCTCGACCGGCGCGGTGTAGGTCAGTTCCATCACAAACATGGCAGCCACGCTACCGGGCCCCTGCCACGGGGCGGCGGCCGCTCCGGGGCAGGACATAAAGTGGGCGGCACCATGAAGATCGTCGAAGCGCCCCCCGGCTGGCCCGTGAACGAGGAAGAGGCCCTGGCCGTCCAGGACGAACTGCGCACCCGCGTCGTCCTGGACGAGCCGGGCCCGCCCGTCGGCACCGGGCTGGTGACCGGCGTCGACGTGGCGTACGACGACGAACGCGATGTCGTCGCCGCGGCGGCGGTCGTGCTCGACGCGGCGACGCTGACCGTGGTGGAGGAGGTCACGGCGATCGGCCGGATCTCTTTCCCGTACGTGCCCGGGCTGCTCGCCTTCCGCGAGATCCCGACGGTGCTGGCCGCGCTCGAGTCGCTCACGGCCGGGCCCGGCCTGGTCGTCTGCGACGGCTACGGCCGCGCGCACCCCCGGCGGTTCGGGCTGGCGAGCCACCTCGGGGTGCTGACGGGGCTGCCCTCGATCGGCGTCGCGAAGAACCCGTTCGTCTTCACCTACGGTGAACTCGGGGAGTTGCGGGGCGACTTCGCGCCCCTTCTCGCCGACGACGGCGAGGAGGTCGGCAGGGCCCTGCGCACGCAGCGGGGTGTGAAGCCGGTCTTCGTCTCCGCGGGTCACCGGGTGACCCTCGACGCGGCATGCGCCCACACGCTGCGGCTGGCACCTGAGTTCCGGGTCCCGGAGACGACGCGGCGCGCGGACGCCCTGTGCCGGAGGGCGCTCCTGGAGGCGACAGGCGGATGACGGCTGCGGCACCCGCGTCGAGTGAGGCCCCGTCACGGAGGTGACGGGGCCTCACCCTTGGTCAGGCGGCCTTGCCGCCGTCGACCACCGCCGAGTACCCGAAGGCGGACACGGCCTGGTAGTACGTCCACGCCGTCGAGTTGCACGCGGTGCGGGTGGCACCGGAGTACCGGTTGCAGACGCGCTTCAGATCCTCGTAGAACGCCGAGTCCAGTCTGGACTTGTTCGCGTCGAAGCTACCGACGGCCTTGTAGTTCCGATAGCCGAAGTCATGGCGTGCGCATGACATCTTGAAGGGAAAGCCGAACGGGTTGTCCGGCGACGTGGAGCAGTAGTCCGTGGACCAGTTGAAGCCGTAGGCGCTCCAGGCGCCCTGGTTGGCCCGGGCGGCGGCCCAGGCGTTGTAGCTGGTGGCGCTGGTCTGGGTCCAGGAGCTGAGCACCTGGAGCTTGTCGGCGGGGGCGGCGGCGGCCGACCCGGCGGGGATCAGAGCGGCGGGCAATGCCAGTACGGCCGACACGAGCGGCAGGGCGAAACGGCGACGCATGCAGAAACCTCCACGTGTGGACGGGGGTTGGTGCGCGCCACGTGGCCTGTCCACGGGCAGGACCAGAGTCCTGCTATACGCGCGTCCTGCACAGCCTTTGCGTCACATGCAACGGGTGAAATCTTTGTGGCCGCCGGCCGTGAACCCGCCGCTCCGTGGACAAGAGTGAGCACATCGGCACAGGAGGGTGGATGCCGGAACCGCCTCGGCGCCCGTGCCGTCGGCCCCGGCCCAGGGCGGGCCCGGGCCGGGGACCTGCCCACCCCACGCGCGTCCCGCGAGGGGCGGGGATGCGAGGTCCGCTCAACGGCCGGCCGTCGACGAGCCGCTGGACGGCGTGGGTGATCTCCGGAGCGCCCACCGCCCGGAGCACCGGTGCGATGCCGTCGCGCCCGTCGACGTGGGTGGCACCACGGCGGGCGTCGCCGGCGGTCCGGCAGATCCGCCCTCAGGCCGGCCCGACACCCTGGAACTCGACGACCAGTAGGGCGGGCGGCTGCCGCTTCAACGCCGAACCGCCCGTTCCGCCCCGGGACGTTCACGCGCCCGGTTCCGCCGGGCCCCACCCGGAAAGCTCGCCGGAGGCCGCCGCGCGCGGCGGCCGCTACCGGGTGTGCGCCACCCGGAAGTGGATGCCCGCCCGCTGAAGCCGCGTCAGCAGCGCGTCGCCCATCGCGACCGCCGGCGTCACCTGACCGGAAGTCCTCGGCAGCGTGTCGCCCGCCAGGCACATCGCCGCTTCCGCCAGGATCTTTGCCGTCTCGTCGTAGCCCGGGTCGCCGCCCTTCACCTCGGTGAAGACCCGGCGCCCGCCGCCCTCGCCGACGAAGCGGACGGAGAACCAGCTCTCGGCCCGGCGCTTGGCGCTGGGGCCGTCACCCGGGGCGTAACGGTCCGTCAGCCACCGCCGGGCGGCGGGGATCTGCGCGAGGGCGAAGCCCGCGCCGACGGCCGCGGGGCCGCCGAGTGCCATCGGCAGGGTCTTGACCGCCGCGTAGTGGCGGTAGCGGAAGTCGGGGCCGTAGCGTTCCAGCGCGCGCGCCGAGCGGACCACGATCTGCGGGTCGATCGTCGGCAGGGGCAGTGCCCACGCCCCGGTCTCCCGGCTGAAGCGAGGCCCGCCGAGGGGGGCCTGCGCCCGGCGGCCGACCAGCCGCGGCTGGTGGAGCCGGCGTTCGCGTGCGGCGCGCAGCGTTTCACGGCCGCGGCCCATGGCGTTGAGTGCCGAGGCCAGTGTCCCGCCGGAGAACATCGCGTTGGAGCGGACGAAGCCGTCGACGGTGAGCGGAACGCCTTCGGGCAGCCGCTGCACGGTGAAGTACACGCCGAGGTCGTGCGGGACCGAGTCGAAGCCGCACGCGTGGAGGAGACGTGCGCCGGTCTCGCGGGCGCGTGCGTCGTGCCGCACGTACATCAGGTCGACGAACTCGGGCTCCCCCGTGAGGTCGACGTAGTCCGTCCCGGCGTCGGCGCAGGCCGCGACCAGGCCTTCGCCGTACCAGACGTACGGGCCGACCGTCGTGGCGACGACCCTCGCGGACCCGGCGAGCTCCCGCAGCGACCCGGCGTCGGCGGCGTCGGCCTCGATCAGGGCCAGGGCCGCGCACGAGGGGTTGATGACGGCCAGATACTCCCTCAGGTGCTCGAGCTTGTCGCGGCTGCGTCCCGCGACGGCCCAGCGGCAGCCCTCGGGCGCGTGCCGCGCGAGATACTCGGCGGTGAGCCGCCCGACGAATCCGGTGGCCCCGAAGAGCACGATGTCGTACGGGCGCTGTGCGCGGTCCGTCCCGTTCTGGCTGTTCACTGGCTCCTCCGCCGTCAGGCTGTACCGGCGGATCAGGGCGGCAGACCTGCCCCACGCCGTTGTCGGTGGCTGAGGCTAGCGCGCGGAGCGGCCGCGCAGAAGATCCGGTTTCCGTTGGTGATCCACCGGTGATCAAGCGGGTTCGAGCCGTCTAAGCGCTTGCTCGGCCCAAACCCTTGTCATAACTGGAACGCGTTCTTACCATCGCTGGTGTTACATCAGTTGTGTCACATAGCTGGGGGCTGGATGACAGCGTCAGGGAACGGCCCGCTGGCCGGGGTACGAGTGGTGGAGCTGGCAGGCATCGGGCCAGGCCCGTTCGCCGCGATGCTCCTCGGCGACCTCGGGGCCGATGTCGTGCGCGTCGACCGCCCCGGCGGTGCCGGGCTGGCCATCGACCCGGCGTACGACCTCACCAACCGCAACAAGCGCTCCGTGCTCATCGACCTCAAGTCGGCCGACGGCCCCGCCCGGGTCCTCGATCTCGTCGAGCGCGCCGACGTTCTGATCGAGGGGTTCCGGCCCGGCGTCGCCGAGCGCCTCGGCGTCGGCCCCGACGAGTGTCTCGCACGCAACCCACGCCTGGTCTACGGGCGGATGACCGGCTGGGGCCAGCAGGGCCCGCTCGCCCAGCGGGCCGGCCACGACATCTCCTACATCGCCCTGACCGGCACACTCTCCATGATCGGCAGCTCCGGCGAGCCGCCCACCGTACCCGCCAACCTCGTCGGCGACTACGCCGGCGGCTCCCTCTACCTGGTCATCGGCGTGCTCGCGGCCCTCCAGCACGCACGCGCCGAAGGCGGCAGCGGACAGGTCGTCGACGCGGCCATCGTCGACGGCGCCACGCACCTCGCCACGATGATCCACGGGATGATGGCCGCCGGCGGCTGGCAGGACCGCCGCGGCGCGAACCTCCTCGACGGCGGCTGCCCCTTCTACGGCACCTACGAGACCGCCGACGGCCAGTACATGGCCGTCGGCGCCCTGGAGCAGCAGTTCTACGACCAGTTCGTCGAACTGCTCGGCATCAAGGACGACGTCCCGGCCCGCAAGGACTTCGACCGCTGGGGGGAGCTGCGCCAGGCCGTCGCCGACCGGTTCAGGTCCCGTACGCGCGCCGAGTGGACGGCCGTGTTCGAAGGCACCGACGCCTGCGTCGCCCCCGTGCTCTCGCTCCGCGAGGCCCCCGGCCACCCGCACCTCGCCGCCCGTGGGACGTACGTCGACCAGGGCGGCATCACCCAGCCCGCCCCCGCGCCCCGCTTCTCCGCCACCCCGACGGCCGTGACCCGGGGACCCGCCCAGCCCGGCGCGGACACCGCGGAGGTCGCCAGGGACTGGGACGTGCCCGCAATCCGGCCCCAGGAGGACCGTTGAAGCGCCAGATCTTCACCGCCGAGCACGAGGCGTTCCGTCAGTCCGTGCGCACCTTCCTCACCAAGGAGGTGGAGCCGCACTACGAACAGTGGGAGAAGGACGGGATCGTCAGCCGCGACGCGTGGCTGGCCGCGGGCCGCCAAGGGCTGCTGGGACTCGCCGTACCCGAGGAGTACGGTGGCGGCGGCAACGACGACTTCCGTTACGCCGCGGTGCTCCACGAGGAGTTCACCCGCGCGGGCGCGCCCGGCCTGGCCATCGGCCTGCACAACGACATCATCGGCCCCTACCTCACCTCCCTCGCCACCGACGAGCAGAAGCGGCGCTGGCTGCCGGGCTTCTGCAGCGGCGAGATCATCACCGCGATCGCCATGACCGAGCCGGGAGCGGGCTCCGACCTCCAGGGCATCCGCACCACGGCCGAGGACCGCGGCGACCACTGGCTGCTGAACGGCTCCAAGACCTTCATCTCCAACGGCATCCTCGCCGACCTGGTGATCGTCGTCGCGAAGACCACCCCGGAGGGCGGCGCGCACGGACTGTCGCTGCTGGTCGTCGAGCGGGGCGCGGAGGGATTCGAGCGCGGCCGCAACCTCGACAAGATCGGCCAGAAGTCGCAGGACACCGCCGAACTGTTCTTCAACGACGTCCGCGTCCCCAAGGAGAACCTGCTCGGCGAGCTCAACGGCGCCTTCATCCACCTGATGACCAACCTCGCGCAGGAGCGGATGGCGATCGCCGTCGCCGGCATCGCCGCGGCCGAGCACCTGCTGGAGATCACCACCGAGTACGTGAAGGAGCGCGAGGCCTTCGGCCGGCCGCTCGCGGGGCTCCAGCACATCCGCTTCGAGATCGCGGAGCTGGCGACGGAATGCGCGGTCACCCGTGCCTTCCTCGACCGCTGCATCACCGACCACACCAACGGGGAGCTGGACGCCGTCCACGCCTCGATGGCCAAGTGGTGGGCGACCGAACTCCAGAAGCGTGCCGCCGACCGCTGCCTCCAGCTCCACGGCGGGTACGGCTACATGAACGAGTACCGCGTCGCCAGGGCATTCACGGACGGACGCATCCAGACCATCTACGGCGGCACGACCGAGATCATGAAGGAGATCATCGGTCGTTCCCTGCTCGGCTAACCCTCTTGAAAGGCTGACCAGTGAGCACCGAAGCGTACGTGTACGACGCGATCCGCACCCCGCGCGGTCGCGGCAAGGCCAACGGGGCCCTGCACGGCACCAAGCCGATCGATCTCGTCGTCGGACTGATCCACGAGATCCAGGCCCGGTTCCCCGGCCTGGACCCCGCCGCCGTCGACGACATCGTGCTCGGCGTCGTCGGACCGGTCGGCGACCAGGGGTCCGACATCGCCCGGATCGCGGCCATCGCCGCCGGGCTCCCCGACACCGTCGCCGGCGTACAGGAGAACCGCTTCTGCGCCTCGGGCCTCGAGGCCGTCAACATGGCCGCGATGAAGGTCCGCTCCGGCTGGGAGGACCTGGTCCTCGCCGGCGGGGTCGAGTCGATGTCGCGCGTGCCGATGGCCTCCGACGGCGGCGCCTGGTTCGCCGACCCGATGACCAATTTCGAGACCAACTTCGTCCCGCAGGGCATCGGCGCCGACCTGATCGCCACCCTCGGCGGCTGGTCGCGCCGCGACGTCGACGAGTACGCGGCGATGTCGCAGGAGCGGGCCGCCGCCGCGTGGAAGGACGGACGCTTCGACCGCTCGGTGGTCCCCGTCCGCGACCGCAACGGCCTCGTCGTCCTCGATCACGACGAGCACATGCGCCCCGGCACCACCGCGGACTCCCTCGCGTCCCTCAAGCCGTCCTTCGCGGGCATCGGCGACCTCGGCGGCTTCGACGCCGTCGCCCTGCAGAAGTACCACTGGGTCGAGAAGATCGACCACGTCCACCACGCCGGGAACTCCTCCGGCATCGTCGACGGCGCCGCCCTCGTCGCCATCGGCAGCAAGGAGGTGGGGGAGCGCCACGGGCTCACCCCGCGCGCCCGGATCGTCTCCGCCGCCGTCTCCGGCTCCGAGCCGACGATCATGCTCACCGGACCGGCGCCCGCGACCCGCAAGGCGCTCGCCAAGGCGGGGCTGACCATCGACGACATCGACCTCGTCGAGATCAACGAGGCCTTCGCCGGCGTCGTCCTGCGCTTCGCCCAGGACATGGGTCTCTCCCTCGACAAGGTCAACGTCAACGGCGGCGCGATCGCCATGGGCCACCCGCTGGGCGCGACCGGGGCGATGATCCTCGGCACCCTCATCGACGAACTGGAACGCCAGGACAAGCGGTACGGCCTCGCCACCCTCTGCGTGGGCGGCGGCATGGGCATCGCCACCGTCGTCGAGCGTCTCTGACCCCCGTCCTCACCCGCCATACGGAGCAGCCAGACCATGAGCGAGTCCACCACCATCCGCTGGGAACAGGACGAGACCGGCATCGTCACGCTCGTCCTCGACGACCCGAACCAGTCCGCCAACACGATGAACCAGGCCTTCAAGGCCTCGATCGCCGCGATCGCCGACCGGGTGGAGGCCGAGCAGGAGTCCATCCGCGGCATCATCTTCACCTCCGCGAAGAAGACCTTCTTCGCGGGCGGCGACCTCAAGGAGATGATCAAAGCCGGCCCGGAGGACGCACAGTTCGTCTTCGAGGCGGGCATGGGCATCAAGCGCGCCCTGCGCCGTATCGAGACCATCGGCAAGCCCGTCGTCGCCGCCGTCAACGGCGCGGCGCTCGGCGGCGGTTACGAGATCGCCCTCGCCTGCCACCACCGCATCGCCCTCGACGCGCCCGGCTCCAAGATCGGCCTGCCCGAGGTCACCCTCGGCCTGCTGCCCGCCGGCGGCGGCGTCACCCGCACCGTACGGCTCATGGGCATCGCCGACGCGCTGCTGAAGGTGCTCCTCCAGGGCACCCAGTACACCCCGCGGCGCGCCCTGGAGAACGGCCTGGTCCACGAAGTGGCCGCCACCCGGGACGAGATGCTGGCCAAGGCCCGCGCCTTCATCGACGCGAACCCGTCCTCGCAGCAGCCCTGGGACGTCAAGGGCTACAAGATCCCCGGCGGCACCCCGTCCAACCCGAAGTTCGCCGCCAACCTTCCCGCCTTCCCCGCGAACCTGCGGAAGCAGACCGCGGGCGCCCCCTACCCGGCGCCGCGCAACATCCTCGCGGCCGCCGTCGAGGGCTCGCAGGTCGACTTCGAGACGGCGCAGGTCATCGAGGCGCGCTACTTCACCGAGCTGGTCACCGGCCGGATCGCCAAGAACATGATGCAGGCCTTCTTCTTCGACCTGCAGGCCGTCAACTCCGGCGCCAGCAGGCCGAAGGGCATCGAGCCGCGGCCCGTCCGCAAGGTGGCCGTCCTCGGCGCCGGCATGATGGGCGCCGGCATCGCGTACTCCTGCGCGAGGGCCGGCATGGAGGTCGTCCTCAAGGACGTCAGCGCCGAGGCCGCCGCCAAGGGCAAGGACTACTCGGAGAAGCTGTGCGCCAAGGCCGTGTCACGCGGCCGCACCACCCAGGAGAAGGCCGACGCGCTGCTCGCCCGGATCACCCCGACAGCCGACGCCGCGGACCTCGCGGGCTGCGACGCGGTGATCGAGGCGGTCTTCGAGGACACCGCGCTCAAGCACAAGGTCTTCCAGGAGATCCAGGACGTCGTCGAAGCGGACGCGCTCCTCTGCTCCAACACCTCCACGCTGCCCATCACGGTGCTCGCCGAAGGCGTCTCGCGGCCCGACGACTTCATCGGCCTGCACTTCTTCTCGCCCGTCGACAAGATGCCGCTGGTGGAGATCATCAAGGGCGAGCGCACCGGTGACGAGGCGCTGGCCCGCGCCTTCGACCTGGTCCGGCAGATCAACAAGACGCCGATCGTCGTCAACGACTCCCGCGGCTTTTTCACCTCCCGGGTCATCGGACAGTTCATCAACGAGGGCGTGGCGATGGTCGGCGAGGGCGTCGACCCCGTCTCCGTCGAGCAGGCGGCCGCGCAGGCCGGCTACCCCGCGAAGGTGCTCTCCCTGATGGACGAGCTGACCCTGACCCTGCCGCGCAAGATCCGCAACGAGACGAAGCGCGCCGTCGAGGAAGCGGGCGGCACCTGGGCCGGCCACCCGTCCGACACCGTGATCGACCGGATGGTCGACGAGTTCGGCCGCACCGGACGCAGCGGCGGCGCGGGCTTCTACGACTACGACGAGGACGGCAAGCGCGCCGGTCTGTGGCCGGGGCTGCGTGAGCACTTCACCGAGCCGGGCACCGAGATCCCGTTCGACGACATGAAGGAGCGGATGCTCTTCTCCGAGGCCCTGGACACGGTCCGCTGCCTCGAGGAGAACGTCCTGCTCACGGTCGCCGACGCCAACATCGGCTCCATCATGGGCATCGGCTTCCCGGCCTGGACGGGCGGCGCGCTGCAGTACATCAACGGCTACGAGGGCGGCCTGACGGGCTTCGTGGCCCGCGCCCGTGAGCTGGCCGAGCGCTACGGCGACCGGTTCCGGCCGCCGGCGCTGCTGGTCGAGAAGGCGGAGCGGGGCGAGGTCTTCACCGACGCGTGACGCCCCACGACGTCTGACGCAGGACCGCCACGACGGCGGCAGTCACCGGTCCCGCCGGTAGCTGCCGCCGTCCTTCGTGCGGGTCAGCAGACCCGCCACGACCAGGTAGCGGCGCAGCGCCGCGCAGTCGTCGTGCACGGTGCGCAGCGCGTCGTTGACCTCGCGTTCGGTGTAATCGCGGCCCTGGTCGAACAGCGTCTCGGTCAGGTGTACGAGCAACTGCTCGCGGCGGGCCGGCTTGCGGGGGATCGCGGTCAGCCGGCCGTGGGAGAAGAGCGCGTGCACGCTGTGAGCGGTGGTGGTTCCTTGATCGGACATGGCCGGAAGCCTCCTGCACCACCCGGCCCCGGGCAACTTGTTTACGCGGGCCCCGGGAACTGGCTCAATCCGCCTCCGTGTCGAACGCTGCCCGCAGCTCCTCCCGCAGCGAACGCTGGAACGCCGTCACCAATGCCTGGATGACCATCGGCTGCATATGGGCGGACAGCGACTTCATCGCCGCCACATGGTCCGGGTCCGACTCGCGTTCGCGGTAGGGGCCCCAGACCTCGTCACGGAACAGCCGGCTCAGGTCCTGCGCGGCGGCCCGCGCGTGCTCCAGCAGCACGGTGCGCGACGCGAGGATCGTCTCGTGCGCGATCGGCACGTCGAGCAGCTCCACGCCGAGCCGCAGCAGACCGCAGTCCAGGCGGTAGGTGTCCGGCGTGGACCGGTCCAGCACCCCCATGGCGGCCAGCCGGCCGACGTCCTGGTCGGACAGCACCCTGCCCGCCCTGCGCTCCAGCTCCTCCCGGGTGACCTCCTCGGCCGACTCCGGGGCCCAGGATGCGACCAGCGCACGGTGGATCGCCAGGTCCTGGGCGCTCAGGTCCGGCGGCAGCTGCTCCAGGTAGCGCTCGATCGCGGCGAGGGTCATGCCCTGGTGCTGCAACTCCTCGATGAGGGCCAGCCGGGAGAGATGGTCCGGGCCGTAGTGCCCGACCCGGCGGGGGCCGATCACGGGCGGGGGCAGCAGCCCCCGCGTGCTGTAGAAGCGGATGGTGCGCACCGTGACCCCGGCGCGCGCGGCCAGTTCGTCGACGGTGAGCGTCGGCTCCTCGGTCCCGGTCGCCATGAGGCCTCCTTCTGCGCTGAACAACACCCGGTGCAACAGTATTGCTGTCTCACCGGTGTTGTGAAAGATGCCGACGAAGCCGACCGCAGCGTCTGGTGACCAGGCGGAGCCGGTCAGTACAGGCGGCGGCTTCGGAGCTCCCGATGAAACTCGACGATGTCGGCCATCTGACTCTTGATGTGCTTGCCGCGCGCGCCACGGGATCCCAGCCCTCGCAGTACGTCACTTCCACCGTGCAGACGTTCTCGACCACCATGCCCATCCTTGTTCGAACCTCATGTGATCCCGGTCGCGTCACCGTAGCGACCGGCCCGGACAACCAGCGGCGCGGGATGCCGCTCGGCACCGAGCGGCCCGGCAGGCACTTGGTCGGGGCCGATGTCAGTGGCGGAGCCTACGGTGGTGCCATGTCCGAGATCAGATACGTCCGGGGGGACGCCACCGCGCCGCAGGCGAAAGGCGTCAAGCTGATCGTGCACGTGTGCAACGACCTGGGCGGGTGGGGCAAGGGCTTCGTCCTCGCCCTGTCCCGCCGCTGGCCGGAGCCCGAGGCGGCGTACCGCCGCTGGCACCGCGGCCGCGCGGGCAACGACTTCGCGCTGGGCGCCGCGCAGTTCGTCCAGGTCGACCCGTATGTGTGGGTGGGCAACATGGTGGGCCAGCGCGGCATGCGGACCGGCAGCAAGGGGGTGCCCGTGCGGTACGAGGCTATCGACAGGGCCCTGGCGGCGGTGGGGGACAAGGCCGTCGAGCTGGGCGCCTCCGTCCATATGCCGCGCATCGGCTGCGGGCTGGCGGGCGGCACATGGTCGCGGATCGAACCGCTGATAGCCGCCCGGCTGACGGCCCGCTCCATACCGGTCACGGTCTACGACCACGGGGACTGACCCCGGCCCGCGCCGGGCACGCCGAGGGCGTGCCCGGGGAATGGGCACGCCCTGGTGTGCGGAGCCGGTTCGCAGCGGGGGTCAGTAGACGGCGACGCCGTAGGCGGCGAGCGCCTCCTTGACCGGCTGGTGGAGTGCCGAGCCGTTCGATCCCGTGCAGCCCGCGCTGCCGGAGTGGATGCCCAGCGCCGTCGAGCCGGCGAAGTGGGCGCCGCCGCTGTCGCCGCCCGCGGAGCAGGCGGTGGTGCGGACGAGGTTGTACACCGGTCCGTCGCCGTAGTTCACGGTGACGTTCACAGCGGTCACCGTGCCGCTGGTGAGCCGGGTGGTGGAGCCGCTCTTGCGGATGGACTGGCCGACGATCGCGTCCGCCGCGGAGGTGATGTCCTGGTGGCTGCCGTTGTACAGGTTGACGTTCCCCGCGGGCTGGGAGCCGTCGGTGTAGCGGACGATGCCGTAGTCGTTGGTCGGGAAGCTGGTGCCCTCCCGGGTGCCGATCGAGGGCCCGCCGGAGGTGGCGGACCAGCTGCTCGCCGAGTTGGTGCAGTGCCCGGCGGTCAGGAAGTAACGGGTCGTCGACTTCGACACGTTGAATGCGGCGGAGCAGCGGTAGCCGCCGCCGTAGATCGCGTCGCCGCCCGCCACCTCCTTCTTGAACGCGCCGGCGACGCGCTTGATGCTCACGGCGTCGCCGAGCCGGGCGGCGACGCCCCGCAGCTTCGCCATGGAGGCCGCGGACACGGTGCTGTCGGCCTCGACCGCGACCTGGTTGGTCGACGGGTCGATTCCCCACGACGTCCCGGTGATCTTGGCCTTGGACTCGAGGGTGTCCATGGCGGCCCGCAACTGGGCCATGCTGCGGGTGACGACCTCGGCGCGGGCTCCCGTGGCCCGCACCTCCTCCGCGGCCGCGGCGTCGATGACGGTCACGACGAGTTCGCCGCTGGCGGCGTCGAGGTACGAACCCGCGGTGCGGTCGCCGAGGTCGCGTTCGAGGGAGGTGTGCAGGGTGTATTGGGCGGGTGAGGCGGCGACGCCGGGGCTCGGGTTCCCGGCGGAGTCGGTCCCGGCGGCGCCGGCCGTTCCGGAGCCGAGGCCGACGGCGGTCAGGGCCAGCAGGGCGGGGAGGCAGATGCGCGCGCGAAGCGTGCGTCTCATGGGGGGCTTCTCCTTCATTCGAGTCCGTGTGGGGGGTTGCCTGACGGCAAAGTGGACTGGACCAGTCCGGAGTGCGGACTCAATGTGGCATGGCCCTGACACAGGCACAAGACCGCCGTCGGCGGCTTGCGCCTACTGGCCGGAGGCAATCACCGGATAGTGGTCGCTGAGATTCGTGTACGTGTACGTGGTGCCCCAGCTGGAGACGGACCACGGCACGCTGACCTCCTTGATCACCTCATTGGTCCAGCCGGAGGGCCGGGCGTGCCCCGCACGGTGCAGCACATGGTCGAGGTCCTCGCGCGGGTCGTCGGGGTAGCGCTCCGCCGCGATCGAGTTCTCCTCGGTGTCGAAGGAGTACGGGTGCCCCGTCCGCGCGTCCGCCCCGGCCAGGCCGGCGTCGGCGAGCATCGAGGTGTACTCGGGCGAGCGGGAGTCAACATTGAAGTCGCCCGCCACGACGACCTGTTCGGACGCCGGGATGTTCTTCGCGTCCAGGAAAGCGTCCATCGCCCGGAACTGACGGCTGCGCATCTCCGCCGCCTCACCCGCGTCGCAGCCGGGGTCGGTGGACTGCGCGTGCGTGCCCACCACGTGCACCCTGGTGCCGTTCACATCGAGGACGGTGTAGACGAAGCCCTTGTTCGACCACCAGTCCGCGCCGCACGCGTCCTTGTAGACGTACTGCTCCTTGCGGATGATCGGCCACTTGCTGAGGACCGCGACCCCACCGTCCTCCGGGGTGGTCGACGAGTACGAGCCGCCGGTCGCGTCCCAGCCGTCCTTGCTCCGGCCCATCACCGGCGTACGGTGCGGGTACTGGGCGGCGGCGTTGCGCAGCAGCGCGTCGGACGAGGAGTTGTCGAACGCCTCTTGGAGCACGACGACGTCGTTGCCCTGGAAGAACGACGCCGCCGGTATCGCGGCGGCCCGGTGGTCCTGGCCCCAGTTCGGGTAGAGGGACTTGCTGAACAGGAACGCGTTGTACGTGAGGACCTTCAGGCCCGGTGCCGCCCCGGCCGGTGCGGCCGATGCCGTGGGCGCGGCGGCGGCCAGGGCGGTGGCGGCGAGCACGGCGGACAGGGCGGCGGACACGGCGGCGCGAGGGACACGGCGGAGCTCGGAGTGCGGCACAGAATCTCCCGTTCGTGGTGGGGGGTTCCACCGGTCGACGGACCGGCGCCGCACATCAAAGCAGCCGTAGTTACCTTCTGGTAATGGTTAGGTGCCCGGATTCTGTATCCCGCACGGCGGTCAGGGGTTGAGCGGAAGCTTGAAGCCCACATGCGAGCCCGTGAAGCCGAGTTGCTCGTAGAAGCGGTGGGCGTCGGGGCGGGCCGCGTCCGAGGTCAGCTGGACCAGTTGGCAGCCCTGCTTACGGGATTCCTCGATCGCCCACTCGATCAGTTGCCGGCCGAGCCCCTGGCCACGCTCGGAGCTGTGGACGCGTACGCCCTCGATGATCGAACGGGTGCTGCCGCGCCGGGACAGACCGGGAACGACGGTCAGCTGGAGCGTGCCGACGACGGTGTCACCGCGCTCGGCCACCATCAGCAGCTGGTTCGGGTCGGTCCGCAGTCGTTCGTACGCCGTCAGATAGGGACTCAGGTCGTCGGGCGACTCACGCGTCGCTCCCAGGGCGTCGTCGGCGAGCATGGCCACGATGGCAGGGATGTCGTCCGCGACGGCGGACCTGATCATGATATCCGTCATGCGCCGCATGCTATCCGCACGGGCGTTCGCCACCGGGCGCGGCCGAGCGCAGGTGGGGAGGGGGACCGGCCGGCGGGAATGGGCCGGCGGCGGAGGCCGGTGGGGCCGGTGATCCGCGCGGCGCATACTGAGAGGTGACAGGCGGGCCGAGCAGAGAGCAGCGTGGAAGCACATGAGCAGGGCAGCCGCGGACGAGCCCCAGCCACCACCGCCGGGCGGTGTTCTGTGGAGCCTCGCCGGTGACGTCCGCGCCCTGCTGATGCTGCCCGCGGCGCTCACCATGCAGGTCGCCCATCCCGCCGTCGGCGCGGGTGTCGACGAGCACTCCGTCTTCCGCACCGACCCCTGGGGACGCGGTGAAAGGTCCCTGCGCTCGCTCCAGTTGTGGATCTACGGCGGTGAGGCGGCCGCCGCGGAGGGCCGCAGGCTCCGCGAACTGCACCGCACCATCCAGGGCACCGACGCGCACGGCCGCCGCTACCACGCGCTGAGTCCCGCCTACTACTCCTGGGTCCACGCCACCGGCTTCCCCGTGTACCGGCACGCCGCGCGCTATCTG
Source organism: Streptomyces kurssanovii (assembly GCF_040677245.1). Taxonomy (NCBI): domain Bacteria; kingdom Bacillati; phylum Actinomycetota; class Actinomycetes; order Kitasatosporales; family Streptomycetaceae; genus Streptomyces; species Streptomyces kurssanovii. The sequence goes on from NZ_JBFAQK010000009.1 coordinate 101,155, forward strand.
GTGCGTGGTCTCACCGAGGCCGAGGAGCGGCAGCTCTACGCGGAATGGCTCCAGGTCGGCCGGATACTCGGCATCCATGACCGGGACATGCCGCAGACGATCGAGGAGTTCTGGCCGTACTACCGCAAGGTCCTGGCGGACGAACTCGAGGCCACCGTGGTCGTCCGCGAACTGGTGGACGTGGACCAGCCGGTCCCGCCGCCCGACCGGGGACCGCGAGCCGTCCGAGTGCTGCTGCGCGCACTGTGGCCGCTGCTGCGCCCGCCGCTGGCCCGGTTCCGCCGGTTCATGACCATCGGACTGATGCCGCCGGACGCCCGCCAGGCCATCGGTCTGCCCTGGACCGACGCGCAGGAGCGCCGACTGCGGCGCTTCGCCGGGGTCGTACGGGCCGTGGTGCCCGTACTCCCCGAGCGGCTGCGCTACCTGCCCCTGGCCCGCGAGGCGCGCCGGGCGGAGCGGCTCAGATCAGGCCTCCACGCTCGATGACCGACGCGTACCAGCGCGCACTGTCCTTGAACGTGCGGCGCTGGGTGGCGAAGTCGACGTGCACGATGCCGAACCGCTTGCTGTAGCCGTACGCCCACTCGAAGTTGTCGAGCAGCGACCAGAGGAAGTAGCCGCGCACGTCGGCGCCGTCCGCGATCGCCCGGTGCACGGCTGACAGGTGCGCGTGCAGATAGGCCACCCGCTCGGGGTCCTTCACCTCGCCGGACGGGTCGGCGTAGTCGTCGTACGCGGCGCCGTTCTCGGTGATCACCAGGGGTACGCCCGGCAGGTCGTCGCGCAGCCGGATCAGCAGCTCGTGCAGCCCGTCGGCGTCGACCGGCCAGTCCATCGCGGTGCGCGGACCGGGCGCGGGCAGGAACCGTACGTGCTGCTCGGCGCCCGCCCACGGGGAGGGGGCCGCCGCGCCGGAACCCGCGGCGACGACGGTGGGGGAGTAGTAGTTGATGCCCAGCGAGTCGATCGGGGCGGACGTCACGTCCAGGTCCCCCTCGAGGACGAACGACCAGTCGGTGACCGGCGCCGTGTCCCTGACGAGGTCCTCGGGCAGCCGGCCGCGGAACACCGGGTCGAGGAAGATGCGGTTGCCCACGGCGTCGATACGGCGGGCCGCGTCCAGGTCGGCGGGCGAGTCGGAATGCGCCCGCACGGCATGGAGGTTGAGCGTCAGGGACACCTCGGCGGACGGCGGCAGTTCGGCGCGCAGCACCTGCGCGGCCCAGCCGTGCGCCAGGTTCAGGTGGTGCGCGGCGCGCAGCGACGCCAGGGGAGAGGTGCGGCCGGGGGCGTGTTCCCCGCTGCCGTAGCCGAGGAAGGCGGCGCACCACGGCTCGTTGAGCGTCGTCCAGGTCGCGACCCGGTCGCCGAGCGCCTCGGCCATGATCCCCGCGTAGTCGCCGAAGCGCTGCGCGGTCTCACGCTGCGGCCAGCCGCCGGCGTCCTCCAGCTCCTGCGGCAGGTCCCAGTGGTAGAGCGTGGCCACCGGCCGGATGCCGGCGCCGCGCAGCTCGTCGACGAGCCTGCGGTAGAAGTCGAGGCCCTTCTGCACGGCCGGACCGCGGCCGGTGGGCTGGACCCGCGGCCAGGCGATCGAGAACCGGTAGTCGGTGACGCCGAGGCGGCGCATCAGGGCGACGTCCTCGTGCATCCGGTGGTAGTGGTCGGCGGCGATGTCGCCGGTGTCGCCGTTGCGGACCTTGCCGGGGGTACGGCTGAACGTGTCCCAGATGGAGGGGGTACGGCCGTCCTCGGCGGCCGCGCCCTCGATCTGGTAGGCGGCGGTGGCGGTGCCCCAGCGGAATCCGGCGGGGAACCGGAGTGTCGTCGTGGCGTCGGGGCGTGCGTCGAGCGCGGTCATGAGGTGGAACTCCCAAGGAGTGAGACGTCGGTGCGGAGGCGGTGGATCGGTCAGCCCTTGACCGCGCCCTGCATGATGCCGCCGACGATCTGGCGGCCGAGCAGGCCGAAGACCAGCAGCACGGGGAGCGTGCCCAGCAGGGTGCCCGCCATGATCACGGACTGGTCGTGGACGTAGCCGCCGCCGAGCTGGCGCAGCGCCACCTGGACGGTCGGTTCCTGCGAGGAGAGCGCGACGATCGGCCAGAAGAAGTCGTTCCAGGCGGCCATGAAGGTCAGCATGCCGAGCACGGCCATGCCGGGCCGGGCGATCGGCACCACGATCGACCAGAAGATCCGGGCGGTGGAGGCGCCGTCCACGCGTGCCGCTTCGATGAGCTCGTCCGGCAGCGACTGCACGAGGTACTGGCGCATGAAGAAGACACCGAAGGCGGACACCAGCCCGGGCAGGATCACCGCCTGGAGCTGGTTCACCCACTGGAGTTCGGCGATCAGCATGAACAGCGGGATGACGCCCAGCTGCGGCGGGATCATCATGGTGCCGACCGTGATCGCGAGCAGTGCGCCGCGGCCGCGGAAGCGCAGCTTGGCGAAGGCGAAGCCGGCGAGCGTGCAGCACAGGACGGTGCCGACGGTGATGGAGCCGGAGACGATGAAGGAGTTCACCAGCGCCTTGCCGATGTCCGCCTCCTCCATCACCGCCTCGAAGTTGCGGATCAGGTTGGGGCCGGGCAGCAGGGTCGGCGGGACCTTCGCCAGGTCGGCGTTGGAACGGCTGGCGGCGACGATCGTCCAGTAGAAAGGGAAGGCGGAGACCAGTACGGCGGCGATCAGGATGGCGTAGGCGAGCTTGCCGCCCTTCATCGTGCGGCCCGCGCCGGACTTCCGCCTGCGGCGCCCCGGCACCTGCGCCTTCTCGGTGGCCGGCTGCTTCGTCGGCGGTGCGGCGAGCGCGGTCATCGGCCGGCCTCCTTGCGGGAACGGCGGCGCGCGATCAGGGCGTTGGCCCCGACGAGCACCAGGATCAGCAGGAACATCACCCAGGCGATGGCGGCGGCACGGCCCAGGTGGAAGAAGCCCCAGCCCTGCTCGTACATGTACAGGCCGAGCGTCTGGTACTGGTGCGAGATGCCGCCGGAGATGGAACCCTCGAAGAGCAGCGGCTCACCGAAGAGCTGGGTGGCGCCGATCGTGGAGACGACCACGGTGAACAGGATCGTGGGGCGCAGTCCCGGGAGCGTGACGTGGAAGAACTGCCGCCACCGTGAGGCGCCGTCCACCTCCGCCGCCTCGTACAGCTCGCTCGGGATCGACTGCATGCCCGCCAGATAGATCAGCGCGTTGTAGCCGGTCCAGCGCCAGATGACGATGGTGGAGACGGCGATCTGCGAGGCGACGGTGCCGGTCTGCCAGTCGACCGGCCCGAAACCGACCAGTCCCAGCACGTAGTTGATGAGCCCGAAGTCACGGCCGAACAGCTGGGCGAAGACGAGCGTGGCGGCGGCCACGGAGGTGGCGTACGGCAGGAGCATCGCGGTCCGCAGGAAGGTGCGGCCACGCAGCCGGTAGTTGAGCAGGTGGGCCAGTCCGAGGGCCATCACCAGCTGCGGCACGGTGGAGATCACACCGATGGTGAACGTGTTGCGCAGCGCGGTCCAGAAGAACTCGTCGCCGAAAAGAGCGGTGTAGTTGCCGAGCCCGCGCCACTCCATGTCCCCCGGCGTCTGCAGCTCCACCCGGTAGAGCGAGACGAACGCCGTGTAGATCAGCGGGAAGAGCCCGAAGGCGGCGAACAGCGTGAAGAACGGGGCGATGTAGGCGTACGGCGAGACCTTGCGCCAGGCGCGCCGCACGGCCGGCGGCCGGGGCGGCGAGACCGGCTTCGCGGAAGCGGTGAGGGTCACGGTGCGGCCCTTCGAGGATGAGTCGGTACGGGGCGGGGGCCTTCGGGCCGGGCCGGTGCGGGGAGTGGTCGGGATGCGGACCGGCCCGAAGGAGCTGCTCTGCGGGCGTCAGCCGATGGTGTTCTCGACGCCCTTCTTCGCGTTCCCCCACGCCTTCTCGGACGAGATGCCCTTGCGCTCGACCTCGCTCAGCGCGTTGGTGATCTGCTGGTTGACGTTCTGGTCGTGCACACCGAGGACCTGGACCGGGGCCGCCTTGGCCGCGTCACCGAAGATCTGCCCGATCGGCGCGCCGGAGAAGTAGGGGTCGGTGGCGCCGGCGACCTTCTCGATCGCGCCGGTGGAGGAGGGGAAGTTGCCCTGCTTCTGGAAGAGCTTGGCCTGCTGCTCGGGGGCGGTGAGCCACTGGATCAGCTCGTACGCCTCCTTCTTGTGCTTGGCCGCGCGCGGCACGGAGAGGTAGGAGCCGCCCCAGTTGCCCGCGCCGCCGGGCAGCTTCGCGATGTCCCACTTGCCCTTGCCCGCGTCACCGGCCTGGCCCTTGATGTAGCCGAGCATCCAGGCGGGGCAGGGGATGGTGGCGAAGGAACCGGCCGCGAAGGCCTGGTTCCACTGGGGTGACCACTGGTCGAGCTTGGCGCTGAGGTCGCCCTCCGCCGCCTTGACCGAGGTGTCCCACGCGGTTTTCAGAGCCGGGTTGGTCTCCCAGATCAGCTTTCCGGAGGCGTCGTAGTAACGCTCCTCCTCCTGGCCGATCATGATGGAGAACAGGCTGCCGACGCTGTCCAGCCAGGCGCTCTTGGCGGGGGCCTTGGCCTTGTACTGCTTGCCCAGCTCGAGGTAGCCGTCCCAGGTCGACCACTTCTTCGCGAGTTCCTCGCGGTCGGTCGGCAGCCCGGCCTGCTTGAACAGGTCGGTGCGGTAGCACATGGCCTCGGGGCCGACGTCGGTGCCGAGACCGAGGACGGCGCCGTCCTTCGTCGTGGCGGCGGCCCACTTGGCGTCCGCGAACTGGCTCTTCAGCTTGTCGGCGCCGTACTTCTTCAGGTCCTCGAACTTGTCGGCCTGCTGCTGGGTGACCGACGCGATCCGGCCGACCTCGATGCCCTGGACGTCGGCGAGACCGCCGCCGCCGGCGAGCCGGGTCTGCAGCGACTTCCAGTAGTCGGCCTCGTCCTCGGTGTCGGTCTGCTTGATCGTGATGTTCGGGTGAAGCTTCTGGTACTCCGCGTAGAGGCCGGCCTCCTTGTAGCCGAAGGAACCGAAGAGGTCGACGGTGAGCGTGACCTTCCCGCCCTCGCCGTCGGAGGCGGTGTCCGAGGAGCCGGACCCGCAGGCGGCGAGCAGGGCCCCGGCGAGCGCGACCGCACCCAGGCGGACGGCGGCCCTTTTGGCGGCTCTGGCTATGGGCATGGGAAGCCTCCCTTGGCTTCGGGGTGGGACGAGAGCGTTTGAGAGCGCTCTCAAATATGCGCTTGGAGCGTGCCCTCCGGTGACTCTTCGCGTCAAGACTCGAAGACATAACGGTCTGGACTCGGGGATCAACTCCCGGCTGTGTTCGGTCTATTGACACTTGTGTTTCGGGGGTTTTACGTTTCGGCCATCTGAGAGCGCTCTCAGCCACCCCTACCCGTGATGACTTGAGGTGCCGTTCATGCCAGCCCCCCGCACCAGGCCGGCCGCCGCGCTGGTCCTGGCCTCAGCCCTGGCCGCTGTCGGCCTGGGCCCGGCCGCCGCACCCGCGGCCGCCGCCACCGTCCCCATAGGCTCCGGCAGCTACTCCGACACCCGACCCGCCGGAACGTCCGGACCGACCACCAACACCGGAGCACCGGTCACCCCCAAGGTGACCGCCGCGGCCAAGAGCCGGCCGGTGCCCACCAACGACTGGTGGTCCTCCCTCGCCTTCCAGCGCTACGGCGACAACCCGTACTCGACCCCCATGTACGGGCACCCCCTCACCTACCAGGCCACCGCCGGCGGGCTCGACGTGGGCTACCCCACCGCCCCCGCGATCGTCGGCGACGGCCGCCAGTACGAGTTCGCCCACAAGCGTGACCTCACCATCGGCCTGACCGGCCTCAACTCTCCCGACACCAAGGCCGACGACTGGTCCGACTGGACCGTCACCCCCTACTGGTCCGACGGCACCCGCACCCTGCGGACCACCATCGGCCACGGCATGCCGTTCGTATACGCCAAGGGCTCCGGCGGGAACGCCCAGATCACCACCGCCGCCGCACCCGCCGTCTTCGCCGACCAGGGCAACGTCCTCGGCATCACCGTCGCCGGACACCACTACGCCCTCTTCGCCCCGACCGGCAGCGACTGGAACGTCTCGGGATCCACCGTCACCGCGGGCCTCGGCTCCAAGGACTACTTCTCCGTGGCGGTCCTGCCCTCCACGGGGGCGCTCGCGACGTACAAGAAGTACGCCTACAGCTTCGTCACCGGCTCCCAGGCCGCGTGGAGCTACACCGGCGGCACGGTCAAGGCCACGTACACGCTCACCACGGAAGCCAAGGAGGGCACCGAGCGCGGCACGCTCCAGGCCCTCTACCGCCACCAGTGGCTGAACACGACGGACCCGCTCACGAGCCACACCTACGTCTCGCCGCGCGGCACCATGAAGGTGCGGGAGTCCGCCTCCTTCACCACCAGCCAGAAGGCATCCCCGGTGCTGCCGGCCCTGCCGAAGTCGGACGCCGTCGACACGGCCCGGCTGCGTGGCTACCTGAACGAGGTCGCGAACGCCTCCGACCCGTTCTCCGGCGCCACCGACACGTACTGGACCGGCAAGGCGCTGGGCCGGCTCGCCCAGCTCGTGCCCGTGGCCGAGCAGATCGGTGAGACCGGCACCCGCGACAAGCTCCTCGGCCTGATCAAGGGCAGGCTCCAGGACTGGTTCACCGCGGGCGGCGCGAACGAGTTCAGCTACGACAGGGACTGGAAGACCCTCACCGGTTACCCGGCCTCCTACGGCAGCGACACCGAACTCAACGACCACCACTTCCACTACAGCTACTACGTGTACGCCGCGGCGATCGTCGCTCAGTACGACCAGGCCTGGGCCGCCGACTCCGCCTGGGGCGGGATGGTCAAGACCCTGGTGCGGGACGCCGCCAACCCGAGCCGCACCGACACGGCCTTCCCCTTCCTGCGCGGCTTCGACATCTACGCCGGGCACAGCTGGGCCTCCGGTCACCAGGGCTTCGCCGCCGGCAACAACCAGGAGTCCTCCTCCGAGTCCACCAACCTCAGCGCCGCCCTCGTCCTGTGGGGTTCGGCCACCGGTGACACCTCGCTCCGGGATCTCGGCACGTATCTGCTGACCACGGAGGCGGAGTCGATCGCCCAGTACTGGTTCGACGCCGACGAGCAGGTCTTCCCGTCCTCCTTCGGCCACGACACGGCCGGCATGGTCTGGGGCAGCGGTGCCGCCTACGCCACCTGGTGGACCGCCAACCCCGAGGAGATCCACGGCATCAACGTCCTCCCCGTGACCGGCGGTTCGCTCCACCTCGGTGGGGAGAAGGCCGCGATCCGGCGCAACATCGCCGAGATGGAGCGTGAGAACGGCGGCCCGGCCGTCGAATGGCGCGACATCCTCTGGGAGTTCCAGTCGCTGGCCGACCCCGCGGCCGCCAAGGCCAAGTGGGACGCGGGCCACGCCGGCTACACCCCCGAGCAGGGCGAGTCCAAGGCCCACACGTACCACTGGATCTCCACGCTGGACCGGCTGGGCGCGCCCGACACCACGGTGACCGGCAACATCCCGACGTCCGCCGCCTTCACCAAGGGCACCACCCGGATCTACGCCGCGCACAACCACGGCGCCACGGCCCGCACGGTGACCTTCTCCGACGGCAAGACCCTCTCCGTGCCCGCCCGTTCCACCGCGACGGGCACCGGCACCGGCGGCGAGCCCGACCCCGACCCGGAGCCGCCGACCGGCAACACCTTCCAGCTGCGCAGCGGAGGCGCGCTGACCACGGCCACCGGTGGCACGGCGGGCAGCGACACCATCGCCTCCGCCGGCGGCGCCAACCACGACGGCACACCGCACCAGCCGCTCGTCTACGAGATCCGGGGCGTCAACGGCACCCTCACCGCGGGCGCTTCCACCGCGTTCCGTCTCCAGGTCGACGCGGGCAGCACGGTCGGACTCGGCCAGCAGGCGCGTATCAGCTACGACCTCACCGGTGACGGCACCTTCGAGCGGACGGAGACGTACCACTACTTCGCGACCGACCCGGTCACCGGCTGGGAGGAGTACGCGCACTCCCGTGGCCTCAAGGCCTCCACCGGGGCGCTCGGCAACCTCGACGGCGGCACCGTACGCCTCGAGGTGTGGAGCGCCATCGGCAACGGCACCGCAAAGCTCCAGACCGGCACCGACAAGTCGGTGCTGGTGATCCCCTACAGCTGAATCGCTCCCCCCCACAGGAACGCGGCGGGTGTCGGAAGTCAGGCCGATGCCCGCCGCACCAGTGTGGTCGGGGTGATGACAGAGGCGGGGGCGTCGCCGCCCGCCTCGTTCAGCAGCCGCATCAGCAGCCGGACCATCAGCCTGCCCATGCCCTCGACGTCCTGGCGCACCGTGGTCATGGCCGGCTCGGTCGTCCCGACGACCGAGGCCATGTCGTCGAACCCGACCAGGGCCACGTCCTCCGGCACCCGGACGCCGCGCTCACGCAAGGTGCGCAGCGCGCCCGACGCCATCAGGTCGTTGGAGACGAAGACGCCGTCCACGTCCGGGCGGCGGTCGAGCAGCTCGGCCATCGCCCGCGCGCCGCTCTCCTCGGTGAAGTCACCCTGGCAGAAGAGACCGGGGTCGGCGTCCACCAGGACGTCGTGGTAGCCGTCTATGCGGTCCAGTGCGGAGGTCTGGTCGCGGGGGCCGGCGATGTGCGCGATGTTCCTGCGGCCCAGCGAGACCAGGTGGCGCACCGCCTCCCGGGCGCCGCCGCGGTTGTCGGCGTCCACGTACGGCACGGCGAGGTCGGAACCGGCGGCGGGACGCCCGCCGAAGACCGTCGGGATCTTCGTCCTGCCGATGAGCGCGGGCAGCCGGTCGTCGTTGTGGAGGGAGAAGGCGAGCGCGCCGTCGACGTGGCCGCCGCCGAGGTAGCGGGCGATCCGGTCATGGTCCCCGGGGCCCTCCACCCACAGCAGCACCAGCTGGGAGTCGTGCGCCGTGAGCTCGCGGCTGATCCCGCGGACCTGCTGCTCGAAGAAGGGGTCGGAGAAGATCCGGAACTCCGGCTCCGCGATGATCACCGCCACCGCGCCGTTGCGCCGGGTGACCAGGGTGCGCGCCGCGTGGTTCGGTACGTACCCGAGCTCCTCGACCGCCTTGCGCACCTTGTCGACCAGGGGTGCGCGCACGCCCGCACCGCCGTTGACGACCCGGGAGGCCGTGGCACGGGAGACGCCAGCGCGCGCCGCGACGGCTTCCAGGGTGGGGCGGGACCCCGTGGTCTGCTCGGTCAAGGCGGGCGCTCCTCGTCTGCTCCGGTGCTCCGGCACGCCGGTCGGTGGCATGATCCGATACCGACAGGATATCCGCCCCGGCCGACAGTCTGAGAGCGCTCCCAGATCGGGTGCCGGCTCTGGTGCGTGGACGGGCCGGCCCGGCGGCACGGCGAACCGTCCGGGCGCGGATGCCGGCCATACCGGGCCAAGACCTGCAGACTGTTCCAGGGCGGGACATCTGCCGCGAGCCGGACGGGCCCCGCCTGTCCCAAGCACACCGCGAGCAGCCGACGTTGACCGCCCCCTGTCGCGGCGCAGCCGGCCGGAGTACGTTTCCCGGGCCATGCCGATACGTGTACCGGACCGGATCCCCGGAGGCAGTATCCGATGACGTCCCGAATCCGTGTCCGCACGCTCGCCCTGACGGCAGCCGCCGCTGCGCTCGCGGTGCCGCTGGTCACCGGCCCCGCCGAAGCGGCGCACACCACGCCCCGCACGGGCTTCGAGGACAGCGGCGGCGCGCGGTGGACCGGCGAGGACGAGGAACGGGCCTTCCTCGCCGCCGTCGACCGCGGCAGCCGGCGGATGTCCGTGGAGCGGATCGGCACGACCGGACAGGGCCGCCCGCTGCGGCTCGTCCACCTGGGGAACGAGACGTCCGCGCACACCGTGCTCCTGATCTGCAGTCAGCACGGCGACGAGCCGGCGGGCCGCGAAGCCTGTCTGACCACGGTCCGCGACCTCGCCTTCGCCCGGGACGACGGGACCCGCCGGCTGCTGTCCCGCACCCGCCTGCTCGTCCTGCCCACCGCCAACCCCGACGGCCGTGCCGCCGGCACCCGTGGCAACGCGGACGGTGTCGACGTCAACCGCGACCACATCGCGCTGAGGACGGCGGAAGGACGGGCCGTCGCGGCGGTCGTACGCGACCGGCGGCCGGACATCATCTACGACCTGCACGAGTACGGCGCCACGCCGCCCTACTACGACAAGGACCTCTTCGACCTGTGGCCCCGGAACCTCAACACCGACGCCGCCGTGCACCATGAGGCGCGGACCCTGTCCGGGACGTACGTCCGTCCGGCCGCGCACCGTGCGGGCCACTCCACCGGCACGTACGGCATCTGGACGGACCCCGTCACCGGCGAGCCGCTCCGGCAGACCGCCGGCGACGGACAGGAGCGCATCCTGCGCAACGCGAGCGGCGTCAAGCACGCCGTGGGACTGCTGATCGAGAGCCGCGTCGACGCACTGACCCCGCAGGAGAAGGCAGACCCCGCGCTCAATCACCGCCGCCGGGTCGACAGCCAGCTCGCGGCTCTGGGCGGGCTGTTCACCTTCAGCGCCGACCGGCTCGGCCGGATCGAGGCCGCCACCACAGCGGCCCGGCGCGCGGGCTTCGCGGACCGCGGGCCGGTGTACCTGGGCGGCGCCGACAACGACCCGGCGGGACCGGACGAGACGATCGCGGACCCGCCGTGCGCCTACCGTCTCGACGCCGGCCGGTACGCCGCGGTCAAGGACGAACTGGCTCTCCACGGGGTCTTCGCCCGGCCCGTCGCCGACGGCGCCGTCGTACCGCTGCGGCAGTCCCTGCGGAATCTGGTCCCGCTGCTGCTCGACACCCGTGCGGCCTATCGCATCACCACGGGAGAACCGGTGGAAGCCTGTTGATACCGGGAGGAGAGTGACTCGTGTGGTAGGGGGTAGCGGGGAGTGAAATCAGGCTCCGCGGAATCATGAAAGGTGCCCCGTGTCGCGCGACGTAGAAAAGCCGGGCAAACGGCTGTGGTATCCCGTCAAGGCGGCGCTACCGGGCCGCCATCCGCACGAAGACAGAGCACCCGTCACGGACCGGGTGGTGTTCGGCGTGACGGCGGTGCTCACGCTCGCCTTCGTGTTCTGGGGCTCGGTGTTCACCGAGACGCTGGAGAGCGCCTCCGACACCTTGCTGAACGGCCTGATGCACAACGGCGGCTGGGCGTTCGTCCTGGCCGCATCGGGTTTCGTCGTCTTCGCCCTCTGGCTCGCCATCAGCCGCTACGGCCGGATCCCGCTCGGACAGGAGCACGAGGGACCGGAGTTCCGAACCGTCTCCTGGGTCGCGATGATGTTCAGCGCGGGCATGGGCATCGGCCTGATGTTCTACGGAGTGAGCGAACCGCTCGCGCACTACACGACGCCGCCGCCGGGCACCGACCCGATCGACTCGGCGGACGCCATGGAGACCGCGCTGGCCACCACGCTCTTCCACTGGACCCTGCACCCATGGGCGATCTACGCGGTGGTCGGCCTTGCCATCGCCTACAGCACCTTCCGGCGCCGCAGGCGGCAGAACATCAGCGCCGTCTTCGAGCCGCTGATGGGCAAGAAGCGGGCCGAGGGGGCGCCGGGCCGGGTGATCGACGTCCTGGCGATCTTCGCCACGCTCTTCGGCTCCGCGACGTCGCTGGGCCTCGGCGCCCTGCAGATCGGCAGCGGGTTCCAGGAGCTCGGCTGGATGGAGAAGGCCGGTACGGGACTGCTCATCTCCATCATCGCGGTGCTGACCGTGTGCTTCGTCTTCTCGGCCGTGTCGGGTGTGGAGCGCGGCATCCAGTGGCTGTCCAACACCAACATGGTGCTGGCGATCGTGCTCGCCCTGTTCGTCTTCGTCGCCGGCCCCACCATCCTCGTACTGGATCTGATTCCCACCTCGCTCGCCTCCTACTTCGAAGAACTGCCGCAGCTCGCCGGCCGGACCGAGGCGGCGACCGGCGGCGGTGACGTCGCCGACTGGCTGAGCAGCTGGACGGTTTTCTACTGGGCCTGGTGGATCTCGTGGACGCCGTTCGTCGGCATGTTCATCGCGCGCATCAGCCGCGGCCGTACCATCCGTCAGTTCGTCGGCGGCGTCATCCTGGTGCCGAGCACGGTCAGCCTGGTCTGGTTCGCCGTCTTCGGCGGCACCGCGATGAAGCTTCAGGAACAGCGCAAACTGGGCGACGAGACGACACCGGAGGGTCAGCTCTTCGGTGTGCTCCAGGAGTTCCCGATCGCCTCGGTGATGAGCCTGCTGGTGATGATCCTCGTCGGCATCTTCTTCGTGTCGGGCGCCGACGCGGCCTCGATCGTGATGGGCACGCTCTCCCAGAAGGGCACCTTCGAACCGGCTCGGGTCGTCGTCATCTTCTGGGGCGTGGTGACCGGCGCGGTGGCCGCCGTGATGCTGCTCGTCGGTGAGGGGAAGGGCGACGCGCTGGCCGGTCTTCAGCACCTGACCATCCTTGTCGCGGCACCCTTCGTACTGGTGATGATCGGCATGTGTGTGGCCCTCATGCGCGACCTGCGCCAGGACCCGCTGATCGTCCGGGGCGAGATCGCCGAGGAGGCGGTGGAGACCGCGGTGATCGCGGGGCACGAGAAGTACGCGGGCGAGTTCGAGATCCGCATCGGTCCGGGAACCGGCCCGGAGGCGGGCCAGATCCCCGTGGAGGAGGAGACCCCGCCGGAGTCGGACGAGGACCCGGAACGACGCAAGGACCGGCCGGAGGAGGGCTGACGGATCGGGCTGACGCATCGGGCTGACGAGGAGTCACCGGTCCGGCGTCCGGGGATACGACCGCGGCCGAGCGGGAAGGCCGTGGGTCACGGTGCGTGAAACACGCACTCGTGACCCACGGCCTTCCGGCTGCCCGGCCGTCTTCCACCGCTTACGTGCCCGGCCGTCTTCCGCGGCCTTCCGGTGGCTCCGCCCTCGGCTTGCCCGCCGACGCCCTGTTCACCGATCGCCGCCGTCATGCCCGCCGTCAGGCTTTTCTGGAGCGCTGCTCGCGCGGGGGAAGCAGCTGTTCCCTCAGGGCCGTGAGCTGGTGCGAGTGCTCGACCGCACGGGTCTCGTCCAGGGTCGTGAGGGCCAGCAGCAGCGCGTCGGCGACGACGAGCCCGGTCAGCGCCTCGTTGGTGATGCCGGTCGGTGTGTGGGGAGCGGTGAGGATCGCGTCGACCCGGTCCTCGAAGGCCTCGCCCAGTTCGTCCGTCACGAAGACGACCTTCGCCCCCACCGACCGCGCCCGCTCCACCAGCACCGTGAGCTCGGACAGCGGCCGGCCGGGCTGGAAGATGACCACCGTGTCGCCCTGCGCCAGTGACAGCAGCGGATCGGCGAGCGCGAACCCCGTGGCGCCCACGAACCGCGCGCGGCGGCCGATGCGGCCGAGAGCCAGGGCGAGATGCCGCGCCGCGAGCTCGCACGCGGCGACCCCGTAACAGAACACCTCGCGGGCGTCGGCGAGAGCGGCCACGGCCTGCTGGAGGGCGTCGGTCCCGGTGAGGCGCCGGCACTGGTCGATGCGGTCCTGGGTCTCGTCGAAGACGTCGTTCCAGATGGTCTGCAGATCCTGGCCGACGTGCGCGATGCGCTGTTTCAGCCGGACCTCGGGAGCCAGCGCCGAGGTGAAGTCCGCCGCCAGCTCCCGCTTCAGCGCGGGCAGACCCGCGTAACCGAGGCGCTGGAGGGCGCGCACGACCGTGGCGTTGCTGGTGCCGCTGGCCGTCCCCAGCTCCTGGGCGCTGGCGAACATCACCTGCTCGGCGGGCGCGCTGACCAGGTACTGCGCGACGGTGCGCTCGGCGGCCGACAGCTCGTCCCACTGGTCGCGCACCGTGGCGCGCAGGCGGGTCAGACCGCCGGGTGCGGCGCTGCCGGATTCTGGATTCTTCATTACAGGTATTGACTCCTACGTTACGGCCGTTACGCTCTTGTGTATTCCGTTCCAGGATCTCGTGTTCTCGGAACGAACATTACAGCACGCATGTGTCCCGAGGAGTCCTCGCGATGAAACACGCCCTTCCCGTCATCGAAGTGTCGGGGACCCCCGTCGAGCGCGGCCGCCAGTACGGAGCAGCGGTCGCGCCACAGATCGGGACCGCTCTCGCCTACTACGCGGAGGCGTTCGGATCGTCCTCCGGGCTCACCTGGCAGCAGGTCACCTCCCGGGCGGCCCGCTGGCTCGAGCCCGTCCGTGACTACGCACCCCACCTCCTGGAGGAGATGCAGGGGATCGCCGACGGCGCCGGAGTCGGCCTGCTCGACGTCCTCGCACTCAACGCCCGTGGCGAGGTCATCTATGACGACTCGTTCGCGCGGATGCGGGAGCACGACGGCCCCGGCGCGCGGGTCCCGGAAGAGGAGCCGCCGGACGGCTGCACCTCGTTCGCCGCGTACGGCCCCGCCAGCGGCGACGGCCACGTATGGGCGGGCCAGAACTGGGACTGGCGCGCCGGGGTCGCGGACACCGTCGTCATGATCCGCGTGATCCAGCCGCCGAAACCGACCGTCGTCATGCAGGTGGAGGCCGGACAGGTCGGCCGCCAGGGCGCCAACTCCGCCGGCATCGCGCTCAACGCCAACGGGCTCGGCGGCCGCTTCGACGACACGGTCGGCATCCCGCAGACCGTGATCCGGCGCAGCGTCCTCGACCGCTCCACGATCACCGACGCCCTCGACGAGCTCTGCCGCACCCGCGCGCACATCGCCAGCAACGCCCTGCTGACATGTCGCGAGGGATTCGCCATCGATCTGGAGACCACGCCGGCCGGACACGGCTGGATGTACCCGACCGACGGCCTGCTGGTGCACGGCAACCACTACCAGGCAGGCGTCCCCGCCGCCCTCGCCGCGGGCTACCGCCCGATGGCCGCCGACTCCCTGGTGCGGGTTCCCCGGGCGGAGGAGGGTCTGCGCCTGCTGCGGGGGTCCACCGGCGCGGACGAGTCGCGCAAGCTCATCAAGCAGGCGATGTCGGACCACCTGGGCCGGCCCGAGTCGCTGTGCACCCACATCGACCCCCGAAGACCGCAGGTCAAGCAGTGGCAGACGCTCGTCTCCTCGTGCGTCGACCTCACCACCGGCGACTACCACGTCACGGCGGGCACGCCCTGCGACCGCGATTACCAACACCTGCCCTGGAATCTCTACGACGGCCCCCACGCCCCGAACTGACGCTGTTTCCGTTCTTCCTCGTTCCCCGCTCAGGAGCCCAGCATGAAGCTCAGAACCACCGTCGCCGCCGCCGGCCTCGCCGGGGCGATGGCCCTCACCACCGCGTGCAGCGGCGCCGACACCACCCGCCCGGCGGGATCCGGCGCCACCGCCGACGCCGCACAGCTCACACTCACACCCACCACCGCGAAGGCCAAGGGCGAAGTCCCCACCGTCAACTGGCTGCTGGAGGACGAGCCGGACTCCCTCGACCTGGACACCCAGGGCGGCAGCGCCGGCCGCACCGTCCTCAGCAACGTGTGCGAGCGGCTGTACCAGCTCCAGCCCGACATGTCCGTGCAGCCCTCCCTGGTGCGGCAGGCCACCCGACCTGACGCCAGGACCCTCGTCCTCGCCCTGCGCGACGGCGTCACCTTCCACGACGGCTCCGCGATGACGGCGGACGACGTCCTGTTCAGTCTCCAGCGCCACGCCCGGCCGGACATGGAGCAGTCCGACGAGTTCGACAACGTCGCCGGGATGACCACGACCGGCGACCTCGAGATCACCATCACGTTCAAGCAGCCGGACGCGCTGTTCACCAAGGCGCTGGCCGGTGACGCGGGACTGGTCTACAACCGCGAGCAGGTCGAGAAGTCCGGCAAGGACTTCGGCACCCCCGGACAGCCCGATGCCTGCTCGGGCCCCTACCGGCTCGGCGACTGGAAGTCCGGCGACTCGATCGTCATCAACCGCAGCGACACCTACTGGGGCGAGAAGCCCCTCACCCAGCAGGTCGTCTTCCGCTGGGCCGACGACAGCGCCATGGTGAACGCGCTGAAGACGGGCGCCGCCGACGGCACGTACGCGGACTCCATCAGCACGGCCGCCGCCCTGCGGGGCACCAAGGGACTCGACCAGCACTACGGACCGAGCACCGCCGCCCTGGCCCTGATCCCCACGGAACGCGGCGGCCTCGCCGACCCGGACATCCGCAGGGCACTCGCGCTCACCCTGGACCGCGCGGGCATCGCCCGCTCCGGCTACGGCGGTCTCGTGGAGCCGTGGGCCACCCCCGTCGGATCAGGCGCCTGGGGTTACGAGAAGGGAGCCTTCGCCGCCGCCCAGGAGCAGCTCACGGGCGCCCCGGCCCGGCCCGGCGCCGACGACATCGCCGAGGCGAAGAAGCTCGTGGAGAACGCCGAGGCGGCTCCCGACAAGCCGATCGTCATCGGCACGGACAGCAGCCAGGGCCGCCTGGTCATCGCCAACGCCGTCCGCGCCGCGCTCCAGCAAATCGGCCTGAAGGGCCAGATCAAGACCGTCCCGCCCGCCGAGTACGGAGAGTTCTACGGCGACAAGGAGGCCCGCGCCGGCATCGACGTGCTCGTCGCCGACTGGTACATCTCCAAGAGCGACCCCATCGGCTTCTACGACAACGGCCTCTCCGACAGCTCCAACAACTGGGTCGGATACCGCAGTCCGGAGTACGACAGCAAGGTCAAGGAGGCGATGCGGACGCTGGACGACAAGAAGCGCGCCGCGCTCGTGATCGATGTACAGCGCCGGTTCAGCGAAGCCGCGGTGTGGATCCCCGTCGCGCAGATGCCCACGGCCCTCGTCATCGACGACAAGCTGACCGGCCCGCCGGCGTCCATGGCGTACCTCTACTACCCCTGGGCCGCAGCCCTCGGTGCGAAGTGAGCTGAGCCACCATGATCGCCGCAATCGGGCGACGGCTCGCAGGACTGTTCGCCACACTGCTGGCCGCCTCCTTCGTGATCTTCGCCGCCGTGTACGCCGCCCCCGGTGACCCCGCCGTCTTCCTGGCCGGGGGCCGCGACAAGCTCACCCCCGAGCGGCTGGCCGCCGTCCGGGAGCAGTACCACCTCGACGAGCCGCTGGTCGTCCAGTACGGCCGCTGGCTCTGGGACTGCCTCCACCTCGATCTCGGACGCTCTTTCCAGTACGGGGACCAGGTCGCCGATCTGCTGGCGGCGCGGTTCCCCACCACCCTCGCCCTCGTCGCCTACGCCACCGTCCTCTTCGTGGTCCTGGGCGTCGGCGCGGGGATCCTCGCAGCCGTCCGCCGCGGCGGATGGGTGGACTCCGCGGTCGTCGGCGGCACCACCCTCGCCGCGTCCGTCCCCTCGTTCGTCGGCGGCATAGCCCTCGTCGCGCTGTTCGGGGTCCAGCTGGGCTGGTTCCCGGTGACCGGCAGCGGCGAAGGCTTCGCCGGCACGCTCCACCACCTCACCCTGCCCGCCGTCGCCATGGCGCTCGGAGCGCTCGCCGTCATCAGCCGGGTCACCCGCCAGGCCATGGTGGACGCGGGCGCGGCCGACCACGTCGCCGTCGCCCGCGCCTCCGGCATCCCGGAGCGCGAGATCGTCCGCCGGCACGTCCTGCGCAACGCGCTGGGCCCGATCATCACCATGTGCGGCCTGGTCACCGCCGGAATGCTCGCCGGAACCGTCGCCATCGAGACCGTCTTCGGGCTGAGCGGCATCGGCTCGCTGCTCGTCGGCGCGATCAACAGCCATGACTTCCCGGTCGCCCAGGCGGTCCTGCTGCTGATGGTCACCGGCTATGTCGTGGTCACCACCGTCGTCGACCTGGTGCACCCGCTGCTCGACCCCCGTCTCGAGGCCGTGAGGAGTCCCGCATGACCGCCCTCCCCGCCGGCGGGCTGCTGCCCGTCGGCAAGCGCACCCGCCGCTCCGCCGGAGCGGCGGTGGCGGCCGGCTTCCTCGGACTGGTGGTCCTCGCCGCCGTGTTCGCCCCGCTGCTCGCCCCGTACCCGCCGGACGCCGTCGACCTCTCGTCGTCCCTCGTCGGTACCGGCCCGGAACATCCGCTCGGCACCGACGCCTCCGGCCAGGACCTGCTCTCCCGCGTGCTGTACGGCGCTCGGACGAGCCTGATAGCACCGGTCCTGCTGCTCGCGTTCGCGTCCGTCCTCGGTGTCGCGCTGGGCACCCTGGCCGCCTGGCGCGGCGGCTGGGTGGACACACTGGTGTCGCGGGCCACGGACGTGATGTACGCCTTCCCCGGCCTGCTGTTCGTCGTCCTGATCATCGCCGTGTTCGGCGCCGGTATGACCACGTCCGTGCTGGGACTCGGGCTCGCCTTCGCCCCCACGATCGCCAAGTACACCCGCAGCGTCGCCCTTTCCGAGCGGGCGAAGCCGTACATCGACGCCTACCGGGTGCAGGGCATGGGAGGTGCGCGGATCTGTGTGCGCCACCTCGTCCCCAATCTCGCACGGTCGATCGCCGGCTACCTCGTCGTCCTGTTCGGCGAGGCGCTCATGAGCCTCGCGACGCTCAGCTATCTGGGCTTCGGCGCCCAGCCGCCCAGCTCCGACTGGGGGCTGATGGTGCAGGAGGGGCAGTCGGCGATCGTGCAGGGCGCCCTGCTGCCCGCGCTGGTGCCGGGCACCGCCATCGCTGCCGTCGTGGTGGCCTTCAACGTCGTCGGGGTCCGCGCCGCCGACCGGCTCGGATCCAGGAGGTAGCCGCGCCATGCTGCTCGACATCGAGAACCTGACCGTCCATCTGCCGGGCGCCGCCCGCCCGTTGCTCGCGGAGGTGTCCCTCCAGGTCCGCACCGGCGAGGTCGTCGGCCTCGTCGGTGAATCCGGCTCGGGAAAGTCCACCACCGCCAAGGCCGCGCTGAGCATCCTGCCCGACGGCGCGCGGACGGAAGGGAGGGTGCTGGTCGACGGAGCGGACGTACTGTCGATGACCGGCACACGCCTGCGTGAGCACCGTGCCGGCACGGTGGCCATGGTCCACCAGGACCCGCGCTCCGCCCTCAACCCCGTGCGCCGGGTCGGTGACTTCCTCGTCGAAAGGCTGGTCCGCCCCGGTGATGGTTCCGGGAAGGAGAGGCGCCGAGCGCTGGGGACCGCGGTCGAACTCCTCGACGCGGTCGGCCTGCCCGACCCCGAACGTCGCGTCAGGCAACGGCCGCACGAGATGTCCGGAGGCATGCTGCAGCGTGTCGTCATCGCCGGCGCGCTCGCCGCCGAGCCGCGTCTGCTGCTCGCCGACGAGGCCACCAGCGCCCTGGACGTCACCACCCAGGCGGAGATCCTCGCCCTGCTGCGCAAGCTGCGCGAACAGCGGGAGCTGGGCATGCTGTTCATCACCCACGACCTGCATCTCGCCGCCGCCTACTGCGACCGGGTGTACGTGATGTACGCGGGCCGTGTCGTCGAGGAACAGCAGGCGCGACGCCTGTTCGCCGACGCCCGGCACCCGTACACCAGGGGCCTGCTGGACTGCTCGCCCGAACTGGGCGGGACACCCCGGGCGATCCGCCCGATCCCCGGCCGGCCCCCGTCGCTCGCGGACGCCTTCCCCGGCTGCCCCTTCGCGGCACGCTGCGCCCACAGCGAGCCCGCGTGCGAAACCTGGACGCCCGAGCCGCTGCCCCTCGCCGGCGGCGGCACGGCCGCCTGCCGCCGGATCGGCGAACCGCTCCCAGGCGGTCCGCTCGGCAATCCGGCGGCAGGCACCGCCGAGGACCCCGTACAACCGGCCGTAGCGGCCGTCAGGAGCACACCATGAACGGCAACAGCCCCCAGGACGGCGCGCCCCTGCTCGTGGTCGAAGGGCTCCGCAAGACCTTCCGGCTGCCGGGCGGCGGCACTCTCACCGCGGCCGACCGGATCTCCTTCACTCTGCCGGAGGGCGGTTCCGTCGGCATCGTCGGCGAGTCGGGCTCCGGCAAGAGCACCGTGGCCCGCATGCTCGCCGGTCTCGAGAGACCGGACGCGGGCAGCGTCACCGTGAACGGCCGGGACCGGCACTCCGCGCGCCGTGGCGGGCGTTCCCGGCGCGACCGGCTGGCCCGCGCACGCGAGATCCAGATGGTCTTCCAGGACCCCTACGTCTCCCTCGACCCTCGGCTCACCGCAGGCCAGTGCCTCCGCACCGCCCTGCGGCTGCACGGGCACCCCGCGGTGGAGGACCGTATCCGGTCACTGCTCGACCGGGTCGGCCTGGGCGCCCGCGAGGCCGAGGCCAGGCGGCACGAGCTCTCCGGCGGACAGCGCCAGCGACTCGCCATCGCACGCGCCCTCGCCGTCGACCCGCGCATCCTGGTGCTCGACGAGGCGGTCGCGGCGCTCGACGTGTCCATCCAGGCCCAGATCCTCCAACTCCTCGCCGAGATCCGGGAGGACACCGGTGTGGCCCTGGTCTTCGTCAGCCACGACCTCGCCGTGGTGCAGCACATCACGGACGAGACCGTCGTCATGCGCAGGGGCACCGTGGTCGAACAGGGGCCGACGGACCGTGTGCTGCGCACACCGCGGCACGCGTACACACGGCTGCTGCTCACCTCCGTCCCGCACCAGGACTGGGACCCCTCGGACGTGGTCCGTGCCCGGGCCGAGGCGGCGGAGGCGGAGGCGGCTTGAGAGACGGCCGGCCCAGGGACGCGCCGGGCGGTCGCGGTGCGCGGTCCGGCCCGGGTGACCTACGTCCGGGACCGCTCCCCACAGCGTCGCGCGGCAAACGCCACTACCCGGGCGCGCATCCCTCGCCCGGAACGACGAAGCGGCTCCCTCCGCGCTGCCGGGCCGAAACCGGTCCAAGGACCATGGCCGGCTGCCCGCCGTTCGGGCCGCGACATGCGAGAACCTACGAGACGGGCTCCCTGCGCCGGCATTGTCCGGATCAGGTGATGGGGGTCGTCCTCCGGTCCTTGGACCTTCGGACCTCTCAGCCCGACCGTCGACGTCGGCCCCGGCGGCTATCTCCGCCGAAGTCGGCTACTCCGGTCGAACTCCCTCGCTCGCCTCGTAGGCCACTACCAGAGTAACGCTCCGCACATGCCGTAAAAAGGGGTGAAAGGGAAAAATCAGGGCTCTTTGCCGGGCGGGTGCCCGCGCTCGGCGCGGCCGTGTCATCCGGCTCCGCACCTGATCGTCCTCACCGGTCCTCGGCGCGCACCTGGCCACCACGCTCGCCACCAAGCCGCCCCGGAGGCCCGGGACGCGGCCTACCCGACGAGCGCGGCCGCCGCCTGCGCGCAACCCCAGGCGACGGTGATGCCGGCGCCGCCGTGGCCGTAGTTGTGGACCAGCAGCGCCCCACCCGGCAGGCGCTCCGACTCGATCCGCACACCGGTGTCCCGTGCGGGCCGCAGACCCACCCGGTGCCCGAGCACCTTGGCCCGGCCGACCTCCGGGTGGATACGTGCGCACCGCTCGACGATGGCCGCCGCGGTGGCCTCCTGGGGCACCAGGTCCCAGGAGTCCTCCTCGGCGGTGCCGCCCAACAGCAGCCGCCCCGGCTGCGGAAGGAGGTACGTCGTCGCGCTCGACGCGTGGTCGACCGCGGTGAACCACTCCTCGACGCCCGGGTTCTCCACCACCACCAACTGCCCGCGCACCGGCCGTACGGACGGATCGGGTACCAGCTCGCGGGCGCCGAGACCGGTGCAGTTGACCACGACGGACGCCCCGCTCTCCGACAGCGCCCGGGCGGGGGAGCCGGCCTCGCGCGCCTCCACGGTGCCGCTCGCGGCCTCCAGCCGCCGCCGCAGCCAATCGAGATGGACCGGCATGTCGATCAGCGGCATCCGGGCCTTCAGACCGGAAGCGAATCCCGGCGGCAGCTCGTCGCCGCCCACCTCCCGCATTCCCTCGACCCTCGCGGCCCAGGGACCGAGCTCCGCGAGCCGGGTCTCCGCATGGACGCCCGGCACCAGCCGTACGCCCGTCTCCTCCGGCCGGTCCGCCAGCGCCTCGTACACCCGAAGCGATTCCAGGGACCACTCGCCGACCAGCTTCTCCGGCTCGATGCGATACGGCCACCACAGCCCGCCCGCCACCGCCGACGTGGTCATGCCGGCGGGATCCCGGGACCACACCCGCACCCGCTTGCCGCTCTCCGCCAGCACGATGGCCGTGGTCAGTCCCACCGCCCCGCCGCCCAGCACCAGTACGTCGCCGTTCATGCCGGGACCGTAACCCATGGCGTTCATGCTCAGAAGACCGCGCGATTGGGCAGACTCACGACATGTCTGCCGAGTACGCGACCTTCGGGCTGGCGCCGGCGATGCGGACCGGGGGAGTCCTCGCCGATGGCGCCTACCAAGTGCACCGGGACTTCACCGACTTCATCGTCGACGGCCGGCCGCTGCTCCACCGGCTCAGTGACCTCGACGCGGTCTCGCCGCTGGCCTCCGACATCCCTCCCGCCGTCTTCACCGACCATCTCCGCCGGTTCCTGCTCGACGCGGAGGCACCGCTGAGCGCCGGCAGGTATGTGATCTACGGCTGCCCGGAATGCGAAGGGCTCGAGTGCGGGGCCGTCACCGCCGTCATCGAGCGCGACGGCGACGACGTCGTCTGGCGGGACTTCGCCTGGCAGACCGACGGTACGGCCGATCTGGAACTCAACGGATACCACGGCATCGGACCCTTCCGATTCCGGGGCGAGGAGTACCGGGCGGCGCTGGAGCAGCTGCTGCCGGGCCGGGAGGAGGCCGCGGCCCGCCGCCGCGTCCTGCTGATCGGCGCGCGCGTCGCGGTCCTCGCCAAGCTCGCCGCCGCCCTGCGGTCCATCGGCATCGGCGCCGACATCGCCCACGACGCGGCCGGTGTTCCGGCCGAGGAGCTCGGCGCGTACCAGGTCGTCGCCTTCGGCCGTGCGGTCACGGAGGCGGACCGGTCCGCGGTGCGGGAGGCGTTCGCCCACGCCGGCACGCAGGTGGAGTACGTGGACGGGCTCGCGCCGATCGTCCCGCTGCTGGTTGCTCAGATCGAACTGGCCCTGGACCGGAGCCCGGTCGGGCAGCGGCGCCTGCGGAGACTCGGGGCGCAGGGCCGGGAGGCGGTGGTCGAGGTGGCGTCGGAATGCCGCGTCCGGCTGGTGGCCTACCGTCTCGACGCGCTGTACCGCACCCGTGTCCGGGAGCTGTTCGACGGCACGCTGCAGCCCGGGACGCACCGAATTCCACTGGACGCCAAGGCGGTCAAGGGACGATCCTTCGTCGTGGCACGGACCATGGGGGGCGTGCTGGTCACGCCGGTGGCGCGATGATCCGACAAGAGGCCCGGGCGAGCCGCTGAATCGCCGACGCATGCATCACTCACGTCACGTACATCACACGCCTCGCACGTGTGCGTCCCTGAACCGGAGGTCCGCCTCCCCGCGCCCATGAGCGCGAGGAGCGGCGGACCCGCCTTCCGCACCCGTGCCCCGGACGAGCTGCGCCGAAGCCGGCGCCCGCGGGCCCATTCCTGCTGGGACCATCTCTACGCGGCACCCCTGTGGCCCCTGCACGGCGCGAACCTGGGCACTCTCGCCCGCACCTGCGACGCGGTCGGCGCCTGCATCACCGTCCCGCGCTTCCCGTGGGTACCCGAAGCACTGGCCCGGGGCAACACCCTGCGCAAACCGGTGTGCACCCACCGGACCGGCGACCCGCTGGGATGGCTGGCCCGGCAACGGGAGCGGGGAGCGCGCATCGTCGGCGTCGAACTGGCCGACGAGGCCGTACGCCTCGCCGACCTCGCGCCGGCGCGCGGGCCGACCGTCGTGGTCCTCGGCCATGAGCAGCACGGGATTCCGCCGGAGGCGCTCGACCTGCTCGACGAATGCGTGGAGATCCCGATGATCGGCACCGGCTCGAGCCTGAACGTGGCCGTCGCCGGCTCCCTCGCCCTGTACAAACTCGCCGGACTCCTCTGACCCGCAAGAAGCCCTAGGATTCACTCCCTGATGACTGCAACCCTCGTCGCCAAGGACCTCGCCGCCGGACACGGCGACCGCTCGCTGTTCGCCGGGCTCGACCTCGTCGTCGCACCCGGCGACGTGATCGGTCTCGTCGGCGTGAACGGAGCGGGCAAGTCCACCCTGCTGCGTCTGCTCGCCGGACTCGACCGGCCGGAACAGGGCGAGCTGCGGCTCTCCCCGCCGACCGCGACCGTCGGCCACCTTCCGCAGGAGCCCGAGCGCCGCGAAGGGGAGACCGTCCGGGCCTTCCTCGCCCGGCGCACCGGCGTCGCGGCCGCCCAGACCGCCATGGACGCCGCCGCCCAGGGCCTGGCCGACGGCGTCGAGGGAGCGGACGACGCCTACGCCACCGGCCTGGAGCGCTGGCTCGACCTCGGCGGCGCGGACCTGGACGAGCGGGCCGAGGAGGTCGCCGGGTCGCTCGGCCTCACCGTCGACCTCGACCTGCCGATGACGTCCCTGTCGGGCGGCCAGGCCGCGCGCGCGGGTCTCGCCTCGCTGCTGCTGTCCCGCTACGACGTGTTCCTGCTCGACGAGCCGACGAACGACCTCGACCTGAACGGTCTCGAGCGCCTCGAGACCTTCGTCCAAGGCCTGCGGGCCGGCACGGTCGTGGTCAGTCACGATCGCGAGTTCCTCACCAGGACCGTCACCAAGGTCCTCGAGCTGGACCTCGCCCAGCAGCAGATCACCCTCTACGGCGGTGGCTACCAGGCCTACCTGGACGAGCGCGAGACCGCCCGCCGGCACGCCCGCGAGGAGTACGACGAGTACGCCGACAAGCGGGCCGCTCTCGAGGGCCGCGCCCAGATGCAGCGGAACTGGATGGACAAGGGCGTCAAGAACGCCCGCCGCAAGGCCACCGACAACGACAAGATCGGCCGCAAGATGCGGAGCGAGGCGAGCGAGAAGCAGGCCGCCAAGGCACGTCAGACGCAGCGCATGATCGAGCGGCTCGACACGGTGGAGGAGCCCCGCAAGGAGTGGGAGCTGCGGATGGAGATCGCCGCCGCCCCGCGCTCCGGCTCGGTGGTCGCGACCCTCCGCGAGGCGGAGGTGCGGCGCGGCGGCTTCCGGTTCGGCCCGGCGTCGTTGCAGATCGACTGGGCGGACCGCGTGGCCGTCACCGGCGCCAACGGCTCCGGCAAATCGACGCTGCTCGCCGCGCTGCTCGGCCGCCTTCCCCTCGACGCGGGACACGCGTCGCTCGGCTCCGGTGTCGTCGTCGGCGAGGTCGACCAGGCCCGCGGGCTCTTCTACGGCACCGAGACGCTGCTGGACGCGTTCTGCGCGGCCGTCCCCGACACGGAGCCGGCCGAGGTCCGCACCCTGCTGGCCAAGTTCGGGCTCAAGGCCGCCCACGTGATGCGTCCGGCGACGACCCTGTCACCCGGGGAGCGGACCCGTGCGGCGCTCGCCCTGCTCCAGGGACGCGGCGTCAATCTCCTGGTGCTGGACGAGCCGACCAACCACCTCGACCTGCCCGCCATCGAACAGCTCGAGGCGGCGCTCGACTCGTACAAGGGCACGCTGCTGCTGGTCACCCACGACCGCCGGATGCTGGACGCCGTCCATGTCACCCGCCGTGTCGAGGTGACCGACGGCAAGATCACCGAACTCTGACGCCCCGGCCCCCTGACGCCCCGGCCCGCGCGCCCCGTCCCCGTCCGGGCCGGTCGCCCCGACGATGCCGCCGTCACACGCTCCCGCCGGCCCGGTCGCTCCGGCGCGGCCCGGCGCGGGACGGCCGCTCCCGGGGCCGGGGATGCCCCCGGCCCCGGGCGCACGTCAGCGGCTCTTCGGGTCCACCAGGCCCGCGCGGCGGAGCGCGTCCGCCATCGCGCTGTTCGACGGGGCCGGGGCCTGGCGCGGCGTGCCGGTACCACGGCGGTCACCGCCGTTGCCGCCCCCGCCACCGGCACCACGGCGTTCGCGGGCGGCGCCGCCTCCGCCCTGGCGCTGCTGCGGGGGACGCCCGCCGCGCTCGCGCCGGGGCGCTCCCGCTTCCGTCGGCTGCGCCGACGCCTCGTCGTCCAGCCGCAGCGTCAACGAGATCCGCTTGCGCGGGATGTCGACGTCGAGCACCTTCACCTTCACCACGTCGCCCGACTTGACCACGTCGTGCGGGTCCTTGACGAAGTTCCGGGACATCGCCGACACATGCACCAGACCGTCCTGGTGGACACCGACGTCCACGAAGGCGCCGAACGCGGCGACATTGGTCACCACGCCCTCCAGCACCATCCCCGCGGCCAGGTCGCCGATCTTCTCGACGCCCTCCTTGAAGGTGGCCGTCCGGAACGCCGGACGGGGGTCGCGGCCGGGCTTCTCCAGCTCCCGCAGGATGTCCGTCACGGTCGGCAGGCCGAAGGTCTCGTCCACGAACTCGGCGGGCCGCAGCGACCGCAGCACCGACGTGTTGCCGATGAGGGACGCCACCTCTCCGCCGGTCGTCTTCACCATCCGCCGCACCACCGGGTACGCCTCCGGGTGCACGCTGGAGGCGTCCAGCGGGTCGTCACCGCCGCGGATGCGCAGGAAGCCCGCGCACTGCTCGTACGCCTTCGGGCCGAGCCGCGCCACGTCCTTCAGCGCCTTGCGGGAACGGAAGGGGCCGTTGGAGTCGCGGTGCGCGACGATGTTCTCCGCCAGTCCGGCGCCGATGCCCGACACCCGTGACAGCAGCGGCGCGGACGCCGTGTTGACGTCGACGCCGACGCCGTTCACACAGTCCTCGACCACCGCGTCGAGCGACCGTGACAGTTTCACCTCGGACAGGTCGTGCTGGTACTGGCCGACGCCGATCGACTTCGGGTCGATCTTGACCAGCTCCGCCAGCGGGTCCTGCAGCCGGCGCGCGATGGAGACGGCGCCGCGCAGCGACACGTCCAGACCGGGCAGCTCCTGCGAGGCGAACGCCGACGCGGAGTACACGGAGGCGCCCGCCTCGGACACCATCACCTTGGTCAGGTTCAGCTCCGGGTGCCTGGTGATCAGGTCGCCGGCCAGCTTGTCGGTCTCGCGGGACGCGGTGCCGTTCCCGATCGCCACCAGCTCGACGGCGTGCTCCTTGGCGAGACGGGCCAGCTTCGCGAGCGACTCGTCCCACTTGTTCGCGGGAACGTGCGGATAGATCGTGTCGGTGGCGACCACCTTGCCGGTCGCGTCGACGACGGCGACCTTCACCCCGGTACGGAAGCCGGGGTCGAGACCGAGGGTGGCGCGGGTGCCCGCGGGGGCGGCGAGCAGCAGGTCGCGCAGGTTGGCCGCGAAGACCCGCACCGCCTCGTCCTCGGCGGCCGTACGCAGCCGCAGCCGCATGTCGATGCCGAGGTGCACCAGGATCCGGGTGCGCCAGGCCCAGCGCACGGTGTCGCCGAGCCACTTGTCGCCGGGCCGCCCGCGCTGCGCGACACCGAAGCGGGCCGCGACGATGCCCTCGTAGGACGAGGGCCCGTCGGTCGGCTCCTCCGGTTCCAGGACGAGGTCGAGGACCTCCTCCTTCTCACCGCGGAACATCGCGAGGATCCGGTGGGAAGGCAGCTCGGTGAAGCCTTCGGAGAAGTCGAAGTAGTCGGCGAACTTCGCGCCCGCCTCCTCCTTGCCGTCCCTGACCTTGGCGGCCAGCCGGCCGCGGGTCCACATCCGCTCGCGCAGCTCGCCGATGAGGTCGGCGTCCTCGGAGAAACGCTCCGTCAGGATCGCGCGCGCTCCGTCGAGGGCGGCGGGGGCGTCCGC
Source organism: Streptomyces kurssanovii (assembly GCF_040677245.1). Lineage (NCBI taxonomy): Bacteria > Bacillati > Actinomycetota > Actinomycetes > Kitasatosporales > Streptomycetaceae > Streptomyces > Streptomyces kurssanovii. The sequence continues at coordinate 128,853 of NZ_JBFAQK010000009.1, forward strand.
GACGCCCTTGTCCGCGTCGACGAACGCCGCGGCGGCCGCGAGCGGGTCGACCGACGGGTCGCTCAGCAGGCCCTCGGCCAGTGGCTCGAGCCCCGCCTCACGGGCGATCTGCGCCTTGGTGCGCCGCTTGGGCTTGAAGGGCAGGTAGATGTCCTCCAGCCGCGCCTTGGTGTCGGCGGCCCCGATCCGGGCCTCGAGCTCGTCCGTGAGCTTGCCCTGCTCGCGCACGGACTCCAGGATCGCGGTCCGCCGTTCCTCCAGCTCCCGGAGATAACGCAGCCGTTCCTCGAGCGTGCGCAGCTGCGCGTCGTCGAGCATCTCGGTCGCTTCCTTGCGGTAGCGAGCGATGAACGGCACGGTCGACCCGCCGTCGAGCAGCTCGACGGCCGCCTTCACCTGCCGCTCACGTACGCCGAGCTCCTCGGCGATCCTGCCTTCGATGGACGTCGTCACGGTTTCCCGACTCGCCTTCTCGTGCTCGCTGTGCTTGAGAGTGCATTGTGCCGGGTGGCCGGGGGCCGTGTCGCGTGCCTCAGACGCGCCGTGTCCTGCCGCCGCGTGACGCTCCGCCGAAGAGCCGGGCCAGGAGCCGGAACGGCAGCGTCACCACGGTGGCGATCGCCGAGCCGACCGTACGAAGTGCGTCTGCTATCGCGCTGAGCACAATTGACCTCCAGTGACGGGGGCGTTGGACTACGTCGGGTAGCCGGGATCGCCTCTCCGTAAACGTCCCCGCTCGCCCCCGTCCCGGTGTCTCAGCCCTTGCCCGTGAGGTCCTCGGGGAACGCGCCCGCGAGCGCCGCCGTCGTCAGGAAGCCGCGGCCGAGTTCCGTGAGACGCTCGACGCCCTCCGCGCCCAGGTGCTCGTACGGTGCCCGGTCGAGCCGGTCGGTGTGCTCCTCCAGCTCGGCCCGCAGCGCGGTGCCGGCCTCCGTCAACTCGCCGTCCGCGTCGATCAGCCCACGCTCCCGCAGCCGCGACTGCGCGGCCTCCCAGTCGGTCCGTCCCCAGCCGCGGGTGGCGAGGATCCAGCGCGGCGCCATGCCCTTGCCCGTGGCGGTGTGGCTCACCAGCGCCTCGAGCGGGTCGAGATCGGCCACGAGCAGCGCCGCGAGGTGTCCGTCGCCACGGTGCTCGCGCAGCAGGGTCGCCGCGTGCCAGTACGCCAGGTGCGGCTCGGCCGGGACGGGCAGGTCTGCGTGGGCCGCGTAGAGCGGACGGGCGTGCCGGGTGCACGCTTCGGCCGCGCGCAGCGCGAGAGCCGCCGCCTCCGCCATCTCGGCCGAGGCGACGGCGTCGTCGCCGAGCAGCCGCCGCAGAGTGGTGTCAACGGCACGCAGCCGGGCCGCGAGCACCGCCTCGGGCGAGGCGGTGTCCCACACGGCCGGCAGATGCTTGGCGATCAGCTCGTGGTTGAAGTTGTAGAACGCGGCGGCCACGGCACCCGGTCCGACCGCGCCCATCGCGGCGCCGCGTCCCGCGAAGTAGGCCGCTCTGGGGTCCTCGACACCGATCCGTGCCATCTCGGCGGTGAAGTCGGGGGAGAAGTAGACCGTCGAGTGCAGCGGGTTGACGGCGTTGTGGCAGCGGCGTCCCGCGCGCGGATGCAGAGAAGTCATGGCCGCACGTTACCGACTGGTCGGTACGGAGGGAAGTCGGCGGGAACGGGAGAGAGGAAGGGGGGCCGCACCGTACCGCGAACCAGTACGGAGGGAGGCCGGCGGTAGGCGGGGAGAAGGACGGTCAGGCCGCACGGTGGCGTTGACCGGCGCGGAGGCGGCGTCTCTTGGGACTACTTGGATTCGACCCGCCCGAACGGGTCGGGGTCGGCGGCCAGCGCGTCTCGCGCCGCCTGCCAGGAGGAGTCCCCGGGGTAGAGCTCGCTGCGCAGGTAGGCCCAGGTGAGCCCGGCGACGGCGGCGACCCGCTCGGGGTTCTCGTCCGTGGTCTCGGCGACGTCGTATCCGGAGACTCCGCCGAGCCCGTGTTGCGCGCCGAACAGGGTGAGCAGGGACTTGGGGCCAGGGGAGAGTGCGTAGGGGTCGGCGTGCCAGTCCGGTCCTCGGACCGTCAGGAAGGCGGAGTCGTCCTTGTCGCCCGCGACCACGAGCGCCGGCGTCGTCATCTCGGAGAAGTCCGTGGTCAGGAAGAACGGGTAGTTCTCGACCGTGAACCCGGTGAGGGCGTCACCGCCCCTGCCGGGCGCGGCAAGCAGCACACCCGCCGTGATCCGGGGCTCGGCCAGGTCCACTGTCGTTCCGTCGTGCGGATCGGTGAGCCGTGCCCCCAGGAGCAGGCTCGCGGTGTGCCCGCCCATCGAGTGCCCGGCCACGGCGACCCGGCTCCGGTCGAGGCGCCCGAGGAGCTGCGGGACGGCGGCTTCGACCACGTCGAGCTGGTCCAGGATGCGCTTCATGTCCTCGGCCCGTGAGCGCCAGTGCGGAGGTGCCCCGGGGGTGTCGGGAAGCGAGCTCAGCGTCCTGGAGTCCAGATGCGTCGGCTGGATCACGACGAACCCGTGCGCTGCCCAGAAGTTCGCGAGGGGGGCGTAGCCGTTCAGTGAGGAGAGGTTGTTCGAGAAGCCGAGACCGTGCGAGAGGAGGACGACCGGCAGCTCGCTCCCGGTCACCGGGGCGGAGACCCGCACCTCCAGGTCCACGGCACGGCCCGGAGCCGGCAGTACCACCGGGCTGACCGAGAGCACGGGCGTCGGAGAACTCAAGGTGTCGGTCGTGCGAGCAGGTTCACTCATGACGCAGATGTCCCTTCGATGGCCTCTGCCGCCGCCCTCGATCAGCCAGGCGGGCGAGGCGGTCCGGAGCGCCCGGCTTCGGCTATCCTGAAGCGGAGCGCTGTTCCGTTTAATATACGGAGCACTGTTCCGCTTCGTCAACGGTCAAGGGAAGGAGAGCGTCGTGCCCACTGCGGACCGGTCCGGAGGAGAGCAGACCCGGGGAAAGCGGGCCGACGCCCTGCGCAACCAGCAGACAGTGCTCGCCGCCGCCGCCGAGGAGTTCGTCACCTCCGGCGTCGATGCGCCCATCCGCCGGATCGCGGCCCGGGCGGGCGTCGGGATGGCCACGATCTACCGTCACTTCCCGACCCGGGCGGACCTCGTGACGGCCGTCTACCGCCACCAGATCGAGGCATGCGCCGAGGCCGGCCCCAAGCTGCTGGCCGACACCGATTCCCCTTTCGACGCACTGCGCCGGTGGATCGACCTCTTCGTCGATTTCCTCGTCACCAAGCACGGGCTGGCCGACGCCCTGCAGTCCGACAGCGAACGCTTCGCCGCGCTGCACACCCACTTCCTCGACCGCCTGATGCCTGTCTGCGCCCAACTGCTCGACGCCGCGGTCGAAGCCGGCGAGGTCAGACCCGGGGTGCGGCCCTACGAACTGATGCGCGGCATCGGGAACCTCTGCATCGGACGGGACAGCGACCCCCGTTACGACCCCCGCCGGTTGATCGAACTGCTCCTCCGGGGGCTGCGCCCATCGCAGTCACCCGGCGTCGAGGCGGGGTAGACCAGAGCGATTCGGCGTGGCTCATGCGCCAGGGTGCGGGGACCGGCCCGTCGGCGGTGATGGCAGGAAAGGTGGGCTTCTCGTCATTGCGGACGCGGCCCCGCCGCGAGAAGGATGGGGCTCGTGACGGAGCCGACAGCAGAACCGGTGGAGCGGCCGACGACGGGGCGGACACTGCTCGTCGTCCTCTTCGACGACGTGCAGAGCCTCGATGTGACGGGACCGGTCGAGGTGTTCGAGGGAGCCCGCCGGGCCTGTGGCGACCGGTCCGCGTACCGGATCCGTACCGCCTCGCTCGACGGCTCGCCGGTCCGGACCTCCAGCGGTCTCACGCTGGTCCCTGACGGGGACCTCGCCGGTGAACCCGCGCCGCACACGCTTCTCGTCCCCGGCGGCGAGGGCACCCGCCGCCCTGATCCGCGCCTGATCGACTGGCTCCGCGACCGGGCGCCGCATGCCGCGCGCCTGGTGTCCGTCTGCACCGGCGCGCTGCTCCTGGCGGAGGCCGGGCTGCTCGACGGGCGGCGCGCCACCACCCACTGGGCCGCATGCGACCACCTCGCCGGCGCCTATCCGGAGGTCGCGGTCGAGCCCGACCCGATCTTCGTCCGGGACGGCAGACTCTCCACCTCCGCGGGCGTCACTGCGGGCATCGACCTGGCGCTGGCACTCGTGGAAGAGGACCTCGGCCGGGACGTCGCCCTCACCGTGGCCCGCCATCTGGTCGTCTTCCTGCGGCGTCCCGGCAACCAGTCGCAGTTCAGCGCCCAGCTCGCGGCCCAGACCGCGCGCCGCGAACCGCTGCGCTCCGTGCAGCACTGGGTCACCCAGCACCCCGAGGCCGACCTCTGCGTCGAGTCGCTCGCGGACCGTGCGGGCCTGTCGCCCCGGCACTTCGCCCGCGCCTTCCAGGCCGAGACGGGCACGACACCCGGCCGCTACGTGGAACGGGTGCGCCTCGAGCACGCCAGAAGGCTCCTGGAGGACACCGCCGACGGAGTCACGAAGATCTCCCGCGCCTGCGGATACGGCACCCCGGAGGCGATGCGGAGGGCCTTCGTCAAGGCCCTCGGCGTGGCCCCGGCGGAGTACCGCCGCCGCTTCCGCGGACCCGTACGATCCGCCCGCTGAACCCTACGAAGGGAACGCCCGTGCCCACGCAGATCGCCGTCCTGCTCTTCGACCGTTTCACGTCACTGGACGCCGTCGGCCCCTACGAAATGCTCTGCCGCCTCCCTGACGCCGACGTCGTCTTCGTCGCCGAACGGAAGGGTCCCGTGGCGAACGACCGTGACCAGCTCTCGCTTGTTGCCACCAGTACCTTCGACGAGGTGACGGCGCCGGACATCGTCCTCGTCCCCGGCGGCCCCGGCCAGGACGCCCAGATGGGGAACGAGACCCTGCTGGACTGGCTGCGCGCGGTGGACGCCACCAGCACCTGGACCACGTCGGTGTGCACGGGCTCGCTGCTGCTCGCCGCGGCCGGACTGCTGAAGGGCCGTGAGGCGACCTCCCACTGGCTCGCCCTGGACCAGCTGGAGCGGCTGGGCGCCAGGCCGACCGGCCGCCGGGTCGTGACGGACGGCAAGTACGTCACGGCCGCCGGCGTCTCCTCCGGCATCGACATGGGCCTCACCCTGGTCGGCAGGCTGGCCGGTGACGAGCATGCCCGAGCCGTGCAGCTGCTGACCGAGTACGACCCGCAGCCGCCCTACGACGCCGGCTCGCCGCTGAAGGCCCCCGCGCACCTGGTGGAGGAGTTCCGCGCCAAGAGCCGCTTCGTCCTCCGATAGGCAGGTGCGGCCGGCGTCAGCCGGCTCCCGGCGCCCACGAGAAGCGCGGCGCACGCCGCTCGAGGAAGGCGGCGACGCCCTCCGCGGTGTCGCCGCTGCCGCGCGCCTGCTCCGCCCAGTACGCGTCCCGGTCGGTACGGCCGGCGGCGAACTCCTTCGCCGCGCACTGCGTGAGCTGCGAGCGCGACACCAGGATCCTGGTGAAGTCGGCCGCCCGCCGGCCCAGTTCGTCCCCCGGCAGCACCTCGTCGACGAGCCCGGTCCGCAGCGCCCGCTCCGTGCCGATCAACTCACCGGAGAACAGGAGGTACTTGGCCGCGGCCGGACCCACCAGCGCGGCGAGCCGGCGGGTCGAACCAGCCGGGTAGACGATGCCCAGCTTGGCCGGAGTGACCCCGAACAGCGTGTCGCGCTCGGCGAAGCGCAGGTCGCAGGCTGCGGCGAGCTGACAGCCGCCGCCCACGCAGTAGCCGCGTACGACGGCGAGCGTCGGCTTGGGGAACGCGGCGAGAGCCTCCTCGGCTCGCACCGCCAGTGCCTGCGGGTCCTCGCCGGGCAGCCGCAGCGACGAGATGTCCGCCCCCGCGCAGAACGTCTCGCCTTCGCCGGTCAGCATCAGCGCCCGTACGGCCGGGTCCATCGCGAGTTCCCCGAGCAGCTCCGGCACGGCCCGCCACATGTCCGCGGTCATGGCGTTGCGCTTGGCGGGATTGCTGATCACGACGGTGGCGACTCCGTCCGTGACGGTGTGCCTGAGCCGGGGCGGACGCGCGTGCGAGGACTCCATGCGCCGGATGCTATCCGGCAGGCCCGAACCTATGATCAAGAAGGGGTGCCGCTGACACGGGGGTTCGCCGAGGAGGCGTTTGATGGTTGGTACCGCGTACGACGACATGGACCACCGCCGCCGGGAGAAGAGCCTTCGCCGCGGCTTCGGGAGACTGGCCGCGCTCGGCGCGATCCTGGCCGCGGGCGGTCTGGTCGGCCTGGTCTACACCGGCGTCGCGACCCTCACCTCGATGCTCCTCTTCGGCTGGCTGCTGCTGATCTGCGGGATCGTCGGCCTGCTCCACGCGGTCGAGTCGCGCGGCAGCAACTTCTTCTGGCTGGCCGTCGTGGTCGCCGCGCTGAACATCGCGGCCGGCGCGATCGTCATCCGCCACCCGGAGACCGCGGCGGCGGGCCTCACCATGTTCGCCGCCCTGCTGTTCCTTACCGGCGGACTCTTCCGGCTGGTGGGCAGCATGGTGGTCCGCGGACCGCAGTTCGGCTGGACCCTCGTGCAGGGGGCCTTCGGGCTGCTGCTGGGTGTGCTGGTGCTGGCCGATTGGCCGGAGAGCAGCCGTTACGTCCTCGGCACCTTCTTCTCGCTGGCGCTGCTCTTCGACGGTCTGGGCCTGATCGCGATGGGGGTCGGCGGCCGGCGGGTCGTCAGCATGGTCACGGAGCAGGGGCAGGGGCCGCGGGAGAGCCGGGAAAACGCTGATAAGAGTGCTGAAACGATCGATCCGGGGAAGCGGGCAGAAGACGGTTCCGACCAGTCACACAACTGACGCTGTCATACGCACCCGGTCAAAACGCGTCGATCGGCGTTCACTTCCGTTCAGCGGTACGGCACGGACCAACTGACTACCAACACTTGTTACCCGAAGGTCAGTGGGACGAGCCGAAGGTGGGTGCCGGACTATGGAGAGCCGCGGGAGCGTGCCGGCCCGGCCGCTGTCGTACGAGGGCGTCTGGCGGTTCACCGCTCCCGCACTCGACGTGTCCGTCCCGCAGGCCCGGCACGCCGTGCGGGACCTGCTCGCCCGTCAGGGCGTCCCGGTCGCCGACGACGTGGTGCAGGGCCTGCTGCTGATCGTGTCGGAGCTGGTCACCAACACCGTGCGGCACGCCGCTCTGCTCTCGCCCGAGGTCGCCGTCGAGGTCGCCATCGGCACGCACTGGGTGCGGGTCTCGGTCGAGGACAACCACCCCTACCGCCCCAAGGCTCTCGAGACCGACGCCGCGCAGACGGGCGGCAGAGGTCTCCTCCTGGTCCGCGAGATCACCCGGGAGGCCGGCGGCATCTGCGACGTCGAGCACACCGCGAGCGGCGGAAAGATCATCTGGGCGGAGCTGCCGCTGGTGCCCGCGTTCCAGGACGGCGCGGCGCCCGTATGAGGCGCCGCGCCGTGGAGCGGGCGACGACTCTCACCAGCCTCCGGCCGGCCCCGTCAGCTCCCTGACCGCGGGCCTGGCCGCGTCCAGCACCGTCATGAACCAGGCGGAGAACGTCGCCCGGCCGTGCAGCTCGGTCAGCTCGTCCGGCGTGACGAAAGCCGTCTCGCTGATCTCCCCCGGATCCGGCAGCACCGGCTTCTGCACCATCCCGACGAAGAGGTGGTTGTACTCCTGCTCGACCAGCCCGGACTCCGGGTCCGGGTGGTTGTAGCGGACCGTGCCGGCCTCGGCGAGCAGCGAGGGGGAGACCCCCAGCTCCTCGTAGGTGCGCCGGGCGGCCGCCGCGAACGGCGCCTCACCCGGGTACGGGTGGCCGCAGCAGGTGTTCGACCAGACACCGGGGGAGTGGTACTTGCCCAGCGCGCGGCGCTGCAGCAGCAGCCGCCCCTGCTCGTCGAAGAGGAACACCGAGAACGCGCGGTGCAGCTGACCGGGCGCCTGGTGGGCGGAGAGCTTCTCCGCCGTGCCGATGGTGTTGCCCTCCTCGTCGACCAGCTCGAGCAGGATCGCTGGTGATGTGCCGTTCGACGAACTGGTCGCCGCGGTGGCTGGTGTGATCGGCATAACCGTCCTTCGCATCGGTTCTCGGCCCTGCGGTCCTTCCGGAGGAAGGCCCCTGGGCCCCGCTCAGTCTGCCGTACAAAAGCGGCTTGTCCGTACTTCGGTGGCCTCCTGGCATGTCCGCCCCGACCCTGCCGGCAGGGTCGGGGCGGACAGCCGGTCAGACGCCGAACGCCGCCGGGTAGCGGACCATGCCCTTCGGCACGTCCTCGCAGCCGTCGAGCGCCAGCACCATCAGGGCCTCCTCCGGTACCTCGAAAGATGTCCTGATCCCGTGCTTCGCCGCGACCTCGAAGCCGAACCTCGGGTAGTACCCGGGATGTCCGAGGACGACGACCGGTCCTTCACCGCGTGACCTCGCCGCGTCGAGCACCGCCCGTACGACCGCCGTTCCCGCCCCCTGCCGCTGGTGGCGGGGCGCGGTCGCGACCGGCGCCAGGGCCAGCGCGGGTGTGCCGCCGATCCGGCAACGGGTGAGCAGCGCGTACGCGGCGACCGACCCGTCCTCGGCCTCCGCCACGTACGACAGCCCCGGCAGCCACGCCTCGGCGTCCAGGCGGAGCGAGTCCACGAGGGCCGCCTCCTCGGGGGTGGCGAACGCGGCGGCGTTGACCGCGCGTACGGCCGGGATGTCCGCCGCCGTCTCCGGCCGGGTACGCCAGCGGGGATCGACGGGGCGGAGCACGTAGCCGGTGTAGCCGAACTCCGCGCCGTGGTTCCTGCGCATGGCGATCTCCGCGCGGGTGGCGGCCAGCGCCTCCGGCATCCCCGGGGCACCGGGATCCGCGGCGTCGGCCCGCTCACCCAGGGGGCCGTAGTACTCGTCCCAGTCGCTTTCGGGCTGCCGGTACAGCCCGAGCACGGTGTAGCCGGCCGCGACGGCCGCCGAGCAGTTGTCGGCCGTACCGCGCAACACGTAGTGCGCGTCCCAGAAGGCGCGGGCCTCCGGGGAGGGGGCGGCCGACGTCCACTCGCACTCGGTCATGACCAGGCTGCCGCCGGGGGAGAGCAGCCGCCGCCACTTCTCGAGCGCCGTGTCGAAGCCGATGCTGTAGGCGGAGCTCTCCGCCCAGACGAGGTCGAACGACCCGTCGGGGAAGGGGAGTGCGCCCATGTCGGCGTTGACGGTGACGATCGTGTCATCGAGGCCGCGCGCCACGGCGGTGTGCCGCAGTTCGTCCAGGAACGGCTGGTGCAGATCGACCGCCGTCACCAGTGCGCCGGCCCGCTCCGCCAGGAGCAGGGCCGAGCGGCCCGGACCGCAGCCGAGGTCGAGCACGCGCGGCCGCGCGGGCAGGGGGCCCGCCGCCGCGAGCAGCCTCAGAGAGGTGTCGTCGGAGCCGGGACCCTGCCGCGGAAGACCGTGGTGCAGGGCGAAGAAAGCGTCGTGCAAAGCGTTGTCGGACAACGTGGAAACCCTTGTTCACGGGGCTCCGGCCGACGTGCGCGATCGGACCGGCGGATACCGGACGGGATCGGATCAGGGTCGGACGGAAGCCCGGAGGATGAGGAAGGACCGGGCGCGCGCGGGGCTGGGGGTACCACCACGCCGCCAGGCGTAGGGGGACTCCGCTACGACGGTCATCAACCTCAGCTCCTTTCAAGGGTCGTGGGACGCCTGCGTCCGCGGAAACCCTAGCAGGGGCGGTCCCGCTCAGTGGCAGAGTCTCGCCTCGTGCTCGGCGTGCCCGACCGGCTCCAGCTGGAAGGTGCAGTGCTCGACGTCGAAGTGCTCACCGAGGCAGCCCTGGAGGTCGTGCAGCATCTTCTCGTGACCCACCGAGTCCAGCGCGTCCTGGCTCACGACCACGTGCGCGGAGAGCACCGGCATCCCGGAGGTGATCGTCCAGGCGTGCAGGTCGTGCACGTCCGCCACCCCGGGCAGGGCCAGCATGTGCGCGCGTACCTCCTCCATGTCGACACCCTTGGGGGCCGACTCCAGCAGCACGTTCAGCGTCTCCCGCAGCAGCCGCAGGGTGCGCGGCACGATCATCACGCCGATGGCCAGGGAGGCGATCGGGTCGGCGTACTGCCAGCCGGTCGCGAGGATGATTCCCGCGGAGACCAGGACCGTCACCGAGCCGAGCGCGTCCGCCATCACCTCGAGGTAGGCGCCGCGGACGTTGATGCTCTCCTTCTGGCCCCGCATCAGCAGCGTCAGCGAGACCATGTTCGCCGCCAGGCCGACGACCGCGAAGACGACGGTCAGGCCGCCCCGGGTCTCCGCCGGTTCGATGAACCGCTGCACCGCCTCCACGAGCAGGAAGCCGCCGACGCCGAGCAGCAGCAGACAGTTGGCGAGCGCCGCGAGGATCTCGGCACGGGCGAACCCGAACGTGCGGTTCACCCCGGCCGGCCGGTTGGCGAAGTGGATCGCGAGCAGGGCCATCCCGAGGCCCACCGCGTCCGTCGCCATGTGGGCCGCGTCGGCGAGCAGGGCCAGCGAGCCCGACAGCAGCCCGCCGGCGATCTCCAGCACCATCACGCCGAGCGTGATGGCGAGGGCGATCCGCAGCCGGCTCCGGTGGGCGGCGGCCGCGGTGCCCGTGGGCGGAGGCCCGCCGTGAGTGTGCCCGTGGTCGTGCCCTGCCCCCATGTCGATGCCCTTCGCTCTGGTACGCGTCGCTCGGCCGTGGCCCAGTCAACTACGGGAGGGGGGTATCGGGCAACACGGCACTGAACACCGTTGTCATATGCTCTGACCTGCGGAAATGCTTGCAGGTCAGAGCGCCGGGGAGATCAGTGCGGGGTCATCTCGGGGTGTCTGGCCAGCCAGCCGGCCCACGCGGACGCGACCATGTCGCGCACCCCGTGCGAGGCGGACCAGCCGAGCTCCTTGCCGATCAGCTCGACGGACGCGACCGCCGTCGCCGGGTCCCCGGGCCGGCGCGGCTCCACCACCGGATCGATACGGCGGCCGGTGACCTCGCCCACCAGAGAGGCGAGCTCCCGGACCGAGACGCCGACCCCGCGGCCGATGTTGACGGTGAGATCTCCGCCGCCGTCCCGTCCGGCCAGCCGCCGTGCCACCGCGAGGTGCGCGTCGGCCAGATCGGCGACGTGGATGTAGTCGCGGACGCAGGTCCCGTCCGGGGTCGGATAATCCGCGCCGAAGATCCGCGGGGGTTCCTGGCGGGTGATCCGGTCGAAGAACATCGGGATGATGTTGAACACGCCGACGTCCGCCAGCTCGGGGGCGGCCGCACCCGCGACGTTGAAGTAACGCAGGCACGCGGTCGACAGCCCGTGGGCGCGGCCGGCCGCCCGCACCAGCCACTCACCCGTGAGCTTTGTCTCCCCGTACGGGTTGATCGGCCTGCACGCCGCCGACTCGGCGACGAGTCCGGTGTCGGGCACCCCGTACACGGCGGCGGAGGAGGAGAAGAGGAAGCGCCGCACACCGGCCGCCACCACCGCCTCCAGCAGCACCGTCAGCCCGTACACGTTCTCCCGGTAGTACCTGAGCGGCTGCTCCACGGACTCGCCGACCTGCTTCTTCGCGGCGAGGTGCACCACACCCGTGACCGCGTGCTCGGCGAGTGTGCGCTCCACCACGTCCCGGTCGAGCACCGACCCGCGGACGAGCGGCACACCGGCCGGCAGCCGCTCGGGGAATCCGGAGGACAGGTCGTCGAGCACGACGACCCGTTCGCCGGCCGCCGTCATGGCGTGCACGACATGCGCCCCGATGTACCCCGCTCCACCTGTGATCAGCCACGTCATGACGGTCACCCTATGGTGTGGCAGGCCGCGCCCCGGCCGGTCCCGGCCTTCCCCGCCGGGCTCCCGGGCGCTCTCCAGGGCCGCGGTTTGGAGGGCGGGGCAGGGATCGACAATGATGATCCCGGCGGGCCGCCAGGGCGTAAACGGCCGGTGAACTCCCGCTTCCGTACATCCGATAGCCTCTGCCGACGTGCCGCCGCCCGTGTGCCGGGCCGAGCCGCCGTGGACCAGCACCGTCAGCGCCAAGGAGTGAGTTCGTCTGTCGACCGCCATCCTCACCGGTCCGCCGGTACCCGGGTCGTCGCTCGAGGGCGATCTGCGGTCGCTGGGCTTCGACGTGCGGGTCGCCAACGGCCCTGAGCACACCGCCGCCCTGATCGAGGCCGTGCCCGGTACCGAGAGGGTCGCCGTGGTCGACCCGCGCTTCGTGGGTCATGTGCACGCCCTGCGGCTGGCGCTGACCGACCCGCGCTTCCCGACCGCCGCCGTCACCGGCGCGCTCACCGCCCAGCCGGCCGGACGCGCCGCGCTGACCGGCGCCGTGCTCGCCGTCTCCGCCACCGTGCCGGCCGGCGCGGGGGCCGTCGCCGGCGACGGCGTCGTCGACGGTGTGACCGCCGAGCTCGAGGCCCGGGGTGTGTCCGTCCATCACCCCGAGCTCGGTTCGCTGGTCGCCGCCGTGCCCTCCGACGCGGAGGAACGGCACCGGACGCGCGCCGCCGTCGAAGAGGTCGACGACGAGGCGGTGCGCCTGCGCTCCGCCGTGAAGGCGCGTGACGGATTCTTCACCACCTTCTGCATCAGCCCCTACTCCCGCTACCTCGCGCGCTGGTGCGCCCGCCGGGGACTGACGCCGAACCAGGTGACCACCGCGTCGCTGCTCACCGCGCTCGTCGCGGCCGGCTGCGCGGCCACCGGCACCCGCGCCGGCTACATCGCCGCGGGTCTGCTGCTGCTCTTCTCCTTCGTCCTGGACTGCACCGACGGGCAGCTCGCCCGCTACTCCCTGCAGTACTCGACGCTCGGCGCCTGGCTCGACGCGACCTTCGACCGGGCCAAGGAGTACGCCTACTACGCGGGGCTCGCCCTCGGCGCCGCCCGCGGCGGCGACGACGTATGGGCGCTCGCGCTCGGCGCGATGGTGCTCCAGACCTGCCGGCACGTCGTCGACTTCTCCTTCAACGAGGCGAACCACGACGCGACGGCCAACACGAGTCCCACGGCCGCCCTGTCCAGCAAGCTCGACAGCGTCGGCTGGACGGTCTGGCTGCGCCGGATGATAGTTCTGCCGATCGGCGAACGCTGGGCGATGATCGCCGTGCTCACCGCCGTGGCCACCCCGCGCATCGTCTTCTACGCCCTGCTCGTGGGCTGCGCCCTCGCCGCCTGCTACACCACCGCCGGCCGGGTGCTCCGTTCGCTGACCCGCAAGGCGCACCGCACGGACCGTGCGGCCCAGGCGCTCGCCGACCTCGCCGACTCCGGGCCGGCGGCAGAGGCCGTCGCCCGTGCCACCTCCCGCGCGGCACGGAAGCTGCCGGGCATCGCGCCGCTCGCGTCGGCCGCCGTGGGCGCCGCCGCGCTGTCGGCGACCGCCGCGTTCACCGGCTTCGGCAGCGTCTGGACGCTGGTCGCCGCCCTTGTGTACGCCGCCACCTCGGGGCTCGCCGTCGCCCGGCCCCTCAAGGGCGCCCTCGACTGGCTCGTCCCCCCTGTCTTCCGGGCCGCCGAGTACGGCACGATCCTGCTCATCGCCGCCCACGCCGAGGTGAACGGGGCCTTGCCCGCCGCTTTCGGGCTGGTAGCGGCTGTCGCCTACCATCACTACGACACGGTGTACCGCATCCGCGGTGGCACGGGCGCGCCGCCGCACTGGCTGGTCCGGGCGATCGGCGGGCACGAGGGGCGGGTCCTGGCAGTCGCTGTGCTCGCCTTCCTGCTGCCCGCGGACATCACCGTCGCGCTGACGGTCCTCGCTGTGGCCGTGGCGGTCCTGGTGCTGGTCGAGAGCATCCGCTTCTGGGTGTCCTCGCAGGCACCCGCAGTACATGACGAAGGAGAACCCGCATGATCGGCCTCGTACTGGCAGCCGGTGCCGGACGGCGTCTTCGCCCCTACACCGACACGCTTCCGAAGGCCCTCGTGCCGGTGGACGGGGAGACCACGGTCCTCGACCTGACGCTGGGCAACTTCGCGGAGATCGGGCTCACGGAGGCCGCGATCGTCGTCGGCTACCGCAAGGAGGCCGTGTACGACCGCAAGGCGGCGCTCGAGGCGAAGTACGGCGTGAAGCTCACCCTCGTCGACAACGACAAGGCGGAGGAGTGGAACAACGCCTACTCCCTGTGGTGCGCCCGTGACGTCCTCGCCGAGGGCGTGATCCTCGCCAACGGCGACACCGTGCACCCCGTCTCCGTCGAGAAGACCCTGCTCGCCGCCCGTGGCGACGGTCAGAAGATCATCCTCGCCCTCGACACGGTGAAGCAGCTCGCCGACGAGGAGATGAAGGTCATCACCGAGGGCGCCAAGGGCGTCCGGCGGATCACCAAGCTCATGGACCCGGCCACCGCCACCGGCGAGTACATCGGCGTCACGCTCATCGAGCCGGAGGCCGCCGCGGACCTCGCTGACGCGCTCAAGACGACGTTCGAGCGGGACCCCGACCTGTACTACGAGGACGGCTACCAGGAGCTCGTGAACCGCGGCTTCACCATCGACGTGGCTCCCATCGGCGACGTCAAGTGGGTCGAGATCGACAACCACGACGACCTCGCGAAGGGCCGTGGGATCGCGTGCCAGTACTGACCCGGCTCATCCCGTCCCCGGTCGTCGTCGACATCAATCGCGGCGCGCTGGACGACCTGGCCGGTCTCCTCGCCGACCAGCGGATCTCCGCGTCCGGCCGGCTCGCCTTCGCGATCAGCGACGGCTCCGGCCAGAAGCTGCGCGAGAGGCTCGCCCCGGCGCTGCCCGGCGCGGACTGGTACGACGTCCGTGGCGGCACCATCGACGCCGCGGTGAAGCTCGCCGACGACATCCGGGGCAAGCGGTACGACGCGGTCGTCGGCCTCGGCGGCGGCAAGATCATCGACGTGGCGAAGTACGCCGCGGCGCGGGTCGGCCTGCCGCTCGTCGCCGTCGCGACCAACCTCTCGCACGACGGCCTGTGCTCGCCCGTCTCCACGCTCGACAACGACAACGGCCGCGGCTCCTACGGCGTCCCGACGCCCATCGCCATGGTCATCGACCTCGACGTGATCCGCGAGGCGCCCGTCCGCTTCGTCCGCTCCGGCATCGGCGACGCGATCTCCAACATCTCCGCGATCGCCGACTGGGAGCTCTCGCACCGTCTCACCGGCGAGAAGATCGACGGCCTGGCCGCCGCCATGGGCCGCACCGCGGGCGAGTCCGTGCTGCGCCACCCCGGCGGCGTCGGCGACGACGAGTTCCTCACCGTCCTCGCCGAGGCCCTGGTGCTGTCCGGGATCGCCATGTCGATCAGCGGCGACTCCCGGCCCTCCTCCGGCGCCTGCCACGAGATCAGCCACGCCTTCGACCTGCTCTACCCCAAGCGCGCCGCCAGCCACGGCGAGCAGTGCGGACTGGGCGCGGCCTTCGCCATGCACCTGCGCGGTGCGAGCGAGCAGGCGGGCCTGTTCTCCGAGGTGCTGCGCCGGCACGGCCTGCCCGTGCTCCCGCAGGAGATCGGCTTCTCCGCGGACGAGTTCGTGCGCGCCGTGGAGTACGCGCCGCAGACCCGCCCCGGCCGCTTCACCATCCTCGAGCACCTCGACCTCAACCACGACCAGATCAGGGACGCGTACGCCGACTATGCCAAGACCATCAGTAGCTGAACTCCGCCCGGTCGTTCACCCCGCGGGTGTGAAGGACCGGCGCAGCGGTGAGCACTGGGGCGGCCGCCTCTACATGCGAGAGATCTCCCTGCGCATCACCCGCCTCCTCGTCACCACCAAGGTCACGCCCAACCAGCTGACCTACGTGATGACCCTCGCCGGTGTCCTCGCCGCTCCCGCCCTGCTCGTGCCGGGCATATGGGGGGCCGTACTCGGCGTCGTGGCGGTCCAGCTCTATCTGCTGCTCGACTGCGTCGACGGCGAGGTGGCCCGCTGGAAGAAGCAGTTCTCGCTGTCCGGCGTGTACCTGGACCGCGTCGGCGCCTACCTGTGCGACGCGGCGGTCCTGGTCGGTTTCGGCCTGCGCGCCGCGGACCTGTGGGGCAGCGGCCGGACCGACTGGCTGTGGGCCTTCCTGGGGACCCTCGCCGCACTCGGCGCGATCCTGATCAAGGCCGAGACCGACCTGGTCGGTGTCGCCCGTCACCAGGGCGGACTGCCGCCGGTCAAGGAGGCGGCCGCCGAGCCGCGCTCCTCCGGCATGGCGCTCGCCCGCCGGGCCGCCGCCGCGCTGAAGTTCCACCGGCTGGTCCTCGGCATCGAGGCGTCCCTGCTCATCCTGGTGCTGGCCGTCCTCGACGAGGCCCGGGGCGACCTGTTCTTCTCCCGCCTCGGCGTCGCCGTGCTGGCCGGGATCGCGCTGCTCCAGACGCTGCTCCACCTCGTGTCCGTCCTCGCTTCGAGCAGGCTGAAGTGACCGCCCCGCTGAAGCTCGGCGCCGTCGTCATCACGATGGGGACCCGGCCCGACGAGCTGCGCGCCCTCCTCGACTCGGTCGCCAAGCAGGACGGCGACCCGATCGAGGTGGTCGTGGTCGGCAACGGTGCTCCCGTGGTGGACGTGCCCGAGGGGGTGCGCACGATCGACCTGCCGGAGAACCTCGGGATCCCCGGCGGCCGCAACGTCGGCATCGAGGCCTTCGGACCCGGCGGCTCCGACGTCGACGTCCTGCTCTTCCTGGACGACGACGGACTGCTCCCCGAGGCGGGCACCGCCCAGCTGGTCCGGGAGGCCTTCGACGCGGACCCGGGACTGGGCATCGTCAGCTTCCGCATCGCCGATCCCGAGACCGGGCTCACCCAGCGCCGCCACGTCCCGAGGCTGCGCGCCTCCGACCCCATGCGCTCCTCGCGGGTCACCACCTTCCTCGGCGGTGCCAACGCCGTGCGCACGAAGGTGCTGGCCGAGGTCGGCGGGCTGCCCGACGAGTTCTTCTACGCCCACGAGGAGACGGATCTCGCCTGGCGCGCTCTGGACGCCGGCTGGTCCATCGAGTACCGCGCGGACATGGTGCTCCTCCACCCGACCATGCCCCCCTCCCGGCACGCGGTCTACCACCGGATGGTGGCCCGCAACCGGGTGTGGGTGGCGCGGCGGAACCTGCCCCTGCCCCTGGTGCCCGTCTACGTGGGGGTGTGGGTGCTCCTCACCCTCCTGCGGCGCCCGACGCTGCCGGCGCTCAAGGCGTGGTTCGGCGGTTTCCGGGAGGGATGGCGCACCCCCTGCGGACCGCGCCGCCCGATGAAGTGGCGTACGGTGTGGCGTCTCACCAGGCTGGGCCGACCTCCTGTCATCTGACAAGCTCGGTTCTGAGAGCATCGGGGCGACGAGCCGTCCAGGCCGCGCCCCGAACTGCCGCGCATCTTGAACACGAAAGTTTCAACTTGTGAGTGACACAACCCATGACGGTGCCATCGCGACGAGCCCCACGCCGTCGCCGGACGACGGCCTGTCTCCGTCGCAGCTCGCCGCCAAGTACGGCCTGACCGTCAGCGGCGCCCGCCCGGGCCTGGCCTCGTACATCAGGCAGCTGTGGGGCCGCCGCCACTTCATCCTGGCCTTTTCGCAGGCCAAGCTGACGGCCCAGTACAGCCAGGCGAAGCTGGGCCAGCTCTGGCAGGTGGCGACGCCGCTGCTGAACGCGCTGGTGTACTTCCTGATCTTCGGCCTGATCCTCGACGCCGACCGGGGCTTCAGCACCGAGGTCTACATCCCGTTCCTGGTGACCGGTGTGTTCGTGTTCACGTTCACCCAGAGCTCGGTGATGGCGGGTGTGCGGGCGATCTCGGGCAACCTGGGGCTGGTGCGCGCGCTGCACTTCCCCCGGGCGTCGCTGCCGATCTCGTTCGCGCTTCAGCAGCTCCAGCAGCTGATGTTCTCGATGATCGTGCTGCTGGCGGTGGTGGTCGGCTTCGGCAGCTACCCGTCCCTGTCCTGGCTGCTGGTGCTCCCCGCGCTCGTGCTGCAGTTCGTGTTCAACACCGGCCTGGCCCTGATCATGGCGAGGCTCGGCTCGAAGACCCCCGACCTGGCGCAGCTGATGCCGTTCGTCATGCGCACGTGGCTCTACGCCTCGGGCGTGATGTTCTCCATCCCGGTGATGCTCGCCGACAAGCCGGCCTGGATCGCGGACGTTCTCATGTACAACCCGGCCGCCGTCTACATGGACCTCATCCGGTTCGCGCTGATCGACGGCTACGGTTCCGAGAACCTGCCCTCGCACGTCTGGGCGGCCGGCCTGGGCTGGGCTCTCCTGGTCGGCTTCGCGGGCTTCGTGTACTTCTGGAAGGCTGAGGAGCGGTACGGCCGTGGCTGAGAACATCGACAACAGAGCCGGGGCGCGTGTCCCGACGGTCATCGCCGACGACGTGCACATCGTGTACCGGGTCAACGCCGGCAGCGGCGGCAAGGGCAGCGCCACCGCGGCGCTGAGCCGGATCGTGCGCCGGGAGAAGGGCGAGGCGCGCGGTGTGCGCAAGGTCCACGCCGTGCGCGGCGTCACCTTCACCGCGTACCGCGGCGAGGCGATCGGCCTGATCGGCACCAACGGCTCCGGCAAGTCGACCCTGCTGCGCGCCATCGCCGGTCTGCTGCCGGCCGAGAGCGGCAAGGTCTACACCGACGGCCAGCCCTCGCTGCTCGGCGTCAACGCCGCCCTGATGAACGACCTGACCGGCGAGCGCAACGTCATACTCGGCGGCCTGGCCATGGGCATGTCGCGCGAGGAGATCCGCGAGCGCTACCAGGGGATCGTCGACTTCTCCGGCATCAACGAGAAGGGCGACTTCATCACCCTGCCCATGCGCACGTACTCCTCCGGCATGGCGGCCAGGCTCCGCTTCTCCATCGCCGCGGCGAAGGACCACGACGTCCTGATGATCGACGAGGCGCTGGCCACCGGCGACCGCCGGTTCCAGATCCGCTCCGAGCAGCGCATCAGGGAGCTCCGCAAGGAGGCCGGCACGGTCTTCCTCGTCAGCCACAGCAACAAGTCGATCAGGGACACCTGCGACCGCGTCCTGTGGCTGGAGAAGGGCGAACTCCTGATGGACGGTCCGACCGACGAGGTCATCAAGGCGTACGAGAAGGAGACGGGCAGGTAGCCCACGCTCCCCACCGCCCGCAAGGCCCTCGCCGGTCGGCCGGCGAGGGCCTTCCGCTTGCCGCCGTCCTTCCGCGGGGGCGGCGCACCGGTCCGTCGACGGGCAGTCAACTTGCCCGCGATGCGGGAAGGTTGGACCCGAACGCGGTGTTGTTCCGTTCTGTACGGCACCCCGGGGCGTCGTTCGGCGTTGTACAACGTAAGCTGTACCGGGACCGAATCGCGGCAAGTGGGGTGATATGCCGCGATCCGCCCGGTCAGGCCTTTGATCGCCGGACGGTCGGCAAGCGGCGCAGTATGCGGCGGCGTGTCCGAAATGGGATGTATTGAGTCGGCAGTGTAGAACGGGAGATGTGATGGCCATGACGGGAAATCTCCAGCTCCGCGAGCCCATCGCCGTCTCCGTTCCCGGCAGCGCGCAGTGACGGGCACCGTGCACCCCCGCGCCGAAGACCCGGCCCGGGGCACCCTCGACAAGGCCGCCGACGAGAACTTCCCCGTCGCCCCGTTCTTCCTGCCCCGCGCCTGGCGCGACGACCTCATGGCCGTCTACGGCTACGCCCGGCTCGTCGACGACATCGGCGACGGCGACCTCGCGCCCGGCGGCGCCGACGCCCGCCACCTGGGTGTCGGACCGGACCTGGCCGACGACCGGCTCGCCCTCCTCGACGCCTTCGAGGCCGACCTGCGCCGCGTCTTCGACCTTTCCGGCGACGCCCCGCGCCACCCGCTGCTGCGCGCACTGCGGCCCGCCGTCGCGCGGCGCTCGCTCACGCCCGAGCCGTTCCTCGGCCTGATCGCCGCCAACCGGCAGGACCAGCTGGTACGCCGCTACGAGACCTACGACGACCTCCTCGCCTACTGCGAGCTGTCGGCGAACCCGGTGGGCCGGCTCGTCCTCGGCATCACCGGCACGGCGAGCCCCGAGCGGCTGCGCCGCTCCGACGCCGTGTGCACCGGTCTCCAGATCGTCGAACATCTCCAGGACGTCGCGGAGGACCTCGCCCGCGACCGGATCTACCTGCCGGCCGAGGACATGAAACGTTTCCACATCACGGAGGCCGACCTTGCCGCACCGACCACGGGCGCCTCGGTGCGCGCCCTGATCGCCTACGAGGCGCAGCGGGCGCGCGCGCTCCTCGACGAGGGCATCGGGCTGGTCGGCTCCGTCGACGGGCGGCTGCGGCTGCTGCTGGCGGGTTTCGTCGGCGGTGGGCGTGCCGCGCTCGCCGCGCTCGCCGCCGCCGGACATGATGTGCTGCCCGCACCGCCCAGAGCGACAAGGCCCAGGCTGCTGCGTGAAGTGGGGACCGTCTTGCGAAGAGCGCGTAGAGAGGGATGAGCCGGACGATGGAGGGACCGACCCAGGTGCCGACCGCGCCGGTGCAGGCCGCGTACAGCTATTGCGAGGCCGTCACCGGACAGCAGGCCCGTAACTTCGCCTACGGCATCAGGCTCCTGCCGCCGCACAAGCGCCAGGCCATGTCGGCGCTGTACGCGTTCTCCCGGCGCGTCGACGACATCGGCGACGGCACGTTGAAGCCCGAGGCCAAGCAGGACCGGCTGGAGGCCACGCGCGAGCTGCTCGAGCGCATCCGGCAGGGCGCCGTCGACGAGGACGACACCGATCCCGTCGCCGTCGCGCTCTGCGACGCCGCACGCCGTTTCCCGCTGCCGCTCGGCGGCCTCGACGAACTCATCGACGGCGTGCTGATGGACGTCCGCGGCGAGACGTACGAGACCTGGGACGACCTCAAGGCCTACTGCCGGTGCGTGGCCGGCGCGATCGGGCGGCTCTCGCTCGGCGTGTTCGGCACCCAGCCCGGCGCGCGCGGAGCCGACCGCGCCGCCGAGTACGCCGACACGCTGGGCCTCGCGCTGCAACTGACCAACATCCTCAGGGACATCGCCGAGGACGCGGCCAACGGCCGTACCTACCTGCCCGCCGACGACCTCGCCAAGTTCGGCTGTTCCGAGGGCTTCCACGGCACGACACCGCCGCCCGGCTCCGACTTCGCCGGCCTGGTCCACTTCGAAGTACGGCGCGCCCGCGCCCTGTTCGCGGAGGGCTACCGGCTGCTGCCCATGCTGGACCGTCGCAGCGGCGCCTGCGTCGCGGCCATGGCCGGCATCTACCGCCGCCTCCTCGACCGCATCGAGCGCGACCCGGACGCCGTGCTCCGCGGCCGGGTCTCCCTGCCGGGACGCGAGAAGGCGTACGTCGCCGTGCGCGGACTGTCCGGCCTGGACGCCCGCCACATCGGCCGCCAGACCCACGGAGGGCGCCGGTGACTTCCCCGACGGACATCACGGACCCGGCGCGGCTGCTCGCCCCCGCGCGGCGGGCAACCGGCCGGCCCGCCGCCGCGTCACTGACGGTGGCGGCCGCGGCACGTCTCGTGCCCCGCGCCGTACGGTCGACAAGGGAGGCACGCGGATGACGCCCGACGGCATGGACTCCCGGCACGCGGTGGTGGTCGGCGGCGGCATCGCCGGTGTCACCGCGGCGCTCCAGCTCGCCGACGCGGGGGTCCGGGTCACCCTGCTCGAGGGCAGACCACGGCTCGGAGGGCTCGCGTTCTCGTTCCGCCGCGGCGAGCTCACCGTGGACAACGGCCAGCACGTGTACCTGCGTTGCTGCACCGCCTACCGCTGGTTCCTCGACCGGATCGACGGAGCGCACCTCGCCCCGGTCCAGGACCGCCTGGACGTACCCGTACTCGACGTCGCCGCCAGGAAGGGGCCGAGGCTCGGCCGCCTGCGCCGCTCCGCGCTGCCCGTACCCCTGCACCTCGCCGGGAGCCTCGCCGGCTATCCGCACCTGTCCCTGGCCGAGCGGGCGGGCGTCGGGCGTGCCGCGCTCGCGCTGAAAGGCCTGGACCCCACCGACCCGGCACTGGACGGCGTCGACTTCGCCACCTGGCTCGGCCGTCACGGCCAGTCGCCGCGCGCCGTCGCCGCCCTGTGGGACCTCGTCGGCGTCGCGACCCTCAACGCCCGGGCACCGCAGGCGTCCCTGGGTCTCGCGGCGATGGTGTTCAAGACAGGGCTGCTCTCCGAGCCCGGCGCCGCCGACATCGGCTGGGCCCATGTGCCGCTCGGCGAACTGCACGACACGCTCGCCCGCAAGGCCCTCGACTCGGCCGGGGTGCGCACCGAACTCTCCACCCGGGTACGGCGGATCAGCCGGCCGGCGGACGGGCGCTGGCAGGTCGACGTGGACGGCGAGCAGCTGGACGCCGACACCGTCGTGCTGGCCGTCCCGCAGCGCGAGGCCCACGCACTGCTCCCCACCGGCGCGCTGGAGGACCCCGACCGGCTGCTCGACATCGGCACCGCCCCCATCCTCAACATCCATGTGCTCTACGACCGCAGGGTGCTGCGCCGGCCCTTCTTCGCCGCGCTCGGCACGCCGGTCCAGTGGGTCTTCGACCGCACGGACGCGTCGGGCGCCAAGGAGGGCCAGTACCTCGCGGTCTCCCAGTCCGCGGCGCAGAACGAGATCGACGAACCCGTCTCCGTCCTGCGGAAGAGGTATCTGCCGGAGCTGGAAAGGCTGTTGCCCGCCGCACGCGGTGCCGGGGTACGGGATTTCTTCGTCACCCGGGAGCGTACTGCGACCTTCGCGCCGTCCCCCGGCGTCGGCAGGCTGCGGCCGGCCGCGCACACACGCGCCCACGGCCTGTACCTTGCTGGCGCGTGGACTGCCACCGGCTGGCCCGCGACCATGGAGGGCGCCGTGCGCAGCGGATTCAGTGCCGCGGGTGCTGCGCTCTCCGCGCTCGGCCGCCGCCATGAACATCCCCTCAAGGAGGCGGCGTGAGCACCAGTACTGGAACCAGAGGAGAAAGCGTGCCGACAGTGCACTCGGCGTACCCGGCTGACGACACCGCACAGAGCGCGGAGAGCGTCGACATCTCCGCCCTGCTGGAGCGCGGGCGGACCTTGTCCACGCCGGTGCTGCGCGCCGCCGTGGAGCGGCTCGCGCCGCCCATGGACACCGTCGCCGCCTACCACTTCGGCTGGATCGACGCGCAGGGACGGCCCTCCGAGGGCGACGGCGGCAAGGCCGTACGCCCGGCGCTCGCGCTGCTGTCCGCCGAGGCGGCGGGCGCCGCGCCCGAGGTCGGCATTCCCGGGGCCGTCGCCGTGGAGCTGGTGCACAACTTCTCGCTCCTGCACGACGACCTGATGGACGGCGACGAACAGCGCCGCCACCGCGACACGGTCTGGAAGGTGCACGGGCCCGCCCTCGCGATCCTGGTCGGCGACGCGCTGTTCGCGCTGGCGAACGAAGTGCTGCTGGAGAGCGGCACCGTGGAGGCGGGCCGGGCCGCCCGCAGGCTCACCACCGCGTCCCGCAAGCTCATCGACGGCCAGGCCCAGGACATCTCCTACGAGCACCGCGAGCGGGTCACCGTCGAGGAGTGCCTGGAGATGGAGGGCAACAAGACCGGCGCGCTGCTGGCCTGCGCCGTCTCCATCGGGGCGGTGCTCGGCGGGGCCGACGAGAGGACCGCCGACACGCTGGAGGCGTACGGCCACCACCTCGGGCTCGCCTTCCAGGCCGTCGACGACCTGCTCGGCATCTGGGGCGACCCGGTCGCCACCGGCAAGCAGACCTGGAGCGACCTCCGCCAGCGCAAGAAGTCCCTGCCCGTCGTCGCGGCGCTCGCGGCCGGCGGTCCGGCCTCCGAGCGGCTCGGCGAACTGCTCGCCGCCGACGCCAAGAGCAGCGACTTCGACAGCTTCTCCGAGGAGGAGTTCGCCACCCGGGCGGCCCTGATCGAGGAGGCCGGCGGCCGGGAGTGGACCTCCCAGGAGGCACGCCGTCAGCATGCCGTCGCGATCGAGGCCCTCGACGGTGTCGACATGCCGGAACGGGTCCGCGCGCAGCTCGTCGCGCTCGCGGACTTCGTCGTCGTACGAAAGAGATGATCGCCATCACCATCGCAAGGACCGACCGGAGCAACAGCCGCACCATATGAAGCGCGTCGCCGGCCGGTGACGTCATCGTCACCGGCCGACGTCAGACCCCAGCTCAGCAGAGACCACTGCAACGAAGGGGAACCAATGACAGCGACGACCGACGGAAGCAGCGGGCCCGTCCGGGCCGGTGCTGCCACTGCCGGCGACACGACCACGACGACCGCCGCCCGGACCACCGCGCCGGGCACCGACGTACGGGAAGCGGCCGGACGTGCCGCGGAACGGGCCGTCGAGCATCTGCTCGCACGGCAGGACGCCCAGGGGTGGTGGAAGGGCGACCTCGAGACCAACGTGACCATGGACGCGGAGGACCTGCTGCTGCGGCAGTTCCTCGGCATCCAGGACGCGGCGACCGTAGAGGCCTCCGCCCGTTTCATCCGCGGGCGGCAGCGGGACGACGGCACGTGGGCGACCTTCTACGGCGGCCCGGGCGAACTCTCCACCACCATCGAGGCGTACGTGGCCCTGCGGCTGGCGGGCGACCGCCCGGACGACCCGCACATGCAGCGAGCCGCCTCCTGGGTCAGGAGCAGGGGCGGCATCGCGGCGGCCCGGGTCTTCACCCGGATCTGGCTCGCCCTGTTCGGCTGGTGGAAGTGGGACGACCTGCCCGAGCTGCCGCCGGAGCTGGTCCTCCTGCCCAAGTGGTTCCCGCTGAACATCTACGACTTCGGCTGCTGGGCGCGGCAGACCATCGTGCCCCTGACCGTCGTCTCCGCGAAGCGGCCGGTACGGCCCGCGCCGTTCGCCCTCGACGAGCTGCACACCGACCCGGAGAGGCCCAACCCGCAGAGGCGGTTCGCCCCCGCGGCCAGCTGGGACGGCTTCTTCCAGCGCGCCGACAAGGCGCTGCACCACTACCACAAGGTGGCGCCCCGCCGGCTGCGCCGGGCGGCCATGAACGCCGCTGCCCGCTGGATCATCGAGCGGCAGGAGAACGACGGCTGCTGGGGCGGCATCCAGCCGCCGGCCGTGTACTCGGTGATCGCCCTGCATCTGCTCGGCTACGACCTCGAGCACCCGGTCATGCGGGCGGGACTCGAGTCGCTGGACCGCTTCGCCGTCCACCACGAGGAGGACGGACTCCCCGTACGGATGATCGAGGCCTGCCAGTCCCCGGTCTGGGACACCTGCCTCGCCACCATCGCCCTCGCCGACGCCGGTCTGCCCGCCGACCACCCCGCACTGGTGAAGGCGGCGGACTGGATGCTGAGCGAGCAGATCGTGCGGCCCGGCGACTGGTCGGTGCGCAGGCCCGGACTCGGTCCCGGCGGCTGGGCGTTCGAGTTCCACAACGACAACTACCCCGACATCGACGACACGGCCGAGGTGGTCCTCGCCCTGCGGCGGGTGAAGCATCCGGACCCGGAGCGGGTAGAGGCGGCCGTGGCCCGCGGCACGCGCTGGAACCTCGGCATGCAGTCACGGAACGGGGCCTGGGGAGCGTTCGACGCCGACAACACCAGCCCGTTCCCGAACCGGCTGCCGTTCTGCGACTTCGGCGAGGTCATCGACCCGCCGTCGGCGGACGTCACCGCGCACGTCGTCGAGATGCTCGCCCACGAGGGCATGGCCGGCGACCCGCGCACCCGGCGCGGCGTGCGGTGGCTGCTGGAGGAACAGGAGGCCAGTGGTGCCTGGTTCGGCCGCTGGGGAGTCAACTACGTGTACGGCACGGGGGCGGTGGTCCCCGCCCTGATCGCCGCGGGGCTGCCCGCCTCCCATCCGGCGGTCCGCCGGGCGGTCAGCTGGCTCGAGTCCGTCCAGAACGAGGACGGCGGCTGGGGCGAGGACCTGCGCTCCTACCGGGAGGAGCAGTCGATCGGCCGGGGTGCCTCCACGGCCTCCCAGACCGGCTGGGCGCTGCTGGCCCTGCTGTCGGCGGGTGAGCGGGAGAGCAAGGCCGTCGAGCGGGGTGTCACCTACCTGGCGCGGACCCAGCGGCCGGACGGTTCCTGGGACGAGCCGTACTTCACGGGTACCGGCTTCCCCTGGGACTTCTCGATCAACTACCACCTGTACCGGCAGGTCTTCCCCCTCACCGCGCTCGGCCGCTTCCTCCACGGGGAACCGCCCGTGGGCCGTGCGGCCGCCCGTGAGGGGGGCTGATGGGGGACCCACAGGAGCCGGCCGTCCCGCTGCTGATCGCCTGCGCGCTCGGCATCGAGAAGTTCGCGCTGCGGGCCGGTGACCGGCGCCGCGGGAGCGGCGCGACCGTCCTGCGCACCGGCATGGGGCCGGCGAACGCCGGCCGTGCCGTGCGCGCCGCGTGCGGCACCGAGCCCTTCCGGGAGGCGGCGGTCGTGGCGTCCGGCTTCTGCGCGGGGCTCGCCCCGGGCATGCACCCGGGAGACCTCGTGGTCGTGGAGGAGGCCCGGCTCGGCGGGCTCTCCACCTCCTGCACCGACACGGACCTGCTGGTGAAGGCCGTGGCCAGGGCGGTCCCCGGGCACACGGTGCACCGGGGCCCGCTGACCGGCGTCGATCACGTCGTGCGCGGCCACGAGCGTGCGGAACTGCTCGCGGCCGGCGCGATCGCGGCGGACATGGAGTCCGCGGCGACCCTGAACAGCGCCATGGAGACCGGGCCGCGTCCCGTTGCGGCCGTCCGGGTGGTCGTGGACGCCCCGGAACATGAACTGGTACGTATCGGCACACTTCGCGGTGGAATATCAGCCTTCCGTGTTCTTCGTGCCGTAATGCCCGCATTTCTTGAATGGCACCGTTCTTTGCTGCTCCCCAGGAGGTGAGCCAGATGGCCATGCCGCTCCGCCAGACCGTCAGGGTCGGGACCTATCTCTTCGAACAGAAGCTCCGCAAGCGCGACAAGTTCCCTCTGATCGTCGAACTCGAACCGCTCTACGCGTGCAACCTCGCGTGCGAGGGCTGCGGCAAGATCCAGCACCCCGCCGGGGTGCTCAAGCAGCGGATGCCGGTGGCGCAGGCGGTCGGCGCGGTACTGGAGTCCGGTGCCCCGATGGTCTCGATCGCCGGCGGTGAGCCGCTGATGCACCCCCAGATCGACGAGATCGTGCGTCAGCTGGTGGCCCGCCGGAAGTACGTGTTCCTCTGCACCAACGCCGTTCTGCTCCGCAAGAAGATCGAGAAGTTCACGCCCTCCCCGTACTTCGCCTTCGCCGTGCACATCGACGGACTGCGGGAGCGGCACGACGAATCGGTCGCCAAGGAGGGCGTGTTCGACGAGGCGGTCGCGGCGATCAAGGAAGCCAAGCGCCGCGGCTTCCGGGTCACCACCAACTCGACCTTCTTCAACACCGACACCCCGCAGACGGTCATCGAGGTCCTGAACTACCTCAACGACGACCTCAAGGTCGACGAGATGATGATCTCGCCCGCCTACGCCTACGAGAAGGCGCCCGACCAGGAGCACTTCCTCGGCGTCGAGCAGACCAGGGAACTGTTCAGGAAGGCCTTCGCCGGCGGCAACCGGCGACGCTGGAGGCTCAACCACTCTCCGCTCTTCCTGGACTTCCTCGAGGGCAGGGCCGACTTCCCCTGCACCGCGTGGGCGATCCCCAACTACTCCCTCTTCGGCTGGCAGCGCCCCTGCTACCTGATGAGCGACGGCTACGTCCCCACCTACCGCGAGCTCGTCGAGGACACCGACTGGGACAAGTACGGTCGCGGCAAGGACCCGCGCTGCGCCAACTGCATGGCCCACTGCGGCTACGAGCCCACCGCGGTCCTCGCCACCATGGGGTCGCTCAAGGAATCGCTCCGGGCCGCCCGCGAGACGGTCTCCGGGACCCGGTGACCGGCATGTGACCGACCGACACTCTGGACCAGGAGAGCCGAGCAATGACCGAGCAGCCCAAGAGCTTCGATCTGGCGGAACTGCTGGCGCGGCGCGGTGACGAGCGCTACGAGCTGCACGCCCGGTACCTCAACCACCAACTGCCGCGCATGCTGCGCACCATCGGGTTCGACAAGGTCTACGACCGGGCGGAGGGGGCCTACTTCTACGACACCGAGGGCAACGACTACCTCGACATGCTCGCCGGTTTCGGGGTGATGGGCCTCGGCCGGCACCACCCCGTCGTGAACAAGGCGCTGCACGACGTCATCGACGCCTCGCTCGCCGACCTGGTCCGGTTCGACTGCCAGCCGCTGCCCGGGCTGCTGGCGGAGAAGCTGCTCGAGCACACCCCGCACCTGGACCGGGTGTACTTCGGCAACAGCGGGGCGGAGGCCGTCGAAGCGGCGCTGAAGTTCGCCCGGTACGTGACGGGCCGGCCCAGGATCCTGTACTGCACGCACGCCTTCCACGGGCTGACGACCGGCGCGCTCTCGGTCAACGGCGAGGACGGGTTCCGCGACGGCTTCTCCCCGCTGCTGCCGGACACCGCCGTCGCCATGGGCGATCTCGGCGCACTGGAGCGCGAGCTGGTGCGCGGCGACGTGGCCGCGTTCATCGTCGAACCGGTCCAGGGCAAGGGCGTCCATCCGACACCCCCCGGATTCCTGCGGGGCGCCCAGGAGCTGCTGCACAAGTACAAGGCGCTGCTGATCGCGGACGAGGTCCAGACGGGCCTCGGGCGCACCGGAGACTTCTACGCCTTCCAGTACGAGGCGGGTGTCGAGCCCGACCTCGTCTGCGTGGCCAAGGCGCTGTCCGGAGGCTATGTGCCCGTCGGCGCGACGCTCGGCAGGGACTGGATCTTCAAGAAGGTCTACTCGTCGATGGACCGGGTCCTGGTGCACTCCGCGAGCTTCGGCTCCAACGCCCAGGCGATGGCGGCGGGGCTCGCCGTGCTGTCGGTGCTGGAGAACGAGCACATCGTGAAGAACGCGCGGGTGACGGGCGAGCTGCTGCGGGCCCGCCTGGCGTCGCTCGTCGACCGGTACGAGCTGCTGCACGCCGTGCGCGGTCGCGGGCTGATGATCGGCATCGAGTTCGGGCGACCGGAGTCGATCAAGCTGCGCAGTCGCTGGACCGTTCTCCAGGCGGCCCGGAAAGGGCTGTTCGCGCAGATGGTGGTCGTGCCGCTGCTCCAGAGGCACCGGATCCTCACCCAGGTCTCCGGGGACCACATGGAGGTGATCAAGCTGATCCCGCCGCTGATCATCGGGGAGGCGGAGGTCGACCGTTTCGTCGGCGCGTTCGAAGCCGTGATGGAGGACGCGCACGGCGGGGGCGGTCTGATGTGGGACTTCGGCAAGACCTTGATGAAGCAGGCGGTCGCCAACCGCTGACCGGCCCTTTTGCCTGTGAGGCAAAGGAATTTGCCTCACAGGCAATACTCTGGCCCAATGGAGGCATGACCACCTCTGCCGAGCCGACGGACGAGGGGCTGCCCGACATGGCGCCCCGGCTGCGCGACCTGCGCCGCCGTCGTGGACTCACCCTCGAGGTCGCCGCCCAGCGGGCGGGCCTCTCGCCCGCCCATCTCTCCCGGCTCGAGACGGGGCAGCGGCAGCCTTCGCTGCCCATGCTCCTCGCCCTCGCCCGCATCTACGGTACGACGGTCGCCGAGCTGCTCGGCGAACAGCCCGCCGAACGCGATCCGGTCATCCGCGGCCGCGACCGCGAGCCCGTGGCGGCGGCCGGCTGGGACTACCACCAGGCCGGCAACCCGGGACGGGCCATGCAGGCGCTGCGTGTGTTCGTGCCGCACGGTGTGCAGGGCGACCTCGTACGGGTGCATCCCGGCGAGGAGTGGCTCCACGTCGTGAGCGGGCGGCTGCGGCTCGGCCTCGGGGACGCCGTCCACGAGCTGGCCGCCGGTGACAGCGCGCACTTCGACTCGCTCACCCCGCACCGCATCGCGGCAGCCGGCCCCGAGGGGGCGGAAATACTGTTCGTGCACACCCTGCTGCAGGCCCCCGAACTGCACCCCGTCCCCGACCGGTGAGGAACGTGTTCCGCATGTCGTACGACCCCTTGGACAAGCGCACCACCGGCGACGAGAGCCCGCGCGAGGAGCGCTTCCCCCGCGGACTGGTGATCCGGCTCTTCGCCTACCTCATCGCCGGCCACGTCATCGCCGGGTTCCTCTACCTCCTGTTCCTGGTGGGCGGCCAGAACCAGTGACAGGCGGGCCTCAGCCCTGCTCGAGCAGCCGGTCCCGCAGACGCTCACGGGTCTGCGGGGACAGCCGCAGGCCCTCGGTGAGGTAGCGCTCCGTCGTGCCCCAGTTCTCCTCGATCGCGTCGAAGGCCGCGGCCAGGTACTCGGCACGGGCGTCGAAGAGCGGGCTGAGCAGCTCCATCACTTCAGGTGACATCGCGTCAGGACCGTTGCCACTGCGCCGGACCTTGTAACGGCGGTGCGGGTCGTTGGACTTGAGGTAGTCCGCCTCGATGGCGTCGCGCTCCACGCCGACGGCGAGCAGCGACACCGCTATCGAGAGGCCGGCGCGGTCCTTGCCCGCGGCGCAGTGCATCAGGGCGGGGACGCTGTCCTCGGCCAGGGCGTGCAGCACCCGGCTGTGCTCCGCCGTCCGCTCCTTGATGATCATCCGGTACGACGCGATCATCCGTCCGGCGCCCTTGCCGTCCGCGAGGATCGACTTCAGCTCGTCCAGATTCCCGTCCCGGACCATCTTCCAGAACTCCGCGCCGTCCGCGGGATCGCTCAGCGGCAGATTCACGTTGCGCACCCCGGGCAGATCGATGTCCGGACCCTCGAGCCTCTGGTCCGCCGCGTTGCGGAAGTCGAAGACCGTGTGGAGGCCCAGGGTCGACAGGAACGCGGCGTCGGCCGCCGTCGCGTGTGCCAGGTGGCCGCTGCGGAAGAGCCTGCCGGGCCGCACCCGCCGCCCGTCCGTCGTCGGCAGGCCGCCCACGTCCCGGAAGTTACGGACCCCGGTCAGCTCGGGCTCAGTAGAGGGGACCTGCGGCAGCTGCTGCGTCACGGGGACTCCTTCGGAGGACAGTCGCCGGCGCTGTTCGCCGGGCGATGGCGCGGCCTCGACCATACGACACACGTTCAACGGCCAATCATCCTGGCCGTCCCGCACGGTGGCCGGCCACCCCTGTGCGCCGTTGCCACCGCGGTCCCCCCGGCGGATGATGTGCGGGCCTGTGCGGACCTGTGAGTATCCGAGGGGTCAGATGATCGAGAACGTTGGCAAAGGGCGTACCTGGGTCCTCTCCGGTCCCGCGAGCAGCTACGCCCTCCACCTCACCGACACGGACGAGGTGGTGCACCTCCACTGGGGCGGGCGCATCACGGCCGCCGCCGCGGAGGCCCTCGCGGCCGAGGGTCCACCGCCGTACCGTCCCTTCGAGTCGCCGCTCGACGGCCGCGAGGAGTACCCCGTCGAAGGCGGCCCGCGCTTCGTGCGCCCGGCACTGTCGGTCAGGACCGAGGGCGTCCGGGGCACGCAATGGGCCTTCGCCGGCTGGACCGCCGAGGACGACGAGCTGAGGCTGCGTTTCCGTGACGAGCTGGTGGGCCTGGGCCTGACTCTCCACTACCGCATGCGCGACGACAGCGATGTGATCGAACGCTGGGTCACCGTCGCCCACGAGGGCACCGGGCCGGACCTCGAACTGCTGCGGGCCGATGCCGCCGCCTGGACGCTGCCGCTGCGGGAGGGATGGCGGCTCTCCCAGCTGCACGGCCGCTGGGCCGCCGAGTCGCGCCTCGTGCGCGACACGCTCCCGTACGGGGAGACGGCGATCGGCAGCCGGCGCGGTCACACCGGTCACCAGCACCTGCCCTGGGTGGCCCTGGACGCGGAAGGCGCCACCGAGGAGCACGGCGAGGTGTACGGCTGCGCCCTCGGCTGGTCCGGATCGTGGCGGATCTCCGTGCAGCGGCTGCCGGACGGGGCCGTACAGATCACCGGAGGGGCGGGACACGACGACTCGGGGCTCCTGCGGCTCGCCCCGGGCGGGACGTACACCTCACCCGTCTTCGCCGGACTCCGGAGCGAGGGGGGCTTCGGCGGGGCGAGCAGGGCGTGGCACGCATGGCAGATGGCCCACGTGATTCCCGGCGCCGACCGGGTGCGGCCGGTGCTCTACAACTCGTGGGAGGCCACCGGCTTCGACATCTCGCAGCGGCAGCAGTCGGCGCTCGCCCGGCGGGCCGCCGCGATGGGGGTCGAGCTGTTCGTCGTGGACGACGGCTGGTTCGGGCAGCGCACCGGCGACCGGTCCGGGCTCGGCGACTGGACGCCGAACCCGGACCGCTTCCCCGAGGGGCTGGGACCGCTGGCCGCCGAAGTCCACGCGCTCGGTATGCAGTTCGGCATCTGGGTGGAGCCGGAGATGGTCAACGAGGACAGTGACCTCTACCGGGCGCACCCCGACTGGGTCCAGCACCATCCGGGGCGGACGAGAACCGAGTTCCGCAACCAGCTGGTGCTCAACCTCGCGCGCGAAGACGTACGGGCGTACCTGTGGCAGCAGCTCGACACACTGCTCTCGGGCACGCCCGTCGACTACGTGAAGTGGGACTTCAACCGCTGCTTCACCGATGCGGGCTGGCCCGGGGAGCCGTACCCGCAGAAGCTCTGGACCGAGCACGTCGAAGGCTTCTACGGCCTGCTGGACCGGCTGCGGGCGGCGCATCCCACGGTCGCCTTCGAGTCCTGCTCCGGTGGGGGCGGCAGGATCGATCTGGGGGTCCTCGCCCGCACCGACCAGGTGTGGACATCGGACAACACGGACCCGCTGGACCGGCTGGCCGTCCAGCACGGCTTCAGCCAGCTGCACCCGGCCCGGGTCATGGCGGCCTGGGTCACCGACAGCCCCAACGTCCAGCTCAACGGTCGCCGCAGCAGTCTGCGCTTCCGGTTCGTGAGCGCCATGGCCGGGGTGCTGGGCGTCGGGGGAGACCTCGCGGCATGGAGCGAGGCGGAGCTGGCAGAGGCACGCGACTGGGTCCGGCTCTACAAGGAGATCAGGCCGCTGGTCCAGCACGGCGAGCTGTACCGGCTGCGGGCCCCCGAGGGGGGTCTCAGCGCCGTGCAGTACGTACGGGGCGAGGAGACGGTGGTGCTCGCGCTGCTCCAGGCCCAGCGCTACGGCGAGCGGCCGCCGGCGCTCCGGCTGCGCGGCATCGAGGCGACGGCGGCCTACGTGTGCGTGGACACCGGAACGGTCCACCAGGGCGGGGTGCTGCTTCACCATGGAATTCACACCGGGCTGAAGGGCGATTTCGACGCCAAGGTGATCCGGCTACGGCGAATGTGATCACCGGCCTCAATTCGCCTTACCGGTAAGGGACCGGCGGGAATTGCGAAACGGGCCCGGCGGCCGACGGTGACGGAAACGGCGGCCGCGTGGAAGGCGAGGGGGAAGGAGACGGGAAGGAGCCCCTGGCCGGGCAGCTGGAAGTGACCGGTCTCACGGCTCTCGTCACCAGGCGGCGAAGTGGGGCAAGGGTGGCGGGATTTGATGGGCAAGTGCGGGACTAGATGTCTAAATGCTGCTTCTGTCCGAAATGGCGGGTTGCGCATAACGTGCCCCGTAACAAGGGGAGATGGGTTCCGGCTCGTGAGCAGCGTCATATCCGTGACGTTCCGTGGCCGGGGTGCTGAGGTGAATTCCGTTGCCGGCAAGGTGATTGGCCCTCTCTTGTCGACGGAGGGTGACCGGGAATCCGCAGGGGGCGGGGCTGCGGTCATTGATCGTGGAAAATCGCGGCTTGTCCCACGCTGCCCGACTCGCCTACGGTCACGCTCAATCCGGACGGACCGCCTAATCCTGCCGCCGCCCGGAATTCGAACCTATCCACGCGTGGCAGGAGCGGGGGACCCAGGTAGTACGCCGTATCCGGATAATCCGGACGGCTTGGGGTGAAGTCGCACCAAGTGCGCGACCGGGCATCTCCAGCCCGAACCCGACAGCTCACCTCGTAGGCGCCGGAGAGGAATGCGCCATGCCCGCGAAGGGTAAGCACCGCCGTCCCAAGACCAACCCGATCACCCGCGGCTTCGTCGTCGCCGGTACGGGTGGCGCCGCCATCGCGCTCCCGCTGTTCGGCGCCACCACGGCCAACGCCGCCCCGGCGGCGGCCCCGGCCGTGACGGAGAAGACCGCCGCTGCTCCGGCCTCCGCGCCTGCGGCCGCCCCGGCCGCCAAGAAGGCCCCGAAGGCGTACACGGTCGTCGCCGGGGACTACCTGTCGAAGATCGCCGAGGAGCAGGACGTCCGCGGAGGCTGGAAGCAGCTCTTCAACGACAACCGCCGTGTCATCGGTGCCGACCCGTCGCTGATCCACCCGGGTCTGGAGCTGACGATCGGCGCGAAGAACAAGGCGAAGAACGACCCGGAGCCCCGTTCCGAGTCGCAGACCCGCCCGTCGCGCGACGACTCGCGGTCCGCCGCGCCGGAGGCCGAGGCTCCGCAGGCGAAGGCTCCCGCCAAGGAGGCCGCGCCCGCTTCGTCCGGTTCCGGCTTCAGCGCCCCCGTGGACGCGGGCGTCACCACCCAGTACCGGGCCTCCGGTGCCATGTGGTCCAGCGGTTACCACACCGGTGTCGACTTCGCCGCCGCCTCCGGCAGCTCCGTCAAGGCCATCGGCGCGGGTACCGTCGTCTCCGCCGGCTGGGGTGGTGCGTACGGCAACGAGGTCGTCATCCAGCACACGGACGGCACCTACTCCCAGTACGCCCACCTCTCCTCGCTCGCCGTCTCCAGCGGCCAGTCGGTGACCGGTGGTCAGCAGATCGGGCTGTCCGGTTCGACCGGCAACTCCTCCGGTCCGCACCTGCACTTCGAGGTCCGCACCGGCCCCTCCTACGGTTCGGACATCGACCCGCTGGCCTACCTGCGCGAGCACGGCGTCTCCCTCTGAGCCGTCCCGCCGCACGCCGTTCGCCGGCAAGTCCCCGTTCCGCTTCAGGTGGAGCGGGGGCTTCCGCGTATTCCGGTGTGGCCGAAACGTGACGGGTGGTAAAGATCACGGCGCGTCAACCCCTCCTTACGGTCGCGTAGGTCACATCCATGCAGGAAAGATGTGCTCCCGTGGCAGACGATTCGAGAACAGAGAACAGTGGCGCATTCGGGTCGTACGCGGCGATCGGTGACAGCTTCACCGAGGGCGTGGGGGACCCGGGCCCCGACGGGAGATTCGTCGGATGGGCGGACCGGTTCGCCGTCCTGCTCGCCGACCGGATGCCGGAGCACTCCTTCCGGTACGCCAACCTCGCCGTGCGCGGCCGCCTCCTCGACCAGATCGTCGAGGAGCAGGTGCCGAGGGCACGCGAGCTCGCGCCGGACCTGGTGACCTTCTGCGCCGGCGGCAACGACATCATCCGGCCCGGCTCCGACCCCGACGACGTCGCGGAACGCTTCGAACGCGCGGTGGCCGACCTCGCCGGTTCCGTCGGCACCGTCATGGTGACCACCGGTTTCGACACCCGGGACGTGCCGGTCCTGCGGCATCTGCGCGGCAAGATCGCCACGTACACCGCCCACGTACGGGCCATCGCCGACCGGTACGACTGCCCCGTGCTGGACCTGTGGTCGCTCAAGTCCGTCCAGGACCGGCGTGCTTGGGACGCCGACCGGCTCCACCTGTCACCCGAGGGGCACACCAGGGTCGCGCTGCGCGCCGCACAGGTCCTCGGGATCGAGGTGCCCGCCGATCCCGATCAGCCGTGGCCGCCGCTGCCCCCGCGAGGGACGTTCGAGGTGCGCCGGGACGACATCCAGTGGGCACGCGAGTATCTGGTGCCCTGGATCGGGCGACGGCTCCGCGGCGAGAGCTCCGGTGATCATGTGGAGGCCAAGCGCCCCGACCTGCTGCCGCTCTGAGGTCCACGGCGACCCCGTACGGGTCGAACCGGCCGACTACTCCATGCTCCGCGCGGAGCGGCCCGGCGGCGCACCGATGTGGGTGCGGGGCGACGACATGGGCCCCGACCGGTCACCTGAACGGCCGGACCGGTCCTGGCCGAGGAGGGGCGGACGGGGACGCCGGGGGAGTCGGCGACGGGATCCGTTCGAGGACTCCGCCGGCGAAGACGTCGTACAGCGGCAGCGTCTCCAGGTGGACGTACCCGATGTGGCAGTCGCACACGGCGAGGGGGCAGGCCCGGGGGCGCAGTGCGCGGCGGTACGAGCCGTCGTAGAGATTGCCGAGCTCCGCGCGGACGAAGTGGCAGCGGCGCACGGTCCCCTCGCCGTCCACCGAGACGACGCTCTCGCCCGTGCGGCACGGCAGGCCCGCGGAACGGTGCGGGTGGCGGCTGTAGGGGAAGAGCGGATCCAGCTCCGTCCAGGCCTGTGCCTCCGCGTCGGAGAGCTCGTGTCCCTCGGGCGCGTTCACCCACAGATAGACATGGCCGGGCAGGTCGGCGCGGAGCCTGCGCGCCTCCTCGAGATGGCCGGGGAAGCCGACGATGCCCACGCTGAAACGGATCTCCCGCCGTATCAGATCCCGACATTTGCTGATGAACCGGTCATAAGGCGTCTGGCCGGGATGGTACGTGCACCACAGGGCGAGGGTCTCCGGAGACGCCTCCGCCAGCCAGTCGGTCCGGCAGCTCAGATTCGTCTGGATCGCGACCCGGCGGATGTGCGGCACGTGCGACAACTCCGTCAGCGTCCGCCGGTACCAGGAGCGGACCAGGCCCTCTCCCCACGGCGTGAACAGGACCGACAGCCGGTCTCCGGTCTGCGCGGCGGCCCACCCCGCGAAGCGCTCCAGCGCGGCACGGTCCGCGCGCAGCTGCTCCCGGCTGTCGCGGCGCTTCGCGAACGGACAGTAGGGGCAGTCGTAGTCGCAGGACGACAACGGGCCCCGGTACAGCACGGTCAGATCCATGGACCCGCTCACTTCAGCTCGTACGAGGCCATGGCCGCCCGGACCGCGGGCGAGAACAGCTCGGGGCCCAGGGCGTCCGAATGAGCGAGCCCTTCCGGCGACAGCCTCAGCCGCCCGGGCGCGGCGGCCGTGTCGAGCCAGCCGCGGGCGGCGAACCGCTCCAGCTCCGCGGAGAAATGGCCGGCGGGAACCACGCCGAACCGCTCGCGGTAGCCGGCCACGTCCATCCCCTCGGCCTGGAGCAGCGACTGGAGCAGGTGCCGGCGGCGTGCCTCGTCCTCGTCGACCCGCCGGCCCACCTCCGCCCGGGAGAAGTCCTCCGTCGTCGTGAAGTCGTCGATGATGCGGCGTATCTGGCCCATGTCGACGGCGTAGTCGAAGGAGTAGTGGAGGGCCGAGGTGTAGGAGCGGGCGCCACAGCCCAGACCGATCATGCCGTCCGTCTGGCAGGCGTGGTCGTCGGAGGCCGAGGGGGGCGCGCCCCTGCGGCGGAACATCCGCATGGACACCTGCTCGTACCCGCGGGCGAGGAGATGGTCGCGGCCCGCGCGGTACAGACGCAGCCGCTGCTCGTCCCAGGCGGCGTCGCCCGCCGCGCCCAGCCGGCCCAGACCGGTCAGCGGGCGCACGTAGAGCGGGTAGAGATACAGCTCCTCCGGCTCCCAGCCGAGGGCGGCGTCGAGCGACGAGAGCCACGTTCGTTCGGTCTGACCGTCGATGCCGTAGATGAGGTCGATGTTGAGGACGGGGATCCCCGCCTCCCGTATCCGTCCGAGGGCGGCCTCCACATCGGCACGGCGCTGCGGTCGCACCGCGGCCCTCGCCTCCGCGTCGACGAAACTCTGCACGCCGATGCTGACCCTGGTCGTGCCGCGTTCGGCGAGCACGGCCAGCCGGTCCGCGGTCGCCGTGGCGGGCGACGTCTCCACCGACAACGGCACCGCGGTCAGGTCGGCGCCCATCCGCTTCTCCGCGATGTCGCAGAGCCGCTCCAGTTCCGCGGCCGTCAGGAACGTCGGCGTGCCGCCGCCGAACGCGGCCGCCGCGAACCGCACCGGGGTGCCGTCCCCGAGGGCCTCGCGCACGGCGACCGCCTGGCGGTCGAGTGCGTCGAGGTAGCGCCCGGTCAGCTCGTCAGGGGCGCCGATCCTGGTGAACAGGTTGCAGAAACCGCACCGGACCTCGCAGAACGGAATGTGCAGATACAGCGAGAGAGCGTCCTTGGGCTCCCGTGCCCACAGTGCGCGCAGCGCCGGCCGGTCCTCGAGGGGCCGGTAGGCCGTCTTGTGCGGATAGGCGTAGACGTAGCTCTGGTACGGGCGCGGAGAGCCGGGGCCGGAGAGGGCTGTCGCCGGGGCTGTCACGGGGCGCGACGCGGGGGTGCTCATGCGGAGGCCTCAAGGAAGAAGTGGGCGTAGGGGACGGTCCAGACGGCCTCGTGGCCGAGGCGGTGGCCGGTGAAACCACCGTCGCCGTACGCCGTGCCGTGGTCGGAGCAGACGATCGCGAAACACCTGCGGCGGCTGCTCGCGGCGGCGAACAGCCGCCCGATGTGACGGTCGACGTACTCGAGCGCCGCGGCGTGCGTCTCCCGGGAGTCACCGTCGTCCCGGGTCGCTCCCGGCAGGTGGAACCAGTTGGGCTGGTGCAGGGAGGGCACGTTGACGAACAGGAACAGCCTGCGCTCGCGCGGCAGGGAGGCCACGACCTGCTCCGCCCGTTCCACCTGCGCCTCGAAGGACGTCGGTGAGGCGACGGAGAACGAGGGCTCCCAGTGGCTCTCCTGGAACATCCCCGGCAGCACGGACCCGAGCGGGCCCTGCTTGTTGAAGAATCCGACTCCGCCGACGCATACGGTGCGGTAGCCGGCCCCGGCCAGGGCGGAGACGAGGTCGGGGGTGTCGAAGACGAACGTGCGTCCCGCGGTGGTCTCACTGCCGGCGAAACGGGCGGCGAACAGCCTCGGATGGGGCCCCTGTTCGGCCGGCGTGGGCAGGAACCCGGCGAACATCGCCTGGTGGGAGGCGTACGTGAAGCTGCCGGGCGCGTGCCGCTTCTCCCAGACGCCGCCCGGGAGATGACGGGCCAGGTTCGGGAGCCGGCCGGCGGCAGCCAGTTCGGCGGCGACGTCGAAACGCAGGGTGTCGAGCGTGACGAGCAGCAGGTCGTCCCGCCCCACGACCTCGTTCATGTCGGGGGTTCCGGACGGGGCTGCGGCGTCCCGGCCGCGTCCGGCGGTGATGTCAGGGTGTTGCACTTCGGTGGTTCCTCGTCCCGCGTAGTACGGCGGCGACCTGCGCCGCATAAGTGTCCTGGCCTTCCGCGCCGCTGCCGGGGAGTCCGGTGAGCCCCGGGAGCAGATCCCCGAAGGCGTTGACCTCCCCGACGGCGAAACGCCGCCATCCCGTCGCCGGCAGCAGATCGACGCCGACGCGGGAGACGCCGGGGAAGCAGGCGGCGGCCCGTTCACAGACCGCCAGGACCTTGGCCCAACTGCCGCCCGCCGCCTCCGTCGCGGCACGGGCCCCGGCGAGATCACCGCGCAGGCCGCCCAGATGGAGATTCGTCATGGGGGAGCGGCTGGTCCGCACCACCGCATGGGTGGCGCGGCCGGCCACCACCACGACCCGCAGATCGGCGACCCGGCCGTGCTGCGAGGCCTTCGGCAACCAGCGCTCGATGTGCAGGCCGTCCGGTGCGAGCGCGTCGACCAGCGAGGCGACCTCGCGTTCGGAGCCGTAACGTCGCACCCGCAGGGAGTTGAACAGGCGTCCCTCCGCGTCCCGTTCGACCGACGTGGTGGCCTGCACGCGTCCCCCGCCCGCCGTCTCGAGGGCCATCACCCCGGACGCGGACGAGCCGTGCGCCGGTTTGACGAACACCCGCCGCATGCCGGTCGCCGCCATCAGCGAGCGCACGTCGTCCCAGCCGCGCACGGGGGGCGCGGCGGCTCCCGAGGTCGGTGACCGGGGCACCGCTACGCCCGCCGTGAGCAGCTCCCCATGGCACAGCCGCTTGTCGAACAGCACGGCGAGCTCCGCCGGATCGTCGAGCAGCCGTGCCCCGCCCGCCTCGGCCCGGACCGCGATGTCCCGTACGGCGGCGGTGAACCGCTCGTACCACAGCTTCGAACCCTCCACACGGGTCGGGTCGTCGACGCCGCGCAGCGCCCGCTCCACCTCGGCGTCCTCGCCAGGGGAGTCGATCCGCACCAGCTCGCCCGGACGGAACTCCGCCCGGCCGCGCAGGACGTCGAGCCAGGGCACCACCCGCGCGGCGGGCGCTCCGGCACCGCACAGCGCGTCCTGGAAGAGGGCGACACGGCGATTGGCCGGATTGCCGACGACCGCGAGCGGAGGACCGGACGGACGGCGGGCGGAGCCGGTCACTCGGCGACGGCCGTGTAGCGGTCTTCCCTGTCGCCGGAACCGTTGCCCTCCGACCCGGAGACGTCGAGCTCCACCCCGGCGGGCACGAGGGAGTCGGACAGGCGCTGCACCATCGCCTCGCTCATGAAGTGGTGATGCAGATCGAGCTTTTTGAGGTGCGTCAGCGGCTGGCCGTTCAACAGCGCCTCCGCGCCGTCGTCGCCGAGGGTGCCCATCGACAGGTCCAGCATCTCCAGGCGGGCCACGACCGGAGCGCCGGCGAACGCCACCGCGATCTCGTCCTGTATCTCGCTGTTACGGAGCGCCAGATACCGCAGCCTCGGCAGCCTGGTCCCCGACAGGAACGGCTCCAGGTCCGACACGTCCGCGTTCGCGCCGTACCACGACGTGCCGAGCCAGAGGTCGAGATTCTCCAGCGCCGGCAGGTCGCTCGCCGCGATACCGCGGACCACGGCCACGTCCAGACCGCCGCTCTCCACGACCAGGGTCTCCAGCCGCTCGTGCTTCACCGCCGGGAACACCAGATCCTGGCCGCCGCGCACACCGAAGTGCTCGAGCTGCGGGAAGCCGTCGAGGAGCCGGGTCACCTCGCCCTGGTTGATCCAGGAGATCTCGCACTCCTCGAACGTGATGTCGCCGACGAACAGCCCGCGCAGCCGCGGCAGTTTCTCCTTCGCGCCGAGCAGCGCCGAGATGACCTCTCCGGGACCGGAGTCGTACGCGTCGCTCCACGAGCCGACGATCAGCGCGCGCACCCGGGTGGTGTCCACCGTCGCGGCGAAGCGGGCGAACGCCTCCTCCCACTCCTCCTCGCTCTCGTAGGAGTCGACGGAGATCCGCCAGGCGACACCGTCCGGCGCCGGCAGCGCGGTCCCGGACGTGGACTGTGCCTCGGAGTCGGGGAAGTCGAACGCGGGCAGGCCGTACCACTCCTGCAGATGGTTCGAGATGGTCATGACGGGCTCCAGACACCGGTGCGGCTTGATCGGCTGACGTGTGAGCAGTTCTACCAAGGGCCACTGACAACTCCGCCCGCGGGGCGGCCGGGCCCGCGATGGCGGCCCCGCCGCCGTTGTCAGACCCTCCCCTTAACGTCGGGAACAGGTCGGACGCAGTGGGCGGCCGGCGGGAAGGGGAGAGCCATGTACCGGCAGGGGGACGTCCTGATCGTGTCCGTCGCGGAGCACGCCGTGCCACCGCACGTGACCGACGCGCCGGGCGAGCCACGGGACGCACGCGGCCGGATGGTGCTCGCACTCGGCGAGGTCACGGGCCATGCCCACGCGGTGACGGGGCCCGGCCGACTGGTGCGTGAGCCGGGGCCGTTCGGCCCGATGCTCCTTCACCTTCCGGAAGGGGGCCGGGTGGTGCACGAGGAGCACGCGGCGATACCGCTGCCGAAGGGGTGGTACCGGGTCGTGCGCCAGCGGGAGTACCTGCCGGGAGCGGTGCGGATCGTCGCAGACTGAGCCGCGGCGGGCGGCAGGCGGCGGGGCACGACGGACAGAACGACAACAGGGGACGGGACTTCACATGCAGTATGCGGACAAGTGGCGGGCGATCGCGGCGGCGACAGGACCGGCGGACCGGTCCGCCGCGGAGGAGGGCGTGCGGCTCGCCTACCGTGCGGCGGGGCTCACCGCGCCCGACCGGATCGTCTGGGCGGACTCGCCCCTCTCGGGCGTGAACGCCGTCCAGAAGCTTCAGGCCCCGGGGCGCTCCGTCCGCGACGAGGTGCGTACCCGCCCCTGGGCGGACGAACGGCGCCGCGTCCACGACGAGTTGGGACCCGGGGGCTGGACCTCGCTGTGGAGCGGCACGGGAGCGCTCCTGTGGGACAGCACCCGCGCCCTGGCCGAGCGCATACGCACCGGCGTCGTGGAAGCGCTGCTCGAGAAGGCGCCGGAGGGCGCCGCCGACCGTGCCGCGGAGGAGACGAGGATCCGGGGCGTCCTGCTCGACGCGGTCCTCGGACAGCACGACGCCGCGTGGCTCGCCGCCTTCGACGGCCGCAGCGACCGACTGACCGGCCTGGCACGGGTCGCGGAGCACGCCGGCTGGTGGTGGCCTTTCGAGAACGCCGTCGTCATCTGCGAACGGCCGGCCCGGCTGCACCGCGACGAGGCCGGCCGGCTCGACAACGGCGAAGGCCCCGCGCTCGTGTTCCCGGACGGATTCGCCCTCTACGCATGGCGCGGCATGCCCGTGCCCGCCGAGTTCCTCCGCGAGCTCACGGCCCTGACCCCGGAACGGATACGCGACGAGGAGAACGCGGAACTGCGCCGCGTGATGCTCGAGTACTACGGCTACGACCGGTATCTCGCGGAGTCCGGCGCCGAGCCCGTGCACCGCGACGAGACCGGCATCCTGTGGCGGATCGCGCTCGCGGACGACGAGGACGTGGTGATGGTCGAGGTGGTCAACTCCACGCCGGAGCCCGACGGCTCGCACCGGACGTACTGGCTGCGTGTGCCGCCCACGACGCGCACGGCGAAGGAGGGCGTCGCCTGGACGTTCGGGCTGGACGCCGCCGTCTACGAACCGGTGCGGCAGACCTGAGGCGCGCCGCCGTCGTCACTGTCACCGTTGCCGTACCGAGCCGCCGTCGTCACCGTCCCGAGCCGCCGTCTCGCCGTCCGATTCGCCGTCGTCACCGTCGCCGTCCCGGTCCGCCGTCACCGCCCCGGGCGCGGCCGGTGACTCAGCGCGCCGTGGCCGTCAGCTCGGCGTGGTCGATGCCCAGCTCCCGGGCGAGGGCCTCGTCGGTCCACTGGAGCATGGCCGCCCGGGACAGCGAACCCGCGTACGACGTCATCTGGACGGCCAGTCCGTCGAGGAACGCCGTCAGCCGCCAGGCCGCCGCCGCGGGATCCTCGCAGGGGAACTCGCCGGCGGCCGCCCCCTCGGCTATGACCTCCGTCAGTGCGGACTTCCACTGCTGGTCCAGCGCACGGGACACGTCCCGCAGGGCAGGCTCCCGCAGCGAGACCGCCCAGGCGTCGATCCACAGCCGCCAGCCCTTGGCCTGCCCGGTCGGGGCGTACCAGCGCACCGCCGAGCGAAGCCGGCGCAGCGCGGTGGTACGCCGCCCGAGAAGCCTGCGGAGATGGGCCAGATCCGCGTCGGCGGCGTAGGTGAAGGCGGCCGCCACCAGCTTCTCCTTGGTGGAGAAGTGGTAGAGCACCAGGGCGCTGCTCACCCCCAGCGCGTCGGCGACGTCGGCGATCCGTACGGCCGCCACGCCCCGCACCTCAATCTGCTCGACGGCGGCGCCGAGGATCTCCTCGCGCCTCTCCGCCACGCTCAACCGAACTCTGGCCACGGCGTCACAGTACACAGCTGATCTTGGATGAAGTCCAGCCCTGTACAGGAGCTGCCTCAGGCGGCCTCTGCGACCGGCCGGCCCCCGTGCGCCGGCCGGTGCCGCCGCCATCCGTCAGCGTGCGGGGACCTCCCCGGCGGCGGCCCCCGCGGCGGCCTGTTCCCGCGCCGGGATCTCGCAGTGGTCCTTGAAGCCCTGGCTGGTCAGGCCGAGCGCGGTGTTCATCCTGGACCGCAGGTTCTCCACCGCCACCATCGCCGTGAGCTCCACGAACGCCGCCTCGCCCAGCGCGGCGACCAGCCGCCCGGCGAGATCGTCGTCGATCTCCGGCGGGTTGGCCGTCATGGCCTCCGCGAACTCCATGACGTCCCGTTCCAGCGGGGTGTACGCGTCGCTCTCCCGCCACATGGGCACATCGCGCACCTTGCGGGCGTCCATCCCGCGCTGCCTGTTCTCCCAGTGCCCGAAGTCCATGCACCAGCTGCAGCCGATCGAGGCGGCGGAGGCCATCACCGCGAGCGCCTTGAGATCCGCGTCGAGCTTGTTCCACCTGCCCACCGCCATCTCGAAGCGCAGATCCGCCCGGAGCACCCTGGGGTTGTGCCCCAGCGCGCGGACCGGGTCGAGGATCTTGCCGTAGGCGCGCTTCGAGTACCACTGGGCAGCGCGCAGGAAGAGTGAGCGGCGCGGGTCGAGGGAAATACGGGCCATGACGTGCTCCTCATGGGGGAAGCCGTGTGCTGTCACCACTACGACGGAGCGCACGCCCGGAAACGTGACACGGACCGGCACCGGATCCGGCCACACGGGCACCGTTCAGGAACACCGGCACCGTGGCGGGCGTTGGCTGGTCATGACGGAGTGGCTGGTGGCCGACCGGGTCAGGGCGGCCTCACAGACCGCTCCTTTCCGTCTTGAAATGCACATAATGGAATGACCCCGAGCATCAGGAGGTGCCGTGTCCGGCGCTGGTTCCCCCCACTCGCTGAGGTCCCGGCTGCGCTCACTGAGGCCTGCCGCCTTCGGGGCCGACCCGGCCGGCGAGCGCCTGGCGCGCATCCACAGCTC
This sequence comes from Streptomyces kurssanovii, assembly GCF_040677245.1. Taxonomy (NCBI): domain Bacteria; kingdom Bacillati; phylum Actinomycetota; class Actinomycetes; order Kitasatosporales; family Streptomycetaceae; genus Streptomyces; species Streptomyces kurssanovii. The sequence goes on from NZ_JBFAQK010000009.1 coordinate 173,489, forward strand.
GCCCAACTTCGCCGACGGCGTCTTCCAGAACCCCGAAGGGACGCGCACGAGGCCGTCCAGCGGTTCCATGGTGGAGTTCGCCAGGACGTACTTCGCCAAGGAGGCGAGGACCCGCCGCGTCCCGGCCCGCCCGGTGCCGCTGCACACCACCACCGCCACCGACCTCACCAGGCCCGCCGCCTCAGGGCTCCGGCTCACCTGGATGGGGCATTCCAGCGTCCTCGCCGAGATCGACGGCCGCCGGGTGCTCTTCGACCCGGTCTGGGGAGAGAGGTGCTCCCCCTTCACCTTCGCCGGACCCAAGCGCCTGCACCCGGTGCCCGCGCCGCTCGCCGCCCTCGGCAGTGTCGACGTCGTCGTGATCTCCCACGACCACTACGACCACCTCGACCTGCCCACGGTCCGCGCCCTGGCCTCGACCGACACCCTCTTCGCCGTGCCGCTCGGCGTCGGCGCCCACCTCGAACGCTGGGGCGTGTCCCCGGACCGCCTGCGCGAGCTCGACTGGAACGAGACCACGGAGATCGGCGGCATCCGGCTGACCGCGACCCCGGCACGCCACTTCTGCGGCCGCGGACTGCGCAACCAGCAGCACACCCTGTGGGCCTCCTGGGCCGTCGCCGGCCCCGAACACCGGATCTACCACAGCGGCGACACCGGGTACTTCAACGGCTTCCAGGACATCGGCGCCGAGCACGGGCCGTTCGACGCGACGATGATCCAGATCGGCGCGTACTCCGAGTACTGGCCCGACATCCACATGACCCCGGCCGAAGGTATGCGCGCCCATCTCGACCTGCAGGGCGGCACACCGTCCGGTGTGATGCTGCCGATCCACTGGGGCACGTTCAACCTGGCGCCGCACCCGTGGGCGGAGCCCGGCGAGGGCACGGTCGCGGCCGCGGCCGAGGCGGGAGCGCGTATCGCGCTGCCGCGGCCCGGGGAACCGTTCGAACCCACGGCCGAGACCGTGCCCACCGTGCCGTGGTGGCGCGGAGTGTCCACCGTGCCGGCGGAAGGCTGGTCGGCGCTCACGGCGACCGCGGAGGCGACGGCGGCGAAGCCGGCGCGTGACGCGGCGCCGGAGTCGGGCTCACCGGAGACGGCGCCGACGGCTTGACGGGCGCGGGGCCGGCGTAGCGCCTGCGGCGGCTGTTCCCCTACCCGCCCCTTCCCGCTGTACCGATGTGCGGCTCCGCCGCGTGGCGGGCTCCGCCCGGACCCGCCACCGCGCTGCGCGCGGTGTTCCGGGGGCTCTGCCCC
>NZ_JBFAQK010000010.1:0-151872 GCF_040677245.1 Streptomyces kurssanovii
CCCGCGGGGGGTGCTTATGTTGCATTTAAACTCCAGCCTCGCCGGCGTTTGAGGCGCGGGGGTCCGGTGGGGGTCCCCCCACGCCGCCAGGCGTAGGGGGCGGAGCCCCCGAAACACCGCGCGGAGCGCGGTGGCGGGTCCGGGCGGAGCCCGGTTACGGGAAGGGGCGGGGAGGGGAACAGCTCCGCCAGCGGCCACCCCCGCAGCGGCCCCGCCCCGCAGCTGCCACGCCCCCCCGCAGGGGTCACCGCGCCGCCCCCACCAGCGCCGCCATCACCCGCGTGTCCGATCCCATCTCCGGATGCCACTGCACCCCCAGCACCCAACCGCCGCCCCCCGCCAGTTCGATCGCCTCCACCGTGCCGTCGCCCTCCGCGTACGCGCTCGGGACGAGGCCCTCGCCGAGGCGGTCGACCGACTGGTGGTGGTAGGTCGGGACGGGGGTCGCCTCGGGGGCGATCGAGCCGTAGAGGGTTCCTGGCACCGGCTTCACCGGGTGCCGGCCGAAGACCCCGACCGACGTCACGTGCCCGTCCAGGTGCTGGACCAGCGTCCCGCCGAGCGCGACGTTCAGCAGCTGCATACCGCGGCAGATGCCGAGCAGCGGTGTGCCGGACGCCAGCGCCGCCCCGATCAGCGCCAGTTCCCACGCGTCACGTTCGGGTGCCGGAGGGCCGGTGCGGGGCTCGCGCGGCGCGCCGTAGCGCTCGGGGTCGACGTCGGCGCCGCCGGCGATGACCAGTCCGTCGACGCGTGCCACCGCGGCCTCCGCGAGCGCCGGCTCGTCCGGCGGGAGCATCGCGGCGATGCCGCCCGCCGACTGCACGAGACGCGGGTAGCCGGCGGGCAGCAGCGCGGCGGGCAGATCCCACACGCCCCACCGGGCGGACGTCTCCCAGTAGGTGCTGATGCCGATCAGCGGCTTGGACACATGCATCAGGTTGTCACTTCCGTTCCAGTTCGGCCTCCGCGGCCGCCAGGGCCGCGAACTCCTCCTCCGGGGCCCGTGCCACCAGATGGTGGCGGCTGTAGAAGGCGAAGTAGGCGAGCGCCACGGCGTACACGCCGAGTGCCATGAACGCGGCGTCCTTGTCCACGAGGAACGTCGCCACCAGCGCGGACAGCGCGAGCACGAAGGCGACGGAGGAGGTGGCGACGCCGCCCGGTGTCCGGTAGGGGCGCGGCAGTTCCGGCTCACGGCGGCGCAGCACGATGTGCGAGAGCGCCATCAGCGCGTAGCTGATCGTCGCGCCGAAGACGGCGATGTTCAGCATCCGCGCGCCGTTGCCGGTGCCCGCCGCCAGGGCGAAGCCGATCGCGCCGGGGATCAGCAGGCCGAGGTAGGGGGACTTGCGGCGGCTGGTCAGTGACAGGAAGCGGGGCAGGTAGCCGGCCCGGGAGAGGGCGAAGAGCTGCCGGGAGCCCGCGTAGATCAGCGAGAAGAACGAGGCCACGAGTCCGGCGAGGCCCGCGTAGTTGACGAAGCGGCTCAGCGCGGTCGGGTCACCGTCGCCCTGGAGGGCGACCACCAGCGGGTTGCCGGCCTCCTGGATGGCGGCGGAGCCGCGGGCGCCGCTCGCCGCGAAGAAGGTCAGCAGCGCGAGCAGCACCAGGATGCCCATGGAGATCGCCAGTGCCCTGGGCATGGAGCGCACGGGGTCCTTCGCCTCCTCGGCCGCCAATGGCACGCCCTCCACGCCGAGGAAGAACCACATGCCGAAGGGGAAGGCGGCCCAGATGCCCAGCAGGCCGAACGGCAGCCAGGAGCTCGCCCCGAACGCCTCGGTGTCGACGGGGATGTCGTCGAGTCCTCCGGCGCTGAACTCGGTGAACGCACCCACCGCGAAGATCAGCAGCGCCGCGACGGCGATGGCGGTCACGACGAGGCTGAAGCGCAGGGCCTCGCCCACGCCCCAGAGGTGGATGCCGATGAAGATCGCGAAGCAGGCCAGATAGACGGGCCAGCCGGATTCCAGGCCGAACAGGCCGAGCGATTCGACGTAGTCGCCGATGAAGATGGAGATCGCGGCAGGGGCGAGGATGTACTCGATGAGGATGGCGGTGCCGGTGAGGAAGCCGCCCCAGGTCCCGAGTGCGCGCCGGGCGAAGCCGTAGCCGCCGCCCGCGGTGGGCAGGATCGCGGACAGTTCCGCGAGTGCGAAGACGAGACAGGCGTACATCGCGCCCATCAGGAGGGTGGCGACGGCGAGGCCGCCGAAGCCGCCCTTCGAGAGTCCGATGTTCCAGCCGGAGAAGTCGCCGGAGACGACATACGCGACGCCGAGTCCGGTCAGCAGCAGCCATCCGGCGCTGCCTCTGCGCAGGGTGCGCCGGTTCAGATAGGCGTCCGACTCCGGGTCGGATCCGGGTGGGGCGGCGGACGGGGGGCGCGATGTGGTGCCTTCAGCCATGGTCGCTCCTGGCTCAGGTCAAAGGTTTGTGCGGACACCTTTGCGGCAGTCCGGCGGCAGCGCAAGCCCTGTGCGTAAACCCGGCGTTACGGATCCGCCCGCCCGCCTCCCTGCGCGAGGTCGTACGCCGGACCGTCCCGGTCCCGGCCCTTTCATGCCCTGCCGCCCCCTTGGCGCCCACGGGACCGGCGCCGCGTCCCGGACGCTCAGGCCAGGAAGCCCCGCAGCAGCGCCGCCGTCCCCTCGCAGTGCTCCCGCATCACCTCGCGCGCCCCGTCCGGGTCGCCGTCGAGCACGGCCTCGACCAGTGCCGTGTGCTGGTGCTGCGAGTGCTCCAGGTTCCGTACGAGCAGCGGGATGCAGTCGAGCAGGTCGTTCAGGGTGGCCCGGACCGCCGCGTACTGCGCGGTGAGCGAGGGGGAGCCGGACAGCTCCGCCAGGGTCAGGTGGAGCAGCGTGTCCTGCCTGCGGTACTCGGTGAGCGGCGCGTCGTGCGTCGCCGTGAGGGCCGTGCGCAGCCTCAGCGCGCCGTCGTCGGTGAGGCCGTGGGCCGCGCACAGGCCGGCCGCCCCCACCTCCAGCACCTCGCGGAAGCGCAGAGTGTCCTCGACGTCGACGCCCGCGACCCGGCGGCGCAGTTCCTCCTCGCCGTGGCTGTCGGGGCGGTGCAGCACGAACGTTCCGCCGTAACGGCCGCGGCGGCTCTCCACCAGTCCCTGGTCGGTGAGCACCTTGAGCACCTCGCGCAGGGTGACCCGGCTGATGCCCATGCGCTCGGCCAGTTCCCGCTCGGCCGGCAGCCGCTCCCCGCCCGGAACCAGTCCGAGGCGCAGCAGTTGAAGGATCTGCTCGAGCGCCTCCTCGAAGCCGTTGCCCGCCCGCACGGGGCGCAGCACCGGTGTCAGCCGGTCCGTCGGCGTGCCCGCGGTCCCACCTGTCTTCGCCACCTCGCGTTTCCCCTTCCCAAGCAATGGTCTTCAGTAATACCTTATGGCTCCCGGCTGACCCAAGGAGGCACCGTCCCGTGGCAGACCGCAAACCCCCGCTCGCCCTCGACGAGCTGCGAGCGCTCGTCGCGAGCGGCGAGATCGACACCGTCGTCCTGGCCTTCCCCGACATGCAGGGACGACTGCAGGGCAAGCGGTTCGCCGCCCCCTTCTTCCTCGACGAGGTCGTCGAGCACGGCACCGAGGGCTGCAACTACCTCCTCGCCGTGGACACCGACATGAACACGGTCGACGGATACGAGATGTCGTCCTGGGAGCGCGGCTACGGCGACTTCGCCATGCACCCGGATCTCACCACGCTGCGCAGGATCCCCTGGCACGAGGGCACCGCACTCGTCATCGCCGACCTGGCGTGGGACGAGGGCCGGCCCGTCGTCGCCGCCCCCCGCCAGATCCTCCGCGCCCAGCTCGAGCGCCTCGCCGAGCACGGACTCACGGCCCACGTCGGCACGGAGCTCGAGTTCATCGTCTTCAAGGACACCTACGAACAGGCCTGGGACAGCGGCTACCACGGCCTCACCCCGGCCAACCAGTACAACATCGACTACTCCGTCCTCGGCACCGGCCGCATCGAGCCCCTGCTGCGCCGCATCCGCAACGAGATGACCGGCGCCGGCCTGACCGTCGAGTCCGCCAAGGGCGAGTGCAACCCGGGCCAGCACGAGATCGTCTTCAAGTACGACGAGGCCCTCGTCACCTGCGACCAGCACGCCGTCTACAAGACCGGCGCGAAGGAGATCGCGGCCCAGGAGGGCGTCTCGCTCACCTTCATGGCGAAGTACAACGAGCGCGAGGGCAACTCCTGCCACATCCACCTGTCCCTGCGGGACGCCGACGGCCGGGGCGTCATGGCCGGGGACGGCCCCGACGGCATGTCGCCGCTCATGCGCCACTTCCTCGCCGGCCAGCTCGCCGCACTGCGCGACTTCTCGCTGCTGTACGCGCCGACCGTCAACTCCTACAAGCGCTTCCGCCCCGGCTCCTTCGCCCCGACCGCCGTCGCCTGGGGCCACGACAACCGCACCTGCGCCCTCCGCGTCGTCGGCCACGGCCCCTCGACGCGCTTCGAGAACAGGCTGCCCGGCGGTGACGTCAACCCGTACCTCGCCGTCGCCGGCCTCGTCGCCGCCGGCCTGCACGGCATCGAGCAGCGGCTCGAACTCCCGGACCCCTGCACGGGAAACGCCTACTCCGGTGACTACGAACACGTCCCCACGACCCTGCGCGACGCCGCCGAGCTCTGGGAGAACAGCCCGATCGCCAAGGCCGCCTTCGGCGACGCGGTCGTCGCCCACTACCGGAACATGGCGCGCGTCGAACTCGAGGCCTTCGACTCCGCGGTGACCGACTGGGAGCTCCGCCGCTCCTTCGAACGCATGTGAGGAACCCCTTGGCTGACACGCACCACGACGTACTCGACCCGGCCACCGGGGAAGTCGTGCGGACCGTCCCCGCGACGACCGTCGCGGAGGTCGACGCCGCCGTCGCCCGCGCCACGAGGGCCCAGGCGCAGTGGGCGGCCGCCGCACCCGCCGACCGGGCCCGGCTGCTGCGCCGCTTCGCCGCCGTCGTCGACGACCACCTCGAGGAACTGGCGCGGCTCGAGGTCCTCGAGGCGGGCCACACCATCGGCAACGCCCGGTGGGAGGCGGGCAACGTGCGCGACCTGCTCGACTACGCCGCCGGGGGAGTGGAGCGCCTGAACGGCCGGCAGATCCCCGTCCCGGGCGGCCTGAACTTCACGATCCTCGAACCGCTCGGCGTCGTCGGCGTGATCGCGCCCTGGAACTTCCCCATGCCGATCGCCGCCTGGGGCACGGCCCCGGCACTCGCCGCCGGCAACGCCGTCCTGCTCAAGCCGGCCGAGACCACCCCGCTGACCGCCCTGCGCCTCGCGGAACTCGCCCTGGTGGCCGGCCTGCCCGAGCATCTCTTCCAGGTGCTGCCCGGCGCCGGTGACGTGACCGGCAACGCGCTCGTCGAGCACCCCGGCGTCGCGAAGATCGTCTTCACCGGCTCCACCAGGGTCGGCAAGAGCATCATGGCCACGTGCGCGGACCGCGTGAAGCGGCTGACCCTCGAACTCGGCGGCAAGAGCCCCAACATCGTCTTCGCCGACGCCGACCTGGACGCCGCCGCGGCCGCCACGCCCATGTCCTTCCTCGACAACAGCGGACAGGACTGCTGCGCCCGCACCCGGATCCTTGTGCAGGCTTCGGTGTACGACCGCTTCCTCGACCTGCTCGCCCCGGCCGTCGAATCGGTCGTCGTCGGCGATCCGTCCGACGAGAAGACGCAGATGGGCCCGCTGATCTCACGCACCCAGCTGGAACGGGTGCGCGGCTACGTCCCGGACGGCGCCACGGCGATCCGGGGCACCGCCCCCGACGGACCGGGCTTCTGGTTCCCGCCGACGGTGCTCACCGACATCGCGCCGGACGCGCCCGCCGCGTGCGAAGAGATCTTCGGACCCGTCGCCGCCGTGATCCCCTTCGAGGACGAGGAGGACGCCGTACGCCTCGCCAACGCCACCGAGTACGGCCTCTCCGGCTCCCTCTGGACCCGCGACGTGGCTCGTGCCCTGCGCGTCTCCCGCGCCGTCCGCGCCGGCAACCTCTCCGTCAACTCCCACTCCAGCGTCCGCTACTGGACCCCGTTCGGCGGCTACAAGCAGTCCGGGCTCGGCCGTGAACTCGGCCCCGACGCGCTCACCGCTTTCACCGAGACCAAGAACGTCTTCATCAGCACGGAGGCCTGAGACACCATGACCGAGACCCCGCTCTGCCGCCGCCTCGAAGGCCGCACCGCAGTGATCACCGGTGCCGGCAGCGGCATCGGCCTGGCCGCCGCGCGCCGGCTCGCCGCCGAAGGCGCGAACGTCGTCTGCGGCGACATCGACGAGACGGCGGGCAAGGCCGCGGCCGACGAGGTGGGCGGCACCTTCGTACGCGTCGACGTCACCGACGCCGAGCAGGTCGACGCGCTGTTCAAGGCGGCGTACGACACCTACGGCAGCGTCGACGTCGCCTTCAACAACGCCGGCATCTCGCCCCCCGACGACGACTCGATCCTCACCACCGGCATCGACGCGTGGCGCCGCGTCCAGGAGGTCAACCTCACCTCCGTCTACCTGTGCTGCAAGGCGGCCATCCCCTACATGCAGCGCCAGGGCCGGGGCTCCATCATCAACACCGCCTCCTTCGTGGCGATCATGGGTGCCGCCACCTCCCAGATCTCCTACACCGCCTCCAAGGGCGGCGTGCTCGCCATGTCACGGGAACTGGGCGTGCAGTTCGCCCGCGAGGGCATCCGGGTCAACGCCCTGTGCCCGGGGCCGGTCAACACCCCGCTGCTCCAGGAACTGTTCGCCAAGGACCCGGAGCGGGCAGCACGGCGCCTGGTGCACATCCCGGCCGGGCGTTTCGCCGAGGCCGACGAGATCGCCGCCGCCGTCGCCTTCCTCGCCAGCGACGACTCGTCGTTCGTCAACGCCACGGACTTCCTCGTCGACGGCGGGATCTCCGGGGCGTACGTGACCCCTCTGTAGCCCGCCGGGCCCCCGCCGCCCATAAGGTGGCGGGATGAGCATGACGACCCCTCCCGGCTGGTACCCGGACCCCCAGGCGCCCCACACCGAACGCTGGTGGGACGGCACGGCCTGGACCGCGCACTCCCGCGCGGCCCAGGCCACGGGCGGCGTGCCGGGACTTCCGCCGCAGGGACCGGGCGGGACGTTCGGGCCCCCGCAGCCGCACACCGTCCCGATGCGGCCCGCCGGCACCGGCCCGGAAGGCAGCGGCAACAAGCGGATCATGGCGCTCGCCGCCGCCGGGATCGTGCTCGTCGCGGCGGTCGCGACCGGGGCCGTACTCCTCGGCGGGGACGACAGCGGGTCCGCCCCCAGGACCGCGCCGAGCAGCAGCCCGACGCCCGCCCCGCCGACGGCAGACCCGAAGAACAGCGCCACCGCGTCGCCCGCCGCGCCGGACGACCCCACGGTGTTCGAGGACCAGCTCAACGGCATCACACTCGCCATCCCGGACGGCTGGGTGCGGGCCACCAGCTCCCTCGAAGAGGGCGCCACGATCTACACGGACGAGACGTACGACTGCCCCGGAGGAGGGTCCTCCCTCTGCCGTCACGGGCGGGTGTCCTCCCTCGCCGCGAGCACGGACGCCGCCACGGCGGAGGCCGTGGCCAAGGAGGACATCTCCCGGTACGCGGAAAAGGTGTACGGCGAGGACACCCTCGGGAACCGCCCCCACGGCGGTATCGAGTCCCACAAGGTCCTCAAGTCGCAGAACTTCGCCGTCGCGGGGAAGGCCGGCTATCTGGTGCGCTGGCAGGTCGTCACCGGCGCGGGACCCGGCGGCTACGTGCAGACGATCGCCTTCCCCTCACCCGCCGGCACCGGGGCGCTGATGGTCGTCCGCTTCGCCTTCGACGCGGCCCCGTCCGCGCCCGGACTCGAGGTGATGGACGAAGTGGCCGCGAGCATCCGCCCCGTCGGCGAAAGCACGGGCGGCGGCGTCGGCAGCAGCATCGGCCCCGGCTGACGGTCCACCGCCGCGGCAGGGCCGGACACCGGCCCTCAGAGGAAGGTGCGGCCCTCGCCCCGGTACGTCGGCGCGGTGCCCGTCACACGGTCGCCCTCGACGAGGTGCAGAGTGTCGAAACGCTCACACAGCTCACCGGCCTTGGCGTGCCGGAACCACACCTTGTCGCCTATCAGCAGATCGTCGGCGGGCGGACCCAGCAGCGGCGTCTGCACCTCCCCGGCACCCTCCTGAGGGTCGTACCGCAGCCCCTCGGGCAGCCACGGCACGGGCAGCCGGTCCCGGCCCGCGGCACCGGAGGCGGGATAGCCGCCGCCGAGCACCGTGACCGCTCCCACGCCGGGCCGGCGCACCACGGGCTGCGCGAACAACGCGGCGGGCCGGGCCGTGAACGACGTGTAGTTGTCGAACAGGCGCGGCGCGTACAGGCCGGAACCGGCCGCGATCTCCGTGACCGCGTCCTCGGCCGCCGTGTGCTGCACACTGCCGGTGCCGCCGCCGTTGACGAACTCCAGGCCGGGCTCCACCGCCCGCACCGCCCGCACCACGGCCGCCCGGCGGGCCGCCAACTCCTTACGGGCCGCGCGCTGCATCAGCCGCACGGCACGCGAACGCACCGGCGAACCGGCGACCGCGTCGCCCACGCCGGCGACATGGCCCTCGTACGCCATCAGCCCCACGAGGCGGAAACCAGGGCGGCGCGCGATCGACCTGGCCATGTCCGCGAGCCGGGCCGGCTCACGCAACGGCGAACGCCGTGCGCCGACCCTCACCCGGCCGCCCAACAGGTGGAGCGCCGTGTCCAGTTCGAGACAGAGCCGGATCTCCTCCGTACCGCCGGCGCGCGAGGCGTCGATGAGCTCCAGCTGCTCCGGGTCGTCGACCATCACCGTCACCGCGGCGGCGAGCTTGGGGTCGGCGGCGAGCTCGGCGAAACCGGCGCGGTCCGCGGAGGGATAGGCGAGCAGCACGTCGTCGAAACCGGCCCGCGCCAGCCAGATCGACTCGTCCAGCGTGAACGACATGATCCCGGCGAACCCGTCCATGGCCAGCACCCGTTCGAGCAGCGCCCGGCAGCGCACCGATTTGCTCGCGACCCGCACGGGCTTGCCTCCGGCCCGGCGCACCAGATCGCCGGCGTTGGCGTCGAAGGCCTCGAGATCGACGATCGCGACGGGTGCGTCGAGGTGGGCGGTGGCCTTGTCGTAACGGGCCCGGTCAGCGGAACGGGGAGTCATGGGCCGAGCTTGCCAGACATGATTACCCCGGGGTAGGGGATGTTTTGGGCAGATCCCCACGGACCGCAGGCAGGTGGCCGACGCCGTCGATCGTGCCCGTTAGAGTGACGGCACGAGGTGACGCAGCGCCTGCCCGGAAGGGTGATCAGCCGGCGGTACGTGATTGAGCAACGGGGGGTGGAATGAGCACGGAGGCGCAGCGCCCTTCCGGCCCGCAGCCCCCGCCCCGCTCCCGCATCTCGGATGCCCTGCTGCCCCCGGACGACGATGCCTCCGGCCCGACCCGCTCCGGCCCGGCCCGCTCCGGCCCGCCCGTGACGCCTCCGGCCGCGCCGCCCACGCCACCGGGTTCTCCCACGACTCCCGCCGGTACGCCCGCTCCCGGCTCTGCCACGACGGCTCCCGGTGCGCCCGCTCCCGGTGCGTCCGCCGCGTCGGCTCCCGGCACTCCGGCCGCCCGGTCGGGCGCCGCCGCACCGCCTGCCCTGCCCGGGGCCGGCGTGCCGCCGGCGCGCCCCGGCACCGGTGCCGCCCCCGGCCGCCCGGTTTCCCCTCCGCCGCCCGCCGGGCCCGCGCAGGCCGCGCCGCCGCGTCCGGCGCCGGCACCTGCCGCCCCCGCCCGGCCCGTGTCCCCGCCGCGTTCCTCCGCCGTGCCGCCGTCGCGCCCTGCCACCGGCGTTGAGCGTTCCTCCGCCGTGCCGCCGTCGCGCCCTGCCACCGGCGCTGAGCGTCCCTCCGCCGTTCCGCCGTCGCGCCCGGCCGCGGGCGTCGACCGGACTTCCGTGTCTCCCGCGGCCCCGCCCCATGCGGTGCCGCAGCCCCGGCCCGGGCAGGCGGACGGACCGGCCGACGGGTCGATCCCCGAGGTCGAGACCACCACGCGGCTCCGGCCCGTCGCCGACGTGCCCCGGCCCGCGGCCCCGGCACGCCCCGCGCGGCCGCCGCGGCCGCCGCGGCCGGTCGGCAGCGTCGACATGACCCCACGGCCCGACGCTCCGCGCCCTCCCGCGCAGATGTGGATCCCGCCCGAGACACCGGCCGAGATGACGACCCGGCTGCGTCCCGTACGCACCCGGCACCCCGCACGGACCGTCGGGGCAGTCGCCGCCGTCGTGCTCGGCCTCGGTCTGATCGGCGGAGCCGTCACCGGCACCTGGCTGACCGGTGATTCGAGCGCCGACACGGCCGAAGAGAACGTCTACGCCGAGGTGCGCACCGCCTGGCACAGCGTCCCCGTGGACACCCTCTTCCCACGGAAGCTCGACGGCGACGGAGCCGGGCCCGGCGGCGCGGACCGCGTCTGGACGCGGATCGCCGTCGCACCCGACGGCGACTGCGCCACCGCGCTCGACCCGCTGCTCACCAAGGCGCTGGAGCCCGTCGGCTGCACCCGCGTCCTGCGCGCCACGTACACCGACGCGACGGCCAGCAGCGTCACCACCGTGGGCCTGGTCTTCACCGAGGCGGACGAGAAGGGGATGCTCGCCCTGCACAACCGGTTCACGACCGAGTCGCTCGGCGAGCGCACCGACCTGATGCCCCGTACGTTCCCGGCCAAGGGCACCGTCTCCGCCGGGTTCGGTGACGAGCAGCGCGCCAGCTGGACCGTGGAGGTCGTGACCGAGGCCCCGGTCGTCGTCTACGCCGTCTCCGGCTTCGCCGACGGCCGTGCCGTGGCCGACCCCCAGCCGGCCGACGAGGCCCAGGCCGAGGGCGCCACGAACGCGCCCGCCCAGGCGGGGCTCGGCCACGAGGCCACGGGTATCGCCGAGCGCATCGAGAAGGGTCTGCGCGGAGCCGTGCGCAAGGGGACGGAGGAGCCCCGATGAGACGCCACCGTCTGCGCATCGTCGCCGCCCTCGCCGCCACGTCGTTCGTCGTGCTGCCGGCGACGCCCGCGCACGCGGACGCCATCCGGGCCCAGCAGTGGAGCCTCGACGCCATGAACACCGAGCAGGCGTGGCGGACCACCAAGGGCGAGGGCATCACCGTCGCCGTGCTCGACACCGGTGTGGACGACCAGCACCCCGACCTGGCCGGCTCCGTGCTGCCGGGCAAGGACTTCATCGGCTTCGGCGCCGAACGCGGCGACCGTGCCTGGGCCCGGCACGGCACGGCGATGGCCGGCATCGTCGCCGCCCACGGCCACGGACCCGGCCGGGAGTCGGGCGTCCTCGGCATCGCCCCCGAGGCGAAGATCCTCCCGGTCCGCGTCATCCTCGAGGGCAGCGACAAGGCCCGCGACAAGGCCCGCAAGACCCGCGGCACGGCCCTGGCCCAGGGCATCCGCTGGGCCGCCGACCAGGGCGCCGACGTCATCAACCTCTCGCTCGGCGACGACAGCGAGTCCGCGCACCCCGAGGCGGGCGAGGACGCGGCCGTCCAGTACGCGCTCTCCAAGGGCTCCGTCGTCGTCGCCTCCGCCGGCAACGGCGGCGAGAAGGGCGACCGCGTCTCCTACCCCGCCGCCTACCCGGGCGTCATCGCGGTGACCGCCGTCGACCGCTGGGGCACCCACGCGTCGTTCTCCACCCGCCGCTGGTACGCCACCGTCAGCGCGCCGGGCGTCAACATCGTCATCGCCGACCCCGACCGCCGCTACTACGAGGGCTGGGGGACCAGCGCGGCGGCGGCCTTCGTGTCCGGCGCCGTCGCCCTGGTGCGCTCGGCACATCCGGACCTCACGCCCGCGCAGATCAAGAAGCTCCTCATCGACACCGCGCGCGACGCCCCCAAGGGCGGCCGTGACGACTCCAAGGGCTACGGCACGGTCGACCCCGCCGCGGCGATCAGCGAGGGCGCCCGGCTGCGCCCGGGCGACCCGAAGGCGGCCACCGCGGGCTACCGCGAGGAGTTCTTCGGCCCGGGCCCCCGGCCGGAGGGCGCGGACGGCGGCCCGGGCGGCTGGCTCGCCGTGGCCGCCGGCGGCGCCGGCGCGCTGCTCCTGGCCATGGCCGTGGTCCTCTGGCGCGGCGGCCGCACACGCCGCCCCTGACCCGGCTCCCGGCCATCAGCGCCCCGGCGCCCGGCAGCCGCCGACAGGCGCCCGCGAGCAGGGCGTTAGGCTCGGTGCGTGGCGCTCAAGAACATTCCCGACCCCGGTTTCTCCGACGACGACGGCACCGCCGACCCGGCCCTGGAGGCGGCGCTCGCCGCCTGGTCCGAGGACCGCGGGGCCGAACCGCGGGTCCTGGAGGCGCTCCGGGGCGCCCGGCTCCTCGTCCCGATCGTCGCCGTGCTCGGTGAGGTCGAGGAGGACCCGCAGACCGGTCTGCGCCGCGAGAAGACCAGCGACATGGCCGTGCCGACACTCACGGCCGGCTCCCGCCGGGCACTGCCCGCGTTCACGTCGATCGCCTCGCTCGCCCGGTGGGATCCAAAGGCCCGCCCCGTCGCCGTGCCGCTGCACCAGGCGCTGCAGGCAGCGGCCCACGAGAAGGCGGACACCGTCGTGCTCGACCTGGCCGGGCCCGTCCCGTACCAGCTCACCGGTCCCGCCCTGCTCGCCCTCGCGGAGGGCCGTACCAGCACCGACCCGCTCGCCGACCCGGCGGTCACCGGGGCGGTACGTACGGCGGTCGCCGCGGAACCGGCGGTGCTGCGGGCCCACCTCGGTCCCGGCCGGGACTCGGACGGCACGCTCGCCCTGGTGCTGGCGGCGGACGCCGAGCCGGCGGAGGCGGGCGGTCGCGTCGCCCGGGCGCTCGCGTCGGACGACGTACTGAGGGCCCGCCTGGTGCGGGGCCTCGACCTGGCGCTGCTGCCGGCCGGGGCCACCCCTCCGGGCGAGCCCTTCTACGTAAAGGAATAGGTCAGCCGTACACCGGGCCGGTGTACTTCTCGCCGGGGCCCTGGCCCGGCTCGTCCGGCACCAGCGACGCCTCGCGGAAGGCGAGCTGCAGGGACTTCAGACCGTCCCGCAGCGGCGCCGCGTGGAACGAGCTGATCTCCGTGGTGCTCGCGTCGAGCAGCCCGGCCAGGGCGTGCACCAGCTTGCGTGCCTCGTCCAGGTCCTTGTGGTCCTCGGCGTCGTCGGTCAGGCCGAGCTTGACGGCTGCAGCGCTCATCAGGTTCACCGCGACCGTGACGATCACCTCGACGGCCGGGACCTCGGCGATGTCGCGCGCCATGGCGTCGAAGTCGGGTGATTCGGGTGTTTCGTTCGGGGAGGTCGCGTCACTCATGACGCACACGATATGCCCCGTCCCTCGCGCCGCCGCCCCGGCCACCGGTTAGCCCCTCCTCCTCGGAGCTGCTAACCTTGTGTGACGACCGGCTGGACACGTCCGTGTCCGGCCCACAAGTGGAGGCTCCGATCTCCCACCTGGCTGTCCTTCGGGACGGCGGGTCACCGGTCAGGCGGCCACCATCGTTCCGTACGGACGATGGAGTCGCCCGATGTGCGCCCCGCGGTACACCGCGGCGGTGCTCCGGTATTCAAGGAGCTGCCGCCTGTGTCCCGTCCGGGGCATTTTTGACGTTCCGGTGCGGTTGGTCTGACGAAACAGACGTTACGCGGCTGTCTGCCAGACATCCGTGTGGTGCTACTTAGGAGGATCCATCAGCGCCGAGCCCCGCATCAACGACCGGATTCGCGTTCCCGAGGTGCGACTTGTCGGTCCCAGCGGCGAGCAGGTCGGGATTGTTCCGCTTGCCAAGGCCCTTGAGCTTGCTCAGGAGTACGACCTCGACCTCGTCGAGGTGGCGGCGAATGCCCGTCCGCCCGTCTGCAAGCTCATGGACTACGGGAAGTTCAAGTACGAGTCGGCCATGAAGGCCCGTGAGGCGCGCAAGAACCAGGCGCACACGGTCATCAAGGAAATGAAGCTCCGGCCGAAGATCGATCCGCACGACTACGACACCAAAAAGGGTCACGTCGTCCGGTTCCTCAAGCAGGGCGACAAGGTCAAGATCACGATCATGTTCCGTGGTCGTGAGCAGTCCCGCCCCGAACTTGGCTTCCGTCTGCTGCAGCGCCTCGCCGCAGACGTCGAGGATCTCGGCTTCATCGAGTCGAACCCGAAGCAGGACGGCCGGAACATGATCATGGTTCTCGGCCCCCACAAGAAGAAGACCGAGGCGATGGCCGAGGCGCGTGAGGCCCAGGCCGCACGCAAGGCTGAGCGCCAGGGCTCGCCGGAGGGCGAGGGCGTCGACGCCCCGACCGACACACCTTCCGAGGCGTGACCGAGGGGCTGCCCCCGTGGCAGCCCCGGGTCCTGCCCGGAATCCACAACCAAGATCTGACGCTCCCGTAGTCCGGTGCCCGCACCGGGGGAGCGCCACTGACGAGGAGATAACGGCGCGATGCCGAAGAACAAGACGCACAGCGGTGCCAAGAAGCGCTTCAAGATCACCGGCTCCGGCAAGGTGCTCCGTGAGCGCGCCGGCAAGCGCCACCTGCTCGAGCACAAGCCGTCCAAGCTGACGCGCCGCCTGACCGGCAACGCCGAGATGGCCCCGGGCGACTCGAAGACCATCAAGAAGCTTCTCGGCAAGTGACGTTCGTGTCCCTTCCCCGGGGACACGCGCCGAGACCGGGACCAATTCGTTTCCGGGCCGTGTGAGCACAGACCACGGCCCCGCTACAAGGAGTTAACAAGTGGCACGCGTCAAGCGGGCAGTCAACGCCCACAAGAAGCGCCGGGCGATCCTCGAGCAGGCCAGCGGTTACCGCGGGCAGCGTTCGCGCCTGTACCGCAAGGCCAAGGAGCAGGTCACCCACTCCCTGGTCTACAACTACAACGACCGCAAGAAGCGCAAGGGCGACTTCCGTCAGCTGTGGATCCAGCGCATCAACGCCGCTGCACGCCAGAACGGCATGACGTACAACCGCCTCATCCAGGGTCTGAAGGCCGCCAACATCGAGGTGGACCGCAAGATCCTGGCCGAGCTGGCCGTGAACGACGCGGGCGCGTTCGCCGCGCTCGTCGAGGTTGCGCAGAAGGCCCTGCCGAGCGACGTCAACGCCCCCAAGGCCGCCTGACACCCGCATCGAGCCGACCGGACCCGCAGGCCTTGGCCTGCGGGTCCGGTGCGTTTGCCCGCCCCCGGCCGCGTCCCCTTCCGGGCGCGGGGGACGCCCTGCCGAACCCTTTCGCCCTTTCGACTTTCGACGTTTCGTACGCAGTCCCGTGAGAGAGAGCCGCCGAGCCGCATGCCGACCCCCGAGCTGATCTCCCCCCGCTCCCCGCGCGTCACCGCCGCGCGGCGGCTCGCCAAGCGCAACTTCCGGGGCAAGGACCGTCTGTTCATCGCCGAGGGGCCGCAGGCCGTCCGGGAGGCGGTCGCCCACCGCCGACCCGACGGCGAGGCGACCCTGGTCGAGCTGTTCACCACCGTCGAGGCCGCCGAGCGCTACGCCGACATCATCGACGCCGCCCACGCCGCGGGAGCCCGTGTCCACCACGCGGCGGACACCGTGCTCGCCGAGGTGTCGCAGACCGTCACGCCGCAAGGACTCGTCGGCGTCTGCCGGTTCCTCGACTCGCCGTTCGAGGAGATCCTGGCCGCCCGGCCCAAGCTCGTCGCCGTGCTCGCGCACGTACGCGACCCCGGGAACGCCGGGACCGTGTTGCGCTGCGCCGACGCGGCCGGGGCGGACGCGGTGATCCTCACCGACGCGTCCGTCGACCTGTACAACCCCAAGTCGGTGCGGGCATCGGTCGGCTCCCACTTCCACCTGCCGGTCGCCGTCGGGGTACCCGTCGAGCAGGCCGTCCAAGGGCTGCGCGACGCCGGCGTACGCGTCCTCGCGGCGGACGGCGCCGGTGAGCAGGACCTCGACGACGAACTCGACGCCGGCACCATGGGCGGCCCCACCGCCTGGATCTTCGGCAACGAGGCCTGGGGCCTCCCGGAGGAGACCCGCGCCCTCGCCGACGCCGTCGTCCGCGTCCCGATCCACGGAAAGGCGGAGAGCCTGAACCTGGCGACCGCCGCCGCCGTATGTCTCTACGCGTCGGCGCGCGCCCAGCGCGCCGGGGCCAAGGGTGCCCCGGCAAGCTGACGGACCACTCGCTCAGGGGGTCGGCGACGTCACTTTCAGCTAGTAGGGTGACGCACTCGGGGGCCCACTGCGCCGGCGGAGAGGTGGGGTACGGGGACATGACGGTCGGGACCAGCAGGCCGACACAGCCACAGGATTTCCACCTGGGCCCTTCCGGCTGCCCCGAGGCCCCCGGGATCGACCCCGACGACCTCCCGGACGGCCTCGTCGTGGCCGACGAGACGGGCCGGGTCGTCTGCTTCAACCGGGCCGCCGTCCGCATCACCGCCGTGGCACGGGCCGACGCGATCGGACGGCCGCTGGAGCGGGTGCTGCCGCTGGAGGACCTCAAGGGACGCCGCTGGTGGACCCTCACCGACCCCTACGGCGGACTCGCCACCCGCGTCGGCCAGCCCGAGCGGAACCTGCTGCTGCCCGGCGGCCGCGAGGTCCTCGTCTCCGCCCGGTACGTCCGCGATGTCCCCACCGGGCCGGTGCGCAGGCTCGTCGTCAGCCTGCGCGGCACGGAGGCCAGGCGCCGCAGTGAACGCAGCCACGCCGAACTGATCGCCACGGTCGCCCATGAGCTGCGCTCCCCGCTGACCTCCGTCAAAGGCTTCACGGCGACGCTCCTCGCCAAGTGGGAACGCTTCACCGACGACCAGAAGCGGCTGATGCTGGAGACCGTCGACGCCGACGCCAACCGCGTCACCCGCCTCATCGCGGAGCTCCTCGACATCTCCCGCATCGACTCCGGACGGCTCGAGGTGCGCCGCCAGCCCGTCGACCTCGCCGCCGCCGTGCGCCGCCACGTCGACGCGCACGTGGCCGCCGGCCAGACCCCCGACCGGTTCCGTGTCGACGTCACCCGGCCGCTGCCCGACCTGTGGGCCGACCCCGACAAGGTCGACCAGGTGCTCGGCAACCTGCTGGAAAACGCGGTGCGGCACGGCGAGGGAACTGTCACGATCGACGTAGCGCCCTCGCCATCTGCCGGCGAGCAGAGCGGGACCGGCACCGCCGTCACCGTGAGCGACGAGGGTCCCGGCATTCCGGAGGAGTCGATGGCACGGGTCTTCACCCGCTTCTGGCGGGGGAGCAAGCGCGGTGGCACCGGCCTCGGGCTCTACATCGTCAAGGGCATCGTCGAGGCCCACGGCGGGACGATCACGGTCGGCCGTGGCCCCGGCGGCGGCGCCCAGTTCCGATTTATCCTGCCCGTCGGCACCCCGGCGCATCTCCAGTAGCGATCCTCCCGGATCGGCCGGCGAGAGCGTCCGAGCAGCCCGCGGGCTCATTCACCGTTCCACACCCCGTTAGACTCGACCTTTGGCACCTTTGCGTCCTCGGTCGTCCCTGGTCGACGTGCGGGGTCCCCAGCCAGCCCATCGGAAGTACGGGAAGAGATGTCCGCACCCAATAAGTCGTACGACCCTGTTGAGGTCGAGGCACTGAAACCGGAAGAGATCGAGCGCATGCGGGACGAGGCGCTCGCCGCCTTCGCCGCCGCAGACTCCCTCGAGGCGCTCGCCCACGCGAAGTCCGCGCACACCTCCGGCACCTCGCCGCTCTCCCTCGCCAACCGTGAGATCGGGGCCCTGCCGCCGCAGGCCAAGGCCGAGGCCGGTAAGCGCGTGGGCCAGGCCCGCGCCGCCGTCGGCCGCGCGCTCGCCACCCGGCAGGCGGAGCTCGAGGCCGAGCGCGACGCCCGGGTGCTCGTCGAGGAGGCCGTCGACGTCACGCTGCCCCACGACCGCGTCCCCGCCGGTGCCCGCCACCCCCTCACCACGCTCTCCGAGCGCATCGAGGACGTCTTCGTGGCCATGGGCTACGAGGTCGCGGAAGGCCCCCAGGTCGAGGCCGAGTGGTTCAACTTCGACGCGCTCAACATCGGCCCCGACCACCCGGCCCGCGGCGAGCACGACACCTTCTTCGTGCAGGACGCCGAGGGAGGCGCGGACTCCGGTGTCGTGCTGCGCACCCACACCTCGCCGGTGCAGATCCGTTCCCTGATCGACCGTGAGCCGCCGGTCTACGTGATCTGCCCCGGCCGCGTGTACCGCACCGACGAGCTGGACGCCACGCACACCCCCGTCTTCCACCAGGTCGAGCTGCTCGCCGTCGACGAGGGCCTGACCATGGCCGACCTCAAGGGCACCCTCGACCACATGGTCCAGGCGCTGTTCGGCGAGGGCATGAAGACCCGGCTGCGGCCGAACTTCTTCCCCTTCACCGAGCCGTCCGCCGAGATGGACATGGTCTGCTACGTGTGCCGCGGCGAGTCCGTCGGCAACCCCGACCGGCCCTGCCGCACCTGCTCCAGCGAGGGCTGGATCGAGCTCGGCGGCTGCGGAATGGTCAACCCCAAGGTGCTCGTCGCCTGCGGCGTCGACCCCGCCAGGTACAGCGGATTCGCCTTCGGGTTCGGCATCGAGCGGATGCTGATGTTCCGCCACAACGTCGAAGACATGCGAGACATGGTCGAGGGTGACGTCCGGTTCACCCGGCCGTTCGGGATGGAGATCTGATGCGGGTCCCGCTTTCTTGGCTGCGGGAGTACGTCGACCTGCCGGCGACGGAGACCGGCCGTGACGTACAGGCCAAGCTCATCGCCGCCGGGCTCGAGGTCGAGACCGTCGAGCAGCTCGGCGCCGGGCTCAAGGGCCCGCTCGTCGTCGGCCAGGTGCTGACCATCGAGGAACTGACGGAGTTCAAGAAGCCCATCCGCTTCTGCACCGTCGACGTCGGCCGGGCCAACGGCACCGGCGAGCCTCAGGAGATCGTCTGCGGCGCCCGTAACTTCTCCGTCGGCGACAAGGTCGTCGTGGTCCTCCCCGGCGCCGTGCTGCCCGGCGACTTCGCCATCGCCGCACGCAAGACGTACGGCCGGACGTCCCACGGCATGATCTGCTCCGGCGACGAGCTCGGCATGGGCGACGACGGCAGCGGCGGCATCATCGTGCTCCCGCCCGAGCACGAGGCCGGCACCGACGCGATCAAGCTCCTCGAGCTCGTCGACGAGGTCCTCGACATCGCCGTCACCCCCGACCGCGGCTACGCCCTGTCCATGCGCGGCGTTGCCCGCGAGACGGCCACCGCCTACGGCCTGCCGCTGCGCGACCCGGCGCTGCTCGACGTGCCCGGACCCAACTCGTACGGCTACGGCGTCAAGGTGGCCGACCCCGTCGGCTGCGACAGCTTCACCGCACGTACGGTCGTCGGCCTCGAGCCGGAGGCCCGCTCCCCGATCTGGCTGCGGCGCCGGCTGCAGAAGGCCGGGATGCGCCCCATCTCGCTCGCCGTCGACATCACCAACTACGTGATGCTCGAGCTCGGCCAGCCGCTGCACGCCTACGACAGGTCCCGCCTCGACGGGCCGATCGGGGTACGCCGCGCTGAGCCCGGTGAGAAGCTCACCACCCTCGACGGCACCACCCGCGTCCTCGACGCAGAGGACCTCGTCATCACCGACAACCGCGGGCCGATCGGCCTCGCGGGCGTCATGGGCGGCGCGAACACCGAGATCGCCGACGCGGCCCCCGACCCGGAGACCGGCCGGGTCAACGGCACCACCGAGGTCGTCATCGAGGCCGCGCACTTCGACCCGGTCGCCATCGCCCGCACCGCGCGCCGGCACAAGCTGTCCTCCGAGGCGTCCAAGCGCTTCGAGCGCGGCGTCGACCCGCAGGCCGCCGCCGCTGCCGCGCAGCGCACCGTCGACCTGCTGGTGCTCCTCGCCGGCGGCACGGCGGAGGGCGGCGTCACCCAGGTCGTCGCCCCCAGCGCCCCGCGCACCATCGCCATGCCGGCGGACCACCCCGACCGCGTCGCGGGTGTCACCTACGGCCGCGAGACCGTGGTGCGCCGCCTCCAGGAGGTCGGCTGCGACGTCTACGGGCAGGACGACCTCGTCGTCACCGTCCCCTCGTGGCGGCCCGACCTCGCCGAGCCGAACGACCTCGCGGAAGAGGTCATCCGGCTCGAGGGCTACGAGAACCTCCCCTCGACCCTGCCCACCCCGCCGTCCGGCCGCGGTCTCACCGCACGCCAGCGTCTGCACCGCCGGGTCGGCCGCTCGCTCGCCGGCGCCGGCTACGTCGAGGCGCCGAACTACCCCTTCATCGGCGAACCGGTTCTCGACCAGCTCGGCCTGGAGGCCGACGACGCCCGCCGCCGGGTCGTCAAGCTCGTCAACCCGCTCTCCGACGAGGAGCCGGCGCTGCGCACCACGCTGCTGCCCGGCCTCCTCGGCGCCCTGCGGCGCAACGACGGGCGCGGCAGCCACGACCTGGCGCTCTTCGAGACCGGTCTCGTCTTCCGCCCGACCGGCGAGGAGCGGCCGGCGGTGACGCCGCCCGTGGACCGCAGGCCCACCGACGAGGAGATCGCCTCGCTGGACGCGGCGCTGCCGCGCCAGCCGCGCCGCGTCGCCGTCGTCCTCGCGGGCGCCCGCGAGCAGGACGGCTGGTGGGGCAAGGGCCGCCCGGCCGACTGGGCCGACGCCGTCGAGGCCGGCCGGCTCGTCGCCCGCGAGGCGGGCGTCGAGCTGACGATCCGCGCCGACCAGCACGCGCCGTGGCACCCCGGCCGCTGCGCCGCGCTGTACGCGACGGTGAACGGCGAGGAGACCCTCGTCGGCCATGCGGGCGAACTGCACCCGCGCGTCGTCAAGGCGCTGC
Source organism: Streptomyces kurssanovii (assembly GCF_040677245.1). Classification (NCBI taxonomy): domain Bacteria; kingdom Bacillati; phylum Actinomycetota; class Actinomycetes; order Kitasatosporales; family Streptomycetaceae; genus Streptomyces; species Streptomyces kurssanovii. The sequence continues at coordinate 20,880 of NZ_JBFAQK010000010.1, forward strand.
ACCTGCCGGACCGCACCTGCGCGACTGAGCTGGAGCTCGACGTGCTGGAGCAGGCGTCGGCCGGCGTCGTCCAGGCCCCGCGGATCTCCACCTTCCCGGTGGCCACGCAGGACGTCGCGCTCGTCGTCGCGAGCGACGTGCCCACGGCCGACGTCGAATCGGCGCTGCGCGAGGGCGCGGGCGAACTGCTGGAGTCCATCCGGCTGTTCGACGTCTTCACGGGCGAGCAGATCGGCGAGGGCCGCAAGTCGCTCGCGTACGCGCTGCGCTTCCGCGCGGCGGACCGCACGCTGACCGTCGACGAGGCGTCGGCCGCACGGGACGCGGCGGTGTCGCTGGCGTCGGAGCGGACTGGAGCGGTGCTGCGGGGCGCGTGAGCCGTGCCGCGTGTTGTGGAAGGGCCCGCCCGGAGCGATCCGGGCGGGCCCTTCCGCGTGGTGCCTGCGGCGGGCCGTCCGACTTCTCGCCCGGCCGGCCACCGGTTCCTTGGGCGGTCACGCGCCGTTGACGTCGATCGCGTGGCCGCGACGCGGTGCGGGTGCCCCGTGGTGTCCTCAGGCGCCCGCCCGATCGCACCCCGAGCGGAAGACCGGGGCGCCCGGCGGGCGCCCGTAGGCGCGCAGTGGTGCCGGCACTACGGTTCCGGCCTCCGGCGGGCCGCGCCGGCAGGGGTGAGCGCACACCCCGCCGTGCGGCGCCTGGGACAGGGCGGGCAGCGGCGGGAGCTCGCGGAGACCGACGAGCGTGTCGTTTCAGCTGGACTGTTCGTCCGGGCCGCTCCAGTCGAAGGGGAAGTGCTTGCTCGACTTCCCTGAGCGCTCCCAGGTGAAGCCGTAGGCGTCGGCGCGGTCGGTGGTGGCCCGTCCCCAGGTCGCGACCTGGCCGGGGCCGACCTCGGCGCCCGGTGGGTTGTGCACCTGCACGCGTGCGCCCTCCGGAGTGGTCGGCCCGGTCAGCGCCTCGGCACGCGCGGTCACCCGCCCGGGGATCTCGGCGCGCCAGGCGCCCAGGCCCTCGTCGACCTCGATCCGGATGGGAGCGAACTCCATGCCCCGCATCTCGGGGCCGAACATCTCACCGAACTCCGCGGGCCATCCGCCCGCCTCACCGCCGAAGATGCTCTGAAGGGCGGCGCGCTGCCGCTCGTCGGCGCGCTCGTCGAAGAACACCGCGGCGTACGCGTCGGTGTGCTCGCCGGCCCATGCGTTGCCCACGAAGGAGCCGAGCATCAGCACGTTGAGATCGTCCAGCCGCACGTCGCCGAAGGTGCCTTCCCGGATGTGCCAGGCCAGCACGCCCTCGCAGTCGCCGTAGGTGGGGGGCTGGGCGAACGTGCAGGGGCACGGAATGGCGCACTTGCACACGTCGAACCAGTCGCCGGTCAGGTGCCAGCGCGTACCGGTGGTGGCCTGTTCTGTCATCTCGCTTCCCTCCTGACGAGCCCGTACGAGCTCACTCGGAGTGGCGAGACCGGGTGTCCCGGGCCCACTCTCGGGATCGGGAAGCGGCCTCCCTTCCAGAGTGCGCCTTACCGGCCCGGGAGGAAAAGAGCTACATCGCGGGCTCGGACATCAGCAGGCCGGGCAGCAGCCATTCCTGGAAGGGCGCGAGCGCGGCCAGGACCAGGAAGGCGATGCCGACCGCCCGGGTGAGCCATGGACCCCACCGCCACAGCTTCTCCAGGAAGACGACCGCCGCCAGGGCGGCCATGGCCGCCACGTTCATCACGCCGAGCGGGACGAGGACGATCATCAGGCCCCAGCAGCAGCCCACACAGTAGAGCCCGTGATGCGCCCCCACGCGCAGATCACGGGCCCACGGCCGGAAGCGCGCGTACCGGACGAGGTGCGACAGCGGATTGCGGCAGTGCAGCAGACATACGCGCTTCAGCGGCCCGAACTGGTACAGCCCCGCGAGCAGGAACGCGGCGGCGCCCAGCCAGCGACCTGCGTCGGGACTGCCGTCCACCAGCCTCGCGGTCGCCGTCAATGCCCCGTACGCGACCAGACCGAAGGCCGTCCAGGCGATCAGATAGCCCCCGGCGAACTGGGCGATCCGAGCAGCGCGGGCGGCGCCTGCCGACTGCCGGCCGATCGCCCGTGCCCAGGTGATCGCCACCGGCGCCATGGACGGGAACATCATCGCCACCATCATGGTCACCCACAGCAGCAGGAAGAGTGGCAGCTCCAGACCCATGGTTCCCGGCTCCATGGCCATGTCGCGGGACCGGGCGACAGTGAGTACCCATGCCGATCCGGCGAGCAGGGCCATGAGGATCCAGGCGGCGGCGAGATCACGCCGCGGCAGGAGGTTGCCCGACTGTGCCGGCGAGGGGCCTGCAATGCGGTTGTGCAGCATGGAAATCCTCCCAGGGCCGTCCCGCCGCCCCGCTGCGACCGCCCGGCGCTTCACCACGGGCTCCCGGCTGCCGCGTCGACCGCTGTCGGCCGTGAGATGACGGACCCTGCCCGACTCCTCCAGCACAGCACAGAAACATGCGCCGGAGAAGCCGGGCCGGGTCCGGACCGCCTCCACCCCGCCACCCCGCCCGCCCCGCCACGCGAAACGGCGCGGGCCGGAGGGGGAAGCCGGTCCGCGCCGTGCGAGGGGCGGGCCGGGAAGGGTCCGATGGACCGGCCGGGCCGCCCGCGGCCTGGCGTCGCCCGCCCTGCCGCGGAGTGTCGGGCAGATCAGCAGGACGGACGACGCGATCGGGGCCGCCGCACTGTACGAGGGGGAGCCGGCGGCCCGGCCGCCTCTGTGAGAGGCAGTTCAGTCAACAGGCCCCGGCCGCACGCCGGGAGCGCACACAAGGCGTGGAAAAGCGCACTTGTTTCACACCCCGTGCGAAACGGTCTCCACTACCCTGAGCGGACGCAAGTCACCGGAGGTGGCCGTGCAGCCGAACACCCTTCTCGACGCCCTGCTCGAAGAGGCGGGCTTCTCGAACGCGGGCCTCGCCGCCCGCGTCAACCGGGCAGGCTCGGCCAGGGGGCTGTCGCTGCGCTACGAACACACCGCGGTGGCACGGTGGTTGAAGGGCCAGCGGCCCCGCGGCCGGGTTCCTGATCTGATCTGCGAGGTTCTCGCGGAGCGGCTGCGACGCGCGGTCACTCTCGACGACGTCGGGCTCGGCGTACCGGACGGGCCCGCCTCGCCCCGCAGTTCGTCGCTGTCCGGGTTCGTGGAGCGGGCCACCGCCCTGTGGCGCTTCGACGCCCAGCAGCGGGCCCGGGACGCCGGTGCGCCCGCGGTCACCGGTACTCCCGCGGTGATGCCGGTGTGGGAGTGGGAGAACCCGCCGGAGGACTCGGACGTCTCACGCGACGGGCGTACCCGCGTCGACATGGCCGACATCCAGATGCTCAGATCCGCCCGCGCGCACTACGAGTTGATGTACCGGCGGGCAGGCGGCATCGCGACCCGCTCGCGGGTCGTCGGTTTCCTCCACGCGGAGACCGCGCCGCTTCTGCGCGGCTCGTACAGCGACGCTCTCGGCCGCCAACTGCACCGCGCCGCCGGCGGCTTGGTGGCGGTGGCCGGCATCTGCGCCTACGACTCCGACGCACAGGGCCCGGCCCAGCGCTACTTCCATCAGGCGTTGCGGCTGGCGAAGGCGAGCGGTGACCGGGGGCTCGGCGCCTATGTGATCGCGCTGCTGGTCAACCAGTCGCTGTTCATGTCGGAGCACCGGCAGGCCGTCGCCTTCGCGGAGGCGGCGCTGCGGACGGCGGGCCGGCAGATCACCCCGGCGCTGGCGGCCGACCTGTACGCGATGCAGGCCAAGGCGTACGCGCACTTGGGGGACGCCCCGGCCGCGCGGCGCTGTATCGGGCGTGCCGAGTCGGAGGCGGAGCGCATCCGCCCCGGCCATGAGCCGGACGAGACCGGCTACGTCCAGCCGGGCCTGGTCAACGTCCAGGTGGCGGAGGCGCTGCTCGGTCTCGGTGAACTGGAGGCGGCGAGGGAGCACGCGGCTGCCGCCGTCGGCACGCCGGCGCACGACCGCGGCAGGGTGCACCGGCTCGCCATGCTCAGTCAGATCGAACTGCGCCAGGGCGAGGTGGACCGTGGGGCGCGGACGGCGGCGGAGATGGTGGAACGCGCCCGGGGGATGGAGTCGCAGCGGCTCAGGGACCGGATGCGGGCGGTGCGTGAACATCTGGCGGCGAGCGGCTGCGCCGGTGCGGAGGAGGCCGCCGAACTCATCGATGGGGCGCTCCGCGTTCCCCTCTGACCGAGCTCCTGCTGCCATGTTGGCCATCTACCTATCGGAAGGTGGCAGAAACGTGCAGTGGACGAACTTGAACGAACAAACCGTGTACGAGAACCGGTGGTTCAGGGTCAACCTCGCGGATGTCGAGCTGCCCGACGGCCGCCACCTGGACCATTTCCTGATCCGTCTCCGCCCCGTCGCCGTCGCGACCGTGGTCAACGACGCGAACGAGGTGCTGATGCTGTGGCGGCACCGTTTCATCACCGACAGCTGGGGCTGGGAACTCGCCGCGGGCGTCGTCGAGGACGGCGAGGACGTGGCGGCAGCGGCGGCCAGGGAGATGGAGGAGGAGACCGGCTGGCGACCCGGTCCCCTCCAGCACCTGATGACCGTGGAGCCGTCCAACGGCCTCACGGACGCCCGCCACCACCTCTACTGGGCCGAGGACGCCGCCTACACGGGGTACCCGGAGGACGACTTCGAGTCCTCGCGCCGCGAGTGGATACCGCTGAAACTGGTGCCCGACATGATCGCCCGCGGCGAGGTCCCGGCCGCCGCGATGGCGGCCGGGCTGCTGATGCTGCACCACCTGCGGCTCGGCTGAGTCCGGGCCGGCTCGGTGGCGGAACTCAGGAGTACGTGTAGAAGCCCGAGCCCGTCTTGCGGCCGAGCCGGCCCGCGTCCACCATCCGCTGGAGCAGCGGGGGAGCGGCGTACAGCGGCTCCTTGTACTCCGCGTACATGCTGTCGGCGACCGAGGCCACGGTGTCGAGGCCGATCAGGTCGGACAGCTTCAGCGGGCCCATGGGATGGGCGCAGCCCATCTCCATGCCGTTGTCGATGTCCTCGCGCGACGCGATGCCGGATTCGAACATCCGGATCGCCGAGAGGAGGTACGGGATGAGCAGCGCGTTGACCACGAAGCCCGAGCGGTCCTGGGCGCGGATCGGGTGCTTGTCCAGCACCTGCTGCACCACGGCCTCCGAGCGCTTGATGGTCTCCTCGGAGGTGGTCAGCGCGGGGATCAGCTCGACGAGCCTCTGCACCGGGGCCGGATTGAAGAAGTGGATGCCGATGACCTGGTCGGGACGCGAGGTCGCGACGGCCAGCTTCACCAGCGGGATCGAGGAGGTGTTGGAGGCGAGGATCGCGTCCTGACGCGTCACCACCTGGTCCAGCACCTGGAAGATCTCCGTCTTGACCTGCTCGTTCTCCACCACGGCCTCGATGACGAGGTCGCGGTCGGCGAACTCCCCGAGGTCGGTCGTGAAGCTCAGCCTCTCCAGGGTGGCGTCCCGCTCCTCGTCCGTGATCTTGCCGCGTTCGGCGGCCTTGGTCAGGGAGTTGAACAACCGGGTGCGACCGATCTCCAGGGCCTCGCCCGTGGTCTCGGCCACCTTCACCTCGAGGCCGCTGCGGGCGCACACCTCCGCGATGCCCGCGCCCATCTGGCCGCAACCCACCACTCCGACGCGTGCAATGTCGGCCATTGAGTCCGTCACCTCGTGCCTTTCGCTGATCTTTCGGCCGGCAGGTCCCCCGTATGGTTCCGGCGCCCGCCCGACGCCCCGACGTTACTCCGAACGCGTGGGTGGCCGAGCGCCCGGGGCGGGCATGCTCTGCGGATACGACGGCGGACACCGAGCTCGACAGGGGTGGAAATATGGGGCGAATCGGTAGAAGAGGGTTCGTGGTGACGGCGGCGGGGGCGCTCGCCGCCTTCGCGACGGCCGGTGACGCGGCGGCCCGTGTCCCGTCCGAGGCGGCGTCCCGTGGACGGGGACGCCGCCGCCGGACCGGGCGCGAGTTCCGCGGGATGTGGCTCGCCACCGTGGGCAACCGCGACTGGCCGTCCCGGCCCGGACTCACGGCCGACCGGCAGCGCGGGGAGCTGCTCGCCTACCTCGACACCGCCGTGGAGCGCCGGCTGAACGCCGTGGTCCTCCAGGTGCGGCCCACGGCGGACGCGCTGTGGCCTTCGCCGCACGAGCCGTGGAGTCAGTATCTGACCGGGGTGCAGGGCCAGGACCCGGGCTGGGACCCGCTCGGCACGGCCGTGCGGGAGGCTCACCGGCGAGGGCTGGAGCTGCACGCCTGGTTCAATCCGTACCGGGTGGCCAGTCACACCGACCCCTCCCGTCTCGTCGAGAACCATCCCGCCCGGCTGCACCCGGAGTGGATCATCGCGTACGGCGGCAAGCTCTACTACGACCCGGGCATCCCGGAGGTCCGGCACTTCGTCGAGGACGCGATGATGGACGCGGTGGTCCGCTACGACATCGACACCGTCCACTTCGACGACTACTTCTACCCCTATCCGGTCCCCGACCAGGTCTTCGACGACGACGCGACCTTCGCCCGGTACGGCGACGGCTTCGCCGACAAGGCCGCCTGGCGGCGCGACAACATCAACCGGCTGGTGCTGGAGATGGCGGCCCGGATCAAGGCCGCGAAGAAGCACGTCCGCTTCGGGATCAGCCCCTTCGGCGTGTGGCGCAACGCCACCACGGACCCGCTGGGCTCCCGCACGGCGGCCGGCGTGCAGACCTACGACGACCTGCACGCGGACACCCGCCGCTGGGTCAAGGAGGGGTGGATCGACTACGTCGTCCCCCAGGTCTACTGGAACATGGGCTTCCCGCCCGCGGACTACGAGGCGCTCGTGCCCTGGTGGGCGGAGGTCGCGGACGGCACCGGCGTCGACCTCTTCATCGGGGAGGCCCTGTACAAGGTGGGGGTGACGGGGCAGCCGGAGGCCTGGCACGACCCGGCCGAACTCTCGCGGCATCTGACGTACGCGAAGAGGTACCCGGCGGTCGGCGGTCACTGCTACTTCTCGGCGATGGAGGTCGTGGCGGACCCGATCGGGGCGATGACCAGGGTGGTGGCCGACCACTACCCGACCAGGGTCCGGCCGCCGGCCTGACGCGCCGGAGGGCGTCAGGTCTTCTCGTGGTGCCTGACGACGGTGTCGGGTCCGGGGGACAACAGCGCTTCGTGCCCGTCCTCGAAGCGGACGCGGAACGGCGGATTGCCTTCGGACCCCAGCACCTCGACGACTTCGGCGACCTTGTCGTGCTGTCCCACGGTCCTGCCGTGCACCAGCAGCGTGTCGCCCACGTTCGCTTGCATCGGGACTGACCTCCTCGGAGCGGCTCGATCTATGGATTTGTCCGTTTCATCGAGTCTACGGCCGGGGGAGTCCGCCGCGCCTCAGGTGCGCCTCAGGTGCGGGAGCGCTGGGTGACGGCGATGCACACGAGGACGGCCACGGCCGCGATCGGCGCCGCGGGGGAGAGCTCCTCACCGAGCAGCATCACCGACCAGACGAGCGTCAGCAGCGGCTGGGCCAGCTGGAGCTGACTGGCCCTGGCGATCCCGATGCCGGCCATGCCCCGGTACCAGACGTACAGCCCGAAGAACGTGGAACCGGCGGCCACCCACACCAGCCCGATCACACCGCGCACACCGAGGTGGACCGGCTCGAACGCCAGGGCCACGGCGGAACCGGCGACGGCGAACGGCAGGCAGAGGATCAGGGCCCAGCCGATCACCTGCCAGCCCGGCATCTGCCGCGCGAGCCGGCCGCCCTCCGTGTAGCCCGCGGCGCAGACCAGCAGCGCGCCGAACAGATACAGGTCGCCGGTGTGCAGCGCTCCGCCGCTCTGCTGCACCGTGAACGCGATCACGACCGCGGCGCCCGCGAGCGCCGCGGCCCAGAACGTACGGGAGGGCCGGCGGCCCGTACGCAGGGCGGCGAACGCCGCCGTGGTCAGGGGCAGCAGACCGACCACCACGGCGGCGTGCGACGAGGTGGACGTCTGCAGCGCGAGCGTCGTCAGCAACGGGAATCCCACCACCACGCCGGCGGCGACCGTCGCCAGGGAGGCCCAGTGGCGGCGGTCGGGCAGCGGGACGCGGAGTGCCAGCAGGAACGTGCCCGCGATGGTCGCGGCGAGAGCGCTGCGTACGGCAACCAGTGACCAGGGTCCGAAACTCTCGAGCCCCCAGACCGTGGACGGGAACGTCAGGGAGAAGGCGACCACGCCCAGCGCGGCGAGAAGTGTGCCGCTGCTGACCGCTATCGAGGTGGTGTCGGTAGCGCTATCCTGTGCTGTCATGCAAGAGCGTAGCAGTGTGACGGAACTGGCGCAGTCGCTGAAATCGGAGCTCGACCGCTACCCGATGGGTGGAAAACTACCGTCGAGCCGTGCCCTCGTCGAGCGCTTCCGGGTGTCCCCGGTGACCGTCTCCCGCGCTCTCGCGCAACTCGCCGCCGAAGGCCTCGTCGTCACCCGGCCCGGCGCCGGCGCGTACCGGGCCGAGCCGCGGCCCGACGCGCGTCCCGCGGGTGACACCTCCTGGCAGGAGGTGGCCCTCAGCGCCGACGCCGCGGCCGAGATCGTGCCGCGCGCCGTCGACGCCTCCGGCGTGCTCGTCACCCTCGCGGCCCCGCCGCCGGGCGTCGTCGAGTTCAACGGCGGCTACTTGCACCCGGGCCTCCAGCCGGAGAGCGCCATGGCCGCGGCGCTGGCCCGGGCCGGCAGGCGTCCTGGCGCATGGGGCCGTCCGCCCACCGACGGGCTCCCCGAACTGCGTGAATGGTTCGCCCGCGGTCTCGGCGGCTCCGTCACCGCCGCCGACGTACTGGTCACCGCGGGCGGCCAGTCCGCGCTGACCACCGCGTTGCGGGCGCTCGCACCGCCTGGCGCGCCCATCCTTGTCGAGTCGCCCACCTATCCGGGCATGCTCGCCATCGCCCGCGCCGCCGGGCTGCGGCCCGTCCCCGTACCGCTGGACACCGACGGTGTCCGGCCCGAGCTGCTCACCGCCGCCTTCCGGGCCACCGGCGCCCGGGTTCTCGTCTGCCAGCCGCTCTTCCAGAACCCGACCGGCGCGGTACTGGCGCCCGCCCGGCGCAGCGCCGTCCTGCGCATCGCGCGCGAGGCCGGGGCCTTCGTCGTCGAGGACGACTTCGCCCGCCGGCTCGTGCACGAGGACGCGGGACCGCTGCCGCCTCCGCTGGCCGCCGACGACCAGGACGGGGTCGTCGTCCATGTGAGCTCACTCACCAAGGCGACCTCGCCCAGCCTGCGGGTGGGGGTGCTCGCCGCCCGCGGCCCGGTCCTCGAACGGCTCCGCGCCATCCATGTCGTCGACAGCTTCTTCGTCCCCCGCCCCCTCCAGGAAGCCGCCCTGGAGCTGGTGGGCGCGCCCGCGTGGAGCCGGCATCTGCGCGCCGTGGCCGCCGAACTGAAAAGCCGACGGGACACCATGACCGCGGCACTACGGCTCCAGGTTCCCGAACTGGCCCTGCCCCACATCCCCTCCGGCGGCTACCACCTGTGGCTGCGGCTGCCGGAGGGCAGCGAGGAGTCCGCCTTCGTCGCCGCCGCCCTCCGCGCCGGCGTCGCCGTGGCACCCGGCCGTCCCTACTTCTCCGCCGAACCCCCCGGCGGGCACGTCCGGTTGAGCTTCGCGGGCGTCGCCGGGGCGGCCGAGATCGCCGAGGGCGTGCGCAGACTGCGTACCGCTTGCGACGAAGTGCTGCGCTGAGGCCGTACGGCCGGGCACCCGTCCTTGACCCGCGGGGCGCTCCTCCGCCGGTGTGCGAGTCGCCCTCCGTGGGCGGCCGTGCCTGGCGTGAGCCGGATGATCTCCACGGCCCGGCCGCCCGGCCCCGCGGCGACGCCCGGCGCTGCCACGGGCGGCGGACGCGGAGGGTGACCGGGGAACCGTCCGGCGCTCCCCCCGCTGCGCCCGCCTACGGGAAACCCTTGACCTGCGAGGCGCCGGCCAGCACCATCACGCCATGAGTGTCCGGGTCACACTGATCGCCGCCGCGCGCACGTCGTCGCTGCTCACCGAGCGCTTCGACGACGACCGGCCGCTCGACCAGGCGGGCTGGCACGAGGTGCAGCTCGCCGCCCACGCACTCGTGCCGCTCAGCGCCGCCGAGCTGCGCTACTGCTCGCCGACGCCGCGCAGCCGGGCGACCGGGGAGGCCCTCGGCTTCGCGCCGCTGGCACAGCCCGCGCTGCGCGACTGCGACATGGGCCGCTGGCGCGGCTACACCCTCGCGGAGGTCACCGCCAGGGAACCCGCCGCCGTCGACGCGTGGCTCTGCGACCCGCGCAGCGCGCCGCACGGCGGGGAACCACTGCTCGCGTTCATCTCCCGCATAGGGGGCTGGCTGGACACCCGCCCGGCCGACGACGGTGGCTCGATCGTCGCCGTCGCGGAGCCCGCGGTCGTACGGGCCGCGTTCGTGTACGCGCTGCGGGCGCACCCGTCGATGTACTGGAACGTGGACGTCCGACCGCTGTCGACGGTGACCCTGACCGGTGTGCCCGGTCGCTGGAGCCTGCGCCTGGAGGCGGTGGCCTGAAACATGGGTCCGGTGCGGTCCGCCGGGGCCGGACGCCACGTTCCCTGCGTCTGCTGCGGCTCCTGCGGCTTCTACGGTTTCGGTGCGGAGCCCGGCCGGTTGAGCAGCACGAAGCCCTCGCGGTCGGCCACGGTCCGGTAGCCCTTCTTGAGGGCGCTCCTCAGTTTGAACTGCTCCTCGGCGGCGCTCTGCGGCCATCGCAGATGGTCCGGCACCCAGGTGTCCACCATGATCCACTCGGGATACGGGCGGCTGTCGGGCCAGCCGTAGAGGCTCACACTGGTACGGGAGACCAGGTGGGGCACCAGGTGTGTGGACGCCTGCACCGTGGCGCCCTCGGGGATCCGCTCCATCAAGCTGTCCGCCACCTCCACGCGGGGGTCGGTCCGCCAGGTGGCCGGCTGGACGAGCTGCCACAGCGGGAACTGCGGCAGGAGCAGCGCGGTGACCGCCGCGGACGCCGCCAGGTAGCGGCGCACGCCACCGTGCGCGGAGCGCCTGCGGACCAGGGCGTCGACGAACGCCGCGAAGACGATCGGCATCAGCACGAGCGAGTAGTGGTAACCGGTGCCCCAGTGAAGTTCGTAGCTCGAGGCGAAGCGCCACAGCACGGTCGGCACGGCCACCAGCAGCAGCGGGGACCGCAGGGCGAGGAACAGTGTGGGGGCGAGCAGCAGCACCAGCGTCGTGATCTTCTGCACCGGGGTGATCAGACCGATGGTGAGCTTGTGGAGCATGGCCGGCAGCCCGCCGTCCCCGCCGCCGGGGCCGTCCAGCCAGATCAGATAGCCGTAGGACCCGCTCGGATTGAACGCCGGAAGGATCACCGTCATCGCGAGCAGCGTCCCTACGACACCGCACACCGCCGTGACGATTCCGAGCCGGCGGTCGCCGCGCCGGGCGATGAGCAGGCCGATCACGGCCACGGTGATCCCCAGGTCCTCCTTCACCAGCAGCAGCGGCAGCGCCCAGTACGCCGCCGCATGCAGCCGGTCGTTCGCCAGCGCGGTCAGCGAGAAGGCGAGAAGGGGAACGGCGAAGGCCACTTCGTGGAAGTCGAAGCCGACCGCGCTCGCGATGCCCCAGGACAGGCCGTAACAGAGGCCGATCACCGCTGCGGCCGCGGTGCCGAGCGTGCGGCGCGCCCAGAGCGCCAGGGGGAACACGCTCGACGCGATGAGCGCCGCGTGCACGACGAGCAGGGTGTCCGTCGACGGATGGAGCAGGTAGAGCGGGGCGATGAGGGCCAGAACGGGGGAGAAGTGGTCCCCGAGCACGGGGAAGTCGGGGCCCTTCACCTCCGAGACCGGCAGGTGTCCCTCCGCGTAGGAGCGGACGGCCTGTTCGAAGATCCCCAGATCGAAGCTGTGGGAAAGCAGCATGTCGTGCCTGCGCAGCGACAGGGCCGCGTAGGAGATGAAGAGCGCTCCCGCCAGGGCCCAGATCCACCAGGGAATCCGGGGACCTGCCGCGGAATCCCGCGGCTGCGGTGTCTCGCGTTCGTCTGCCGCCGCTTCTTGCGAAGCGCGCGCAGTGGTGCTGATCGGGGGCGCCTGCATGACCGTGCCTTCCGGAAGCCGACCTGAGAGCCCTCAAGATGTCAGCAACCAAACGCATGTGAGCCGGATGCCTTCTGCGGTGCGGTCAGGTTCCACCGAATGGGCGCAGAAGTGTTCCGGCGGTCCTGGCGGCCGCCGGTTCGCCGGATCGCTACGAGCTGCGGCGAGGCTTGCCGCGCTTGCCGCCCTTCGGGCCGGCGGAGCCGCTCCGCGGCCGCTTGCCGGCAACGTTGCCCGTGGCCTTGCCCGCCGTCCGGCCGCCCGGGGACTTTCCGCCCGAGGACTTCGCCGATCCACCGGACGTCTTTCCGCCCGAGGTCTTGGCGCCGGTGGCCTTCCGCCGCGCTTCGCCCGCTTCGGGACGCTTGCCCTTGGGCTGATCCTGGGCCGGGCGCCCGCGTGAGCTGTTGACGGTCCGGCCCCGGACGATGCCGATGAACTGCTCCACGAGATCGGTGGTCCCGTCCTCCGGCCAGGACAGGGCGACACCCGACACCGGGGCGTCGGAGACCGGCCGGTAGGTGAGGTCCTTGCGGTGGTGCAGCCGGGCCAGCGACTGCGGCACGACGAGCACCCCCACTCCCGCGGCCACCAGTTCGACGGCGTCCGCCGTCGAGGCGGGACGCTCGATCGCGGGCAGACCCGGCTGGCGCTCCCATTCCAGGGTGTCGTCGAGAGGGTGCAGGACGATGTCGTCGGCCAGGTCCTCGGCGGTCACCTCGTCGACGGCGGCCACGGCGTGGTCCTTCGGGACGACCACCACCGTGGTCTCGGTGTAGAGGGGGATCGCGCTGAGATCGGTCCGGTCGATCGGAGACCGTACGAAACCGGCGTCGGCGTCGCCGCTTCGCAGCATCCCGGGAGCTTCCGCCGCGGAGACCGCGACGAGGGTCAGCGGGACGTCCGGGAGCCGCTCGTGCCAGATCCGTACCCACTTGGTCGGCGTCACGCCGGGGACGTACGCGAGCCGGAAGGAAGGGGATGTGTCGGAGCCTGTCACTCCGCCAGGTTACCGGTCGTGGTCAGAGGCATCGAACACCTCTCGATACCCTTGACACCATGACGTCGCACCAGACCACCCAGACGATGAAGCCCGCAACCGCGGCGAAGAAGCTGGGTGTGTACCTCCCGGCCACACCCACCGAGTTCCAGGAGGGTGTCGTCTCACGCAGCGAGCTCAACGCTCTGCAGGCCGACCCGCCCCAGTGGCTGCTGGACCTGCGCCGCGACGGACCGCACCCCCGGCCGGTGGTCGCGGCGAAGCTGGGCGTCTCCATCGCCGGTCTCGCGCGCGGCGGGGTCACAGAGGCCCTGACCACGGAGCAGATCGACGAGCTGAAGCGGGAGCTTCCTGACTGGCTGCGCCAGGAGCGCGCCACTCAGGCCGAGGTCCGCAAGGAAGCCGCCCGCATCAAGGAGAAGAACGCCGCCCGGGCCGAGCAGCCCGGCGAGCCGCGTCCCTGACCCCGCACTGAGCGGCGGCGGTCCGCCGGCGGCGAGCGGCTGCCGCCGCGGCGGACCGGCCGCGCTTCCCGTACCTGAGCGAGCACCGCGGACCTTCCGCCTCCTCACTCCGTGCCCGGCGTGGCCGGGAGGTCGAGGACAGTGAGGAAGGCGGACGCCGCGGGCGTGCGGCCGACGCGGTTCCAGACGACGTATTCGACGCGGGCCGGCGCGTCGGTGACCTCGATGGTGGTCACGCCGGTCAGCCGGGGCACGTAGGCGGCGGGGAGCATGGCGATGCCGAGGCCCTGCCCGACCAGTCGGGCCATGAAGTCCGCGGTGGTCACTTCGAAGGCGACGTCGCGGCTGAGACCGGCCGCAGAGAAGGCCTGGTCGGACTGGATCCGTCCGGCTGTGCCGACCGGAAGGTCCACGAACACCTCGGAAGAGAGCCTGCGAAGGTCGACCGTCGGTTCGTCGGCGAGCGGATGGTCCGGCGCGACCACCGCGACGAGCCGGTCACGGGCGAGTTCGCGCGCGGCGACACCTCGAGGCCGCGCCGTGGTGGGCAGACCGAGGAAAGCCACGTCGATGACTCCTTGCTCGACCTGCTGGGCCAGGTCCTCGCTCGCGCCCACCCGCAGGCCGATGCGCACGTGCGGGTACTGCCGGCGGAAGTCGTGCAGCGCGGCCGGGACATCCACCGCCGCGACGGTGGGGATCAGGCCCACGGCGAGCCGTCCGCGTACCTCGCCGACAGCCGCGGCCACTTCGGCGGCAGCGCGCTCGGCGGCGTCCAGGCACTGGCGGGCCGCGGGGAGGAACGCCGCGCCGGCCGGCGTCAGCCGCACCCGGCGGCTGGTGCGTTCGAAGAGCCTCGCGCCGAGTTCCTGCTCCAGGCGGGCGATCTGGTGGCTGAGGGCGGACTGGACCACGTGACACCGTTCGGCGGCGCGGGTGAAGCTGTTCGTCTCGGCGACTGCGATGACGTAGCGCATCTGCTGGAGCTCCATCGATCCATCGTGGATCGAGATCGGTGAGGTGACAAGCATGTGTTGGACTCATTGATCGCGGCCGGGCGAGACTGCTGGCGTGACAAGCCCTGGAGCACAGAGAGTTCTTGACCGCGCCGGCAGCGGTGTTTCCCATGGCCACGTACCACGGGCCGTCCTGACGGCGCTCGCTCCCTTGGCGTGGGGCACGACCTATGTCGTCACCACCGAGCTTCTCCCGCCGGGACACCCCCTGTTCGCCGGACTCCTGCGCGCGTTGCCCGCCGGACTCATCGCGCTGGCGATCACCCGGACGCTGCCGCGTGGGGCGTGGTGGGGGAAGGCGGCGGTGCTCGGTGTCCTGAACATCGGGTTGTTCTTCCCCCTTCTGTTCATCGCGGCCGAACGCCTGCCGGGAGGTGTCGCCGCCACCTTGGCGGCGGCTCAGCCGCTCGTCGTCGCCGTCCTCGCCGTGCCGGTCCTCCGCGAAGGCCTGTCCGCCTGGCGTCTGTTCTGGGGTGCGGCCGGGGTCGTCGGCGTCGGCCTGGTGGTGATCGGGCCGCACGCCGCGTTCGACGGCGTCGGGGTCGTGGCGGGTCTTGCGAGCGCGGCCACGATGGCGCTCGGGGTGACGCTCACCAAGCGCTGGGGACGCCCTGCCGAGGCCGGTCCCACCGCATTCGCCGGCTGGCAGCTCACCGCGGGAGGCCTGTTCCTGGTGCCCGTCACCTTCCTCGCCGAGGGGGCACCCCCTCCCGTCGACCCGACCGCCGCCCTCGGCTACCTCTGGCTGGGTCTGGTCGGTGGTCTGGCCGCCTATGTCCTGTGGTTCCGCGGCATCACCACGTTGCCCGTCACGTCCGTCGCGGTGCTCGTCCTGCTCTCGCCGCTGGTCGCCGCGGTCCTCGGCGCCGTCCTGCTCGGCGAGACGTTCGGGCCGGTCCAACTCGTGGGGTTCGGACTCTCGCTCGCCGCGATCGTCGCGGGACAGCTCCCGGCACCCACCCGCTCACGGGACGGTGCCGCGACCTCCCGCCGTGGATGACACGTGGACGACGGCCGGCCTGCGTCCTCCGCGCGGTCCCCGGCAGCCGCCGCACCTTCGGCGTTCGCGCGGGGTGACTCGCCTCGCCGACCAGGCAGTCCGGCGGCACTCGTCGGAAAGGAGCTTCGTCGTGGAAAGCCGGCCGGGGCATGATTCCCACCGTGCATGCGAACTCGGCCCAGGGCGGGCGCGGACGGTACAGGCTGACGGAGACGGAGCACGGTCACGTCTGGGGGGTCTGCGCCGCGGTGGAGGGGCTCTTCGGGGAGTCCCGGCGCGGGACGTACGAACTGTTCGACTGGGTCCCGGAAGGCGCGGAGCCACGCGGCTGGGCCGGCAGCCGGGTGTGGCTGGTGCCGGATGACGAGGCACTCGACCCCTGGCTGCTGGAGGACGCGGAGAGCCTGGGGCGGCTTCCCGGGTCGGACGGTCCGGTGTTCACCGGCCTGGACGACTACGAAGGTCCGCCCGAGGGGCACAGGGGTCGCGTGCGCTTACACGACGGGCGCCGGTGGCTCGGCTCCTGCCGGGAATTCACGCGCGTCCTGGCGCCCGAGCACGTGGCGCCCCCGCTCGTCCTGCGGGGCCTCGCCCCGAGTGATCGGCTGCGGGCGGCACTGGCGAAGGGCACCCGACGGGCGCTGCGCTTGGAGGAGGCCGCACTGGAGATACAGGACGACCGGGGCGAGCCACTCACCGACCGGCTGCTCCAGGCCACGGTCAGCGCCTGGCGCCCGTCTTCCCACGGGGCGGATCTGATCGACCTGGAGCTCGACGGGGAGCACTTCGCGCCCGTCCCCCCGTACGCCCGGCCCGTCTGGGAGCGGTGGCTCGCCGGGCCGCCGGACGCCTTGGGCGCCTGGGCCGGCCTGGACACCCGGCGGCGCGGGGCCTGGCACGATCTCGTCCGGGAGAGGGGCTGCCGGCGTGCGGACCGTGACCGGCCGGCCGGTCACGCCTACGAACTGGACGGCCGGCACATCACCGACGAACCGGGTCTCTACCTGGCGCTCGGCGAGGCGGTCAACGGTCCGGGCGGCTACTTCGGCGGCTGTCTCGCCGCGCTCGACGACTGCCTGCGCGGCAGCTTCGGTTACACCGCCCCCGCCACCTTGCTGTGGCGGGACGCCGTGACGGCACGCGAGCACCTGTCCCGGGCACTGACACCGGAAGGTGAGCCCTACGACCTCCTCGGCGAGGTCCTGGAGGCCCTCGCCGAGGGCGGCATGCACGTCACCCTGGCGTGAACCGCTCCCACGGCCCCCGGCGTGAACCGTTCCCACGGCCCCCGGCGTTGTGTCGGCTACTCGCGGCGACGGACGTCCTCACGCGGACGGGGCCGGAGTCTCCGGAGTTGCGGGAAGCGTCCGTCCCAGGCGGGCGAGTGGCGACAGGGCCATCAGCGCCGGCGACAGCAGCATGCCTGCGGCTGTTACCAGCAGGCCGGCGCGCGTCCCCCACACTTCCGCGAGAAGGCCGCCGAGCAGCGAGCCGAGGGGGGTCAGCCCCATGCCGACAAAGTTGATCGTCGCGGCCACACGGCCTTGCATCGCGTCCGGAGTGACGGTCTGCCGTACGGCCATGACCGTGACATTCACCAACTGGCCGAAGGTCCCGAAGAGGAAGTTGACCGCGAGGAGCGCGGGAACCGTCACCGCGGAGGAGCCGTGCAGTGCGGGCACGAGCAGGAACACGCCGTCGCCGAGTGCTGCCGCGGACACGAGCACAGCGCCGTGCCCGAAGCGGCCCGGTAGGCGGGCGGCCAGCAGCGAGCCCAGGACCGCGCCCGGCCCCGTCGCCGCGAGCGCCAGTCCGACGACGGTGCCCGACAGGTGCAGGTCCCGTGGCAGGAACAGCAGATAGATGGTCATCACAGCCGCGAAGAAGAACTGAAAGGCCGCTGACGCGAGGCACACAGTCCGCAGCGAGGTGTCGCCGGCGACGAAGCGGATGCCCTCATGGATCTGCCGCCGGACCCCGACAGGACGTGCCGAGCGTTCCGGGACGGATTCACGGCGACCGATCCGCCGGATCGTCAGGAACGACAGCGCGAAACACAGCACGCCGGCGGCGGCAGCGATCGGCGCCGCCGGCAAGGACACCAACGCACCGCCCAGGGCGGGACCGCCCATCTGCGCAGCCGACCGACTGCCTTCGAGCGCGCTGTTGCCCCGCAGCAACTGGTCGCGATCCACCAGCCGTACCAACGACGCCTGGTACGCCACGTCGAAGAACACGGACAGGCCCCCGACGGCGAAGGCCACCACAAGCAGCGCCGGCAGGCCGAGCCCGCCGAGGAGGCCCGCTACGGCGGCGGCGCCCAGTGCCAGGGCCCGACCGGCGTCCGTCAGCACCATCACCGTACGGGTCCGCCACCTGTCCACCCACGCGCCGACGAAGAGCGACAGCAGCAGGATCGGCGCCTGCCCCACCGCGCGCAGGGCGCCCAACTGGCCGGCGTCGGCATTGAGCGAGAGGACAGCGAAGAGCGGAAGAACCACCAGGCTTACGTGTTCGCCCAGTTGGGAGACCGTCTGGCCCACCCAGAGCCTGCGGAAGTCGCCGTCCCGCCACAGGCTTGACGGAACCGGGCGGCCTGCATCGGATACAGCGGAGGAACCGGAATCGGATGCAGCGGAGGAAGAGGACGGCACAGGGACCCCTCGGACGACCGAAGACGAGACCCGCCGCCCGGCGCACGCCAGGTGCACCCACCATCTCAGGCAGCGGGAAAGGAAGGCTCGCTGTGCCGCGCATCAAGGGCAGCACGCGATGACGGGCCGCACACGGCCTCCGACGTCAACGCGTGCTCGGACGACCGACCATGTCTTCGCTCCTCGTGAGTCACTCGCTGCGCGAACCCTAGCTCCCGTTTGGCAGGGCACGGAAGGCGCACAGGGCCTGTCCGGCGGATCGTGCCGGACAGGCCCCTGGGCCCGAGGAGGGCTCAGCGCTTGAGCGTGAAGGTGAAGTCGCCGGAGAGCTTGCCGCTCAGCCGGACCGCCGCCACGAGTCTCCCGTCCGTGATCAGCCTCTCGACCTCGGCCCGTGCAAGACCGCAGCCTTCGGCGATCAGTCGCACCGGCCGGACCGGGATCCGCGCGGCAAAGCGCACCGAGACGTCGATCACCTCGCGGTCCAGGTGATCCGACCCGCCGGTGTCGAGGCGCCAGGCATCCTCCCAGTCGAGGGCGATGCGATTACGGCGCCGCACGACGGGATCCTGGAGCAACTCGGCTGCCAGGCCAGGGTCGTTGTCATGCAGCCGGTCCAGCAGCTCAGGCCGTACGGAGCGCACATGCATCCGCTCCAGGACCGTGAGCTTCGTGGTTTCCCCGCAAGCGGTACAGAGCGCGAGGAGCCAGGCGTCGATGAGCTTGTGGTGGGCGTTGACGCGGAATTTACCGCTTGTCCGGAAGCGCTCGGACCCGCACGTGTGGCAACGGCGGAGAACGAGCGGCAGGCAGGTGGGCGCGACAACCCAGTTGTTGAGCACAGAAGTACACCGGTTTCAGTGAGAAGTCCGCAGCAAAAAGCAGCGCGGCGCACATGCGGCACATGCGCGACGCGCGACGAATCAGCGCTCGGGAGGTCTCACACGGTGTACAACGGAACGTCCTTGCCCAGACGACTTGGTCGGGCAGCACGGTAATGGCGCACAGCGACGCTGCTCCACTGGTTTTCGGGGTGGCGGCTGCCGCCGCGCAGCCAAGTGATCAAGAACGCTCCGGACACGCGGGCGCCGGCCCACGACGGCCGGGTACGTGGGCCGTGCGCGAAGTCCGGACGGCCGTGACTGTGACTTGGCGCGGTAGTTGGCCCGTCCGGCCAGATACGCGCTCAGTACCCGGTGGAGCCGGTCCACGACGTCCCGTACGGTCGGTCCGTGATGATCAAAGCGGGCGACCCCCGCAGCCTCGGCGTCCCTTCCTCCGAGGCACGGTTGCACTTCGGTACGGAACTGCAGGAGCTCGGAGGCGGGCCGCGGCGCCGCTTGCTCATGGTCGGCGACGAGCCTGCCTTCGAGCTCAGCTTCTACTGCGGAACGTGCCCGCTCCTGTTTCGCCGACTGGAAACCGCGAGCGAGAAGGTGTCCCTGGAGAGCATGCAGGAACGGCTCACCGGTGCACTGGACGATCCGGACGACCGCGGTGTGATCGATGCGTTCGGTGCGTTGCTGCCGGAGGGCGAGTACCTTCCGCTGCTCCTGAGCGTGGAACCCCGGCTGATCACCCCAGGGAAGGAAGGTGACTACTTCAGCGGCGAACAGGTCACGACGTGGGGGATCGATCAGTTCTGGGGCCTCCCCGAGTACCCGCACACCCCGTACTACCGAACCTTCGAGACCGCCGTCGACGCGGACGCCCACCTCTATGAGTTCGTCGTGCCCATGGTCCCCCCGACGTGGAACGAGAGGGAGCGTGTCAAGGAGTACGTCGCGCTCATGGAGCAGGGAACGGTCCCCACGGCGGTGGCGATCTCCACGCTGGACGTGTGCCAGCCCGCCCTCGGCCTGGGAGATGATCCCTCTGCGCACTGGGGCCTGACCCACTTCCTCCTCGATGGTCACCACAAACTGGAGGCCGCTGCCACAGCCGGCCGGCCAGTGCTGCTCCTCTCACTCCTGACCCTGGGCGAGAGCCTGGCCGGAGCGGAAGACTGTGCACGCCTCCCCGCCCTGCGTGCCCGACCCCGCTCGGCCCGAGCAACCGGCACCTGAACCGGCGCCGAAGATCACGCCTGCGGGCCAACAACAGCGCAGACCAAGGTCAACTGGACCGCTAACGGGCCAACTGAAGCACTGAGTCACAGTGACAGCAGCCCGGCGCACTCTTGATTGCATAAACCTGCATAGCTGCGTATAGTCATGCCATCGATGAGGAGGATTTTCGATGACCGTACGAGCAGCAGTGGCAGGGGCGAGCGGGTACGCGGGCGGAGAGCTGCTCCGGCTGCTCCTGGCGCACCCCGAGGTCGAGATCGGCGCCCTCACCGGCAACTCCAATGCCGGCCGGCCCCTCGGCACCATGCAGCCGCACCTGCTGCCGCTGGCCGACCGCGTGCTCATGCCGACCACCGCCGAGGTGCTCTCCGGGCACGACGTCGTGTTCCTCGCGCTCCCGCACGGGGAGTCCGCCGCAGTCGCCGAGCAGCTCGGCGACGACGTGCTGGTCATCGACATGGGGGCCGACTTCCGGCTGAAGGACGCCGCCGACTGGGAGCGGTTCTACGGCTCCGAGCACGCCGGCACCTGGCCCTACGGCCTGCCGGAACTGCCGGGCGCCCGCGCCGCGCTGGAGGGGTCCAGGCGTGTCGCGGTGCCCGGCTGCTATCCCACCGCCGTCTCGCTCGCGCTGTTCCCCGCCTACCAGGCGGGGATCGCCGAGCCGGAAGCGGTGATCACCGCCGCCACCGGGACCTCCGGCGCGGGCAAGGCGCTCAAGCCGCATCTGCTCGGCTCCGAGGTCATGGGCTCCATGAGCCCCTACGGCGTCGGCGGCGGCCACCGCCACACCCCCGAGATGATCCAGAACCTGAGCGCGGTCGCGGGGGAGCGGGTCACCGTGTCGTTCACGCCCACCCTCGCGCCCATGGCCCGCGGCATCCTCGCCACCTGCTCCGTGAAGGCGAAGCCGGGCACGACGGCGAACGACGTGCGGGCCGCGTACGAGAAGGCGCTGGCCGACGAGGAGTTCGTGCACCTGCTGCCCGAGGGGCAGTGGCCCGCCACCGCCTCCGTGTACGGGTCGAACGCGGTGCAGATCCAGGTCGCCTACGACGAGAACGCCGGCCGCGTCATCGCCATCAGCGCCATCGACAACCTCACCAAGGGCACCGCCGGCGGCGCGGTGCAGAGCATGAACATCGCCCTCGGACTCCCCGAGAGCACCGGTCTTTCCACGATTGGAGTTGCGCCGTGAGCGTGACCGCAGCGAAGGGATTCACGGCAGCGGGTATCGCCGCCGGGATCAAGGCGAACGGCAACCCGGACCTGGCCCTCGTGGTCAACACCGGGCCCCGCCGCGCCGCCGCCGGCGTCTTCACCTCCAACCGTGTCAAGGCCGCGCCCGTACTGTGGTCCGAGCAGGTCCTCACCGGCGGCGAGGTCAGCGCGGTGGTCCTCAACTCCGGTGGAGCCAACGCCTGTACGGGCCCGAAGGGCTTCCAGGACACCCACGCCACCGCGGAGAAGGCCGCCGAGGTGCTCGGGCACAGCGCCGGCGAGGTGGCCGTCGCGTCCACCGGCCTGATCGGCGTCCTGCTTCCCATGGACAAGCTGCTCCCCGGCATCGAGCAGGCCGCCGCCCAGCTTTCCGAGCACGGCGGCGAGAAGGCCGCCATCGCCATCAAGACCACGGACACCGTCCACAAGACCGCGGTCGCCCAGGGTGACGGCTGGACCGTCGGTGGCATGGCCAAGGGCGCCGGCATGCTCGCGCCGGGGCTCGCCACGATGCTCGTCGTCCTCACCACGGACGCCGACCTGGAGCCCGCCACCCTGGACAAGGCACTGCGCGACGCCACCCGGCAGACCTTCGACCGGGTCGACTCCGACGGCTGCATGTCCACCAACGACACCGTGCTGCTCCTCGCCTCCGGCGCGAGCACGATCACCCCCCGCTACGAGGAGTTCGCCGAGGCCGTACGGGCCGTCTGCGACGACCTCGGCCGGCAGCTGATCGGCGACGCGGAGGGCGCGAGCAAGGACATCAAGATCGAGGTGATCAACGCGGCCACCGAGGACGACGCCGTGGAGGTCGGCCGCTCCATCGCCCGCAACAACCTCCTCAAGTGCGCCATCCACGGCGAGGACCCCAACTGGGGCCGGGTGCTGTCCGCCATCGGCACCACCCGTGCCGCGTTCGAGCCGGACCGGCTCAATGTCGCCATCAACGACGTCTGGGTCTGCAGGAACGGCTCGGTCGGCGAGGACCGCGACCTCGTCGACATGCGCTACCGCGAGGTCCGGATCACCGCCGACCTCGCCGCCGGCACCGAGTCAG
The DNA here is from genome assembly GCF_040677245.1 of Streptomyces kurssanovii. Lineage (NCBI taxonomy): Bacteria > Bacillati > Actinomycetota > Actinomycetes > Kitasatosporales > Streptomycetaceae > Streptomyces > Streptomyces kurssanovii. The sequence continues at coordinate 43,527 of NZ_JBFAQK010000010.1, forward strand.
CGGTCATCTGGACCAACGACCTCACCGCCGACTACGTCCACGAGAACAGCGCGTACAGCTCATGAGCACGACCAGGAAGCACACCGCGCTGCCCAAGGCACAGATCCTCATCGAGGCGCTGCCGTGGCTGACCCGCCACAACGGCAAGACCGTCGTCATCAAGTTCGGCGGCAACGCCATGATCGACGAGGACCTGAAGGCGGCATTCGCCCAGGACGTCGTCTTCCTGCGCCACGCCGGCCTCAAGCCGGTCGTCGTGCACGGCGGCGGCCCGCAGATCTCCGCGGCGCTCGACCGGCACGGCCTCGTGAGCGAGTTCAAGGCGGGGCTGCGGGTCACCACCCCGGAGGCGATGGACGTCGTACGGATGGTGCTCGCCGGACAGGTCCAGCGTGAACTGGTCGGCCTGCTCAACCAGCACGGCCCGTTCGCCGTCGGCATCACCGGCGAGGACGCCCACACCATCACCGCCACCAAGCACCAGCCGCAGATCGACGGCGAATTCGTCGACATCGGCCGGGTCGGCGAGATCACCGAGATCGACACCGGCGCCATCACGGCGCTCCTCGCCGACGGCCGGATCCCGGTCATCTCCTCGATCGCGCGCTCACAGGACGACGGACATGTCTACAACGTCAATGCTGATACGGCGGCTGCGGCACTCGCTGCGGCGCTGGGCGCCGAGACTCTGATGGTCCTCACCGACGTCGAGGGCCTCTACGAGGACTGGCCCGACAGCGACGAGGTGATCAGCCGGCTCACCGCCACCCAGCTGGAGAAGCTGCTGCCCGAGCTGTCCAGCGGCATGGTCCCCAAGATGGAGGGCTGCCTGCACGCCGTGCGCAACGGGGTCAACACCGCCCGTGTGATCGACGGCCGTGTCCAGCACTCGATCCTGCTGGAGATCTTCACGGACGAAGGTATCGGCACCATGGTCGTGCCCGACGACGTACAGGGGGAAGCATGAGCGGCAACGGGAACGAGCAGCTCGCCCAGCGGTGGCAGGGCGTCATGTCCGACAACTACGGCACACCCAAGCTGTCGCTCGTCCGCGGCGAGGGCTCCAAGGTCTGGGACGCGGACGGCGCCGAGTACACCGACTTCGTCGGCGGCATCGCCGTCAACGCGCTCGGTCACGCGCATCCCGCCGTCGTCGAGGCCGTGACCCGCCAGATCTCCCGTCTCGGCCACGTCTCCAACCTGTACGTCGCGGAGCCGCCCGTCGCCCTCGCCGAGCGGCTGCTCCAGCTCTTCGGCCGGCCGGGCAGGGTCTACTTCGCCAACTCGGGCGCCGAGGCGAACGAGGCCGCCTTCAAGATCGGCCGGCTGACGGGCCGCAAGCACATGGTGGCCACCGACGGAGGGTTCCACGGACGCACGATGGGCGCTCTCGCGCTCACCGGGCAGCCCGCGAAGCAGGACCCGTTCCTGCCTCTGCCGTCGGACGTCACACACGTCCCGTACGGCGACGCGGAGGCGCTGCGCGCCGCGGTCACCGAAGACACCGCCTTCGTGATCATCGAGCCGATCCAGGGCGAGAACGGTGTGGTCGTGCCGCCCAAGGGCTACCTCGAGGCCGCACGCGAGATCACCCGCGCCACCGGCACACTGCTCGTCCTCGACGAGGTCCAGACCGGCATCGGACGCACCGGCCACTGGTTCGAACACCAGGCACACCAGGGCGTCGAGCCCGACATCGTCACGCTGGCCAAGGGCCTCGGCGGCGGGCTGCCCATCGGCGCGACCGTCGTCTTCGGTGAGGCGGCGGAGCTGCTGAAGCCCGGCCACCACGGCACCACGTTCGGCGGGAACCCGGTCGCGTGCGCTGCCGGACTCGCCGTCCTCGACACGCTGGCGGCCGACGGAGCGCTCGACACCGTCAAGCGGCTGGGTGAGAAGCTGCGTGAGGAAATCGAGGGTCTCGGTCATCCGCTGGTCTCCCACGTCCGCGGCAGCGGCCTGCTGCTGGGTATCGTGCTCACCGGGCCCCTCGCACCGAAGGTGCAGCAGGCGGCCCAGGATGCAGGGTTCCTGGTGAACGCCCCCGCGCCCGATGTCGTACGGCTCATGCCGGCACTGACCATCGCCGACGCGGAGGTCGAGGCGTTCCTCCACGCGCTGCCCGGCATCCTCGACGCCAGCACGCCGGCCACGGCGGGCAACGGGGAAGGACGATCCGGAGAATGAGACGACGATGACCGACGCGAACGGCACCGAGCACGGCGGGCCCGCCGTACCGCAGACCCGGACAGCCCGCCACCGCCGGATCGTGGACATCCTCAACCGGCAGCCGGTGCGCTCCCAGAGCCAGTTGGCGAAACTCCTCGCGGACAACGGACTGCACGTCACCCAGGCGACGCTCTCCCGCGACCTCGACGAACTGGGCGCGGTGAAGATCCGCAACACCGGCGGCGAGCTCATCTACGCGGTGCCCAGCGAGGGCGGCTTCCGCACCCCGCAGGCCCCGCTGGGCGAGTCCGCGAAGGAGGAGCGCATGCGGCGCCTCTCCGGCGAACTGCTGATCTCGGCGGAGGCGTCGGCGAACCTCGTCGTCCTGCGCACACCGCCGGGCGCGGCTCAGTTCCTCGCGTCGGCCATCGACCAGGCGGAACTGCACGATGTGCTCGGCACGATCGCGGGTGACGACACGCTGATGCTGATCAGCCGCGATCCGGCGGGCGGGCAGGCGCTGGCGGACCACTTGCTGCGGTTGGCGCAGAACGACCGCTAGGCCCCTGCGGGTGCTGTTCCCGGTCCCCCTACGGCCTGGCGGCCGTGGGGACCCGCTTCCCGTAACCGGGCTGGTCCCCTCCCCGGTCCGGGCTCCGCCGGACGGAGGGCGCCGGCCCTGCGGGCCGCTGCTTCGCCGCCGTCCTGGCCACCCGGACCGGCACCGCGCTCCGCGCGGCGTTTCGGGGGCTCTGCCCCCGCACCTCAATCGCCGGCGAGGCTGGAACGGCCCCGTCGCTAGGCGGCAGGCACCGGCGGGGCTGGAGGCCGCGTGGTGAGGCCGCAGCTACCGGCCGGGGCTGGAGGCGCCGCGTGGAGAGGCCGCAGCTACCGGCGGGGCTGGAGACGGCCCCGTCGCAAGGCCGCAGCTACCGGCCGGGGCTGGAGACGGCCCCGTCGCAAGGCCGCAGCCACTGGCGGGGCTCGAGGCGCCCCGTCGCTAGGCCGCAGCCGCCGGCGGGGCAGACCACCGCGTCGCTAGGTCACAGCTACCGGCGGGGCTGGAGACGCCGCGTCGTGAGGCCGCAGCCGCCGGCGAGTCCGGAGACGCCCCGTCGCGAGGCCGCAGCCGCTGGCGGGGCTGGAGACGCCGACGGGGGCGGAGTTGTCCAGTGTCTGCGCCGACGGGCTGGAGTGCCGCGCAGCGGCATTCTCAGCCCGTCCGGCGATTGAGGACACCGCGCGGAGCGCGGTACGGGGTCCGGGGCTTGCCCCGGTTTCGGGAAGGGGCGGGGTGGGGAGCAGGCCCGCCGCAGGCGTCACGCCCCGGCAGGTGTCACGCGCCCGCAGCCGTCACGTCCCGGCGGGTGTCACGCACCCGCAGGTGCCACGCACCCGCAGCCGAGGCGCCCGCCCCGGCAGGCGTCACGCGCCCGCAGCCGACGCGCCCCCCGTTCAGTCCGTGCGGGCCGGCAGCGGCAGCGGGAGGGCAGGGAGGCCGTCCAGGCTCACGCCGATGTGTTCCTTCTTCGCGCAGTACGCCTGGAACTCCTCGTCCGACTTCCGCCCGAAGTACTCGGCGTGCTGCGTCCGTTCCTCCCGGTACTCCATGAACGGCACGGCGAAGCCGCAGACCTGGCTGATGCGGCGGGCGTGGACGACGATGATCGCGCGGGCGCTCGGGCCGTCGACGTCCTTGAAGAGGCCGATCAGTTCCGCCCAGCGCGGATCGTCACGGAAGACCGCCTCGCCCTGCCCGTGCACCCGCACCACCTGCGGCGGCCCGGAGAACGCGCACCACATCAGGGTGATCCGACCGTTCCCCTCCTCCCGCACATGCGCGATCGTCTCGGCGCCGCTGCCGCCGAAGTCGAGGTACGCGAGCGTCATCTCGTCGATGACGACGAGCGTGCCGCTGCGTCCCTTGGGTGACAGATTGACGTGCCCGTCACCGGCCAGCGGCGCGGTCGCCGTGAAGAAGACCGGCTGCTGTTCGATGAAGTCCCGGAGCCGGCCCTCTATGCGTTCAAATGTTTTCCCCATGAAGCGATTATCGACCCCGCGACCCCGCGACCCCTGGCCCCGACCCCGGTCCGGGCCCTGGCTCCGGCTCCGCGCCGGAGTCGTCAGGCGCGCCCGAGGCCGGTCCGTGTGCGCGTCGCCGCCATGACGTGGTCGCTGAACAGGTGCGCGCACCGCCGGAGCAACCGGTCCACCTCCGCGTCACCCCGCGGGACCTCGTACATCCATGTCCGCTGGTGCACCGAGGACTCCGCAGTGCGCCGCAGCTTGGGGTCGGCGTCCGCCAACAACGCCACCGAAGCGCGGAGTTGCACAAGGCCGCCTTGTTGCCGCAGCAGCCGGAACGCGGCCCGGCGCGTGGGGGTGGGCCACCCTGGCGACAGCCGCTCGGTGAGCCGGTCCGCGCAGAGCCGGCGGGCGTACGGGAGCAGCGCCCGTGCCGCCTCGCGGGCGACGGCCGCCGCCGGGTCGTCCACCAGCGGGAGCACGGTCTCGACGGACACCGACTCCAGCAGCCGCAGTCCGGCCACGGCCTGCGCCCGCACCCCGTCGGCGGGATGCGTCAGCAGCGGTCGGAGCAGTGCGGCGTCCTCCCGCCGGCCGCACTCCGCGAGTCCGGTGACGGCGTAAGGCGCCACGGTGTCGGGGTGCTCGCACAGCTCGAGGTGACGGGCGTGCGGATCCCCGCCGTCCTGGCTGATGACCCACCGGGCGCAGGCCCGTACCAGTCCCGACCGGTCGGCGAGGTGGTTCACCGCCTCCTGGGCCCGGCCCGCCCGCCGCAGCGCCGTGACGCCCGCCGACCGTACAAATGGCAGGCGCCCGCCGAGCAGGACGTCGACGGCGCGGTCGTCGGAGCCGTCGGCCGCCATCCCGGCGAGCGCCGCGTCCGACCACAGCCGCGCCAGGACCGGGTCCGGGTCGTCGGCGGCGTGGCGCGCCAGCGCGCGCACGTCCAGCAGCCCGTGGTCCAGCACGATCCGTGCGGCGAGGCGCCGCGTCGCGCTGTCACGCGTGTCCCCAAGGAGGCTCCGCGCCAGCTCGGGAACGCCGCGCAGCGCCTCCTCGAAGAGGTCGTGCGCCCAGGCGCCCTCCTCGCGGCGGCCCAGGCGCAGCACCAGCGGCGTGAGTACGCGCAGGGTCTGCTCCGGTCCGCTCCGCAGCCGATCCGTGAGCAGCGCGCGGGCGCGCAGCCGCACCGGCTCCGCCCAGTCGGTGCAGCGCACGACGACGAGGTGCCAGAAGGCGGCCGTGCGGGGTCCGGTGGCGAGCGCGCCCTCACGGACCCGGCCGTCCGGGTGGCACAGGGCGGTCTCCGGCCGCTGCCGCAGCCGGTGCGATATCCGCGGGTCGTACTCCTCCCACCCGTACCGTCCGAAGGCCCGGGTCGCCTGGTCCAGCGCCGTCCAGCAGGCCGGGTCGTCGAAGTCCAGCACCTCGCTCGTCGCGCGCCCCTCCAGCAGAAGCCTCACGGCCTCCCTGGCCGCCGCGTCGTTCCACCGCTTGCCCATGTCCGGCACCCCTCCCCGTGCTGATGACGGCCCACCCTAGGAGGGGAGGGACGGCGCCGACCAGCGGGTTTCCCCGTCGATTGACAAACCATACGGCCGACTGCATAGTTATACCCATCAGTGTATGCACCGTAAGGAGAAACCCGTGACCGAGCGCGTCGTACTCGCCTACTCGGGCGGCCTGGACACCTCCGTCGCCATCGGCTGGATCGCCGAGGAGACGGGCGCCGAGGTCATCGCCGTTGCCGTGGACGTCGGCCAGGGCGGCGAGGACCTGGACGTCATCCGCAAGCGCGCGCTCGCCTGCGGTGCGGTGGAGGCCGAGGTGGCCGACGCCAAGGACGAGTTCGCCGAGGAGTACTGCCTCCCCGCGATCAAGGCCAACGCCCTCTACATGGACCGCTACCCGCTGGTCTCCGCCCTCTCCCGGCCGACGATCGTCAAGCACCTCGTCGCCGCCGCCAAGAAGCACGGCGCCACGACCGTCGCCCACGGCTGCACCGGCAAGGGCAACGACCAGGTGCGGTTCGAGGCCGGCATCGTCGCCCTCGCGCCCGAGCTGAAGTGCATCGCCCCGGTCCGTGACTACGCGATGACCCGGGACAAGGCGATCGCCTTCTGCGAGGAGAAGCAGCTCCCGATCGCCACCACCAAGAAGTCGCCGTACTCCATCGACCAGAACGTCTTCGGGCGGGCCGTCGAGACGGGCTTCCTGGAGGACATCTGGAACGCGCCGATCGAGGACATCTACGAGTACACCTCGAACCCGGCCGAGCAGCGTGAGGCCGACGAGGTCGTCATCTCCTTCAAGGCCGGCGTCCCGGTCGCCATCGACGGCAAGCCCGTCACCGTGCTCCAGGCCGTCCAGCAGCTCAACGAGCGGGCCGGCGCCCAGGGCATCGGCCGGATCGACATGGTCGAGGACCGGCTCGTCGGCATCAAGTCCCGCGAGGTCTACGAGGCTCCCGGCGCCATCGCGCTGATCACCGCGCACCAGGAGCTGGAGAACGTCACCGTCGAGCGCGAGCTCGCCCGGTACAAGCGGCAGGTCGAGCAGCGCTGGGGCGAGCTGGTCTACGACGGCCTGTGGTTCTCCCCGCTCAAGCGCGCCCTGGACGGCTTCATCAACGAGGCCAACCAGCACGTCACCGGCGACATCCGGATGACCCTGCACGGCGGCCGGGCCGTCGTCACCGGCCGGAAGTCCGACGAGTCTCTCTACGACTTCAACCTCGCCACCTACGACTCGGGCGACACGTTCGACCAGTCCAAGGCGCAGGGCTTCATCGAGATCTTCGGCCTGTCTCAGAAGATCGCCGCCAAGCGCGACCTGGCGTGACCCGCCCGCGTTGAACAGTGCGCCTCCTCGTCGCGGCGGGGAGGCGTCTTCACACCCTCATCCAAGGAGCTCGAGCTGTGAGCAGCAACAACGGTGACGTCCGGCTCTGGGGCGGCCGCTTCGCCGACGGTCCGGCAGAGGCGCTGGCGAAGCTGTCCGCGTCCGTGCATTTCGACTGGCGGCTCGCGCCGTACGACATCGCCGGCTCCCGTGCCCACGCCCGCGTCCTGAAGAAGGCGGGCCTGCTCACCGACGACGAGCTGACGCGGATGCTCGACGGACTCGACCGGCTCGAGGCCGACGTGGCCTCCGGCGACTTCACCGGCACCATCGCCGACGAGGACGTCCACACCGCCCTCGAGCGGGGCCTGCTCGAGCGTCTCGGCCCCGACCTCGGCGGCAAACTGCGCGCCGGCCGGTCCCGCAACGACCAGGTCGCCACGCTCTTCCGGATGTACCTGCGCGACCACGCCCGGATCATCGGCGGCCTGATCGCCGACCTCCAGGACGCCCTTGTCGGCCTGGCCGAGGCCCACCCGGACGTGGCCATGCCCGGCCGTACGCACCTCCAGCACGCGCAGCCGGTCCTCTTCGCCCACCACGTCCTGGCGCATGTCCAGTCGCTGTCCCGGGACGCCGAGCGGCTGCGCCAGTGGGACACCCGCACGGCCGTCTCCCCGTACGGCTCCGGTGCTCTGGCCGGTTCCTCCCTCGGGCTCGACCCGGAGGCGGTCGCCGCAGACCTCGGCTTCGAGCGTGGCTCGGCCGGCAACTCCATCGACGGCACCGCGTCGCGGGACTTCGTCGCCGAGTTCGCCTTCATCACCGCGATGATCGGCGTGAACCTCTCGCGGATCGCCGAGGAGATCATCATCTGGAACACGAAGGAGTTCTCCTTCGTGACCCTGCACGACGCCTTCTCCACCGGTTCGTCGATCATGCCGCAGAAGAAGAACCCGGACATCGCGGAGCTGGCGCGCGGCAAGTCCGGCCGGCTCATCGGCAACCTGACCGGGCTGCTCGCCACGCTCAAGGCCCTCCCGCTCGCGTACAACCGCGACCTCCAGGAGGACAAGGAGCCGGTCTTCGACTCCTGCGACACGCTCGAGGTCCTGCTCCCCGCCTTCACCGGCATGATGGCCACGCTCACCGTCAACCGCGAGCGGATGGAGGAACTCGCCCCGGCCGGCTTCTCGCTCGCCACGGACATCGCCGAGTGGCTGGTCAAGCAGGGCGTGCCGTTCCGCGTCGCGCACGAGGTCGCGGGCGAGTGCGTCAAGGAGTGCGAGCAGCTCGGCATCGAGCTGGACCAGCTGACGGACGAGCAGTTCGCCAAGATCTCCGAGCACCTCACGCCCGAGGTCCGTACCGTCCTGAACGTGCCCGGCGCGCTGGCCTCACGCAACAGCCGCGGCGGCACCGCCCCTTCGGCGGTCGCCACCCAGCTCAACGAGGTCAAGGCCGACCTGGTGATACAGCACGCCTGGGCCACGGCCAAGCAGTAGCGCGGGGGCGGCGCCACGGCGCCGCCGCCCGTCGCCGGCGCCTCGACGTCCGGACCGGTCGCCCCGGTCCGGACGTCGATGCGCCGCTTGCGTACCGCCGGTGTCAGGAGCTCGTGAGGACCACGAGCTGCCGGGTCGCCCGGGTCATCGCGACGTAGCGGTCGACCGCTCCTTCGATGCCCTCGCCGAACTTCTCCGGGTCGACGAGGACGACCAGGTCGAACTCGAGCCCCTTCGACAGCTCCGGGGTCAGCGACCGGACGCGGGACGAGGACCGGAACGCGCCCTCTTCGATGACCCCGGCGCCGATGACGCAGGCGATCCCGTCGGCATGCTCGGAGAGCCAGCTGTCGAGGATCGCGTCCCGCTCGGAAACGGATCCGTGGACGACGGGGACGCCGCCGCTGCGGATGGAGACCGGCACGTTGGCGTCGGGGAGCGCGGCCCGGATCACCGGCTCGGCCTCAGCCATGATCTCTTCCGGCGTCCGGTAGTTGACGTTCAGGGACGCCAGGGTGATCCGGTCGAAGCCGACCCGCTCGAGCCGTTCCTGCCACGACTCCGTGAACCCGTGCCTGGCCTGGGCACGGTCCCCGACGATGGTGAAGCTCCGGGACGGGCACCGCAGCAGCAGCATCTGCCACTCGGCATCGGTGAGTTCCTGGGCCTCGTCCACGACGACGTGCGCGAACGGACCGGCGAGCAGGTCCGGTTCGACGGTGGGCAGTTCGGAGTCGTCGACCAGGCTGACCTTGGCGTCCTCGCCGCGCAGCATCGTCACCAGGCCTTCGCCGTCGTCACCGTCGGCGCCGGAATCGGCCGCGGCCTGGATCAGGTTGTCGACGACCTGTGCCGTGCGCTCGCGCTGGGCGGCGAGGGCGGCCTCGTGCCGGCGCCTGCGCCGCGACGCCTCCGGGTCGCCGAGCCGCTGCCGTGCGGCGTCCAGGAGCGGCAGGTCGGACACCGTCCAGGCCCGGGGGTCCTCGCGCTGCAGCTTGCGGACGTCGTCGCGGCCGAGCCAGGGCGCGCACATCCGCAGGTAGGCGGGCACCGACCACAGGTCTCCGACGAGGTCGGCCGCTTCGAGCAGCGGCCACGCCCGGTCGAAGGCCGTGATCAGTTCCCTGTTCCCCAGCAGCGACTTGCGGAGCAGGTCGGGCGGGACGTCGTCCGCGTCCTCCTCGACGTGCTTGTCCACCAGGATCGTCAGCAGCTCCTCCAGCACCTGGTCGCGCGCCTCGTTGTGCGGAGTGCCCGGCTCCGCCGCCTCGAACGCCGCGGCCCAGTCGTGGGCGGTCAGCCGGATGTCGGACCAGGGGGTCGCGACCGTCATGCCCTTGGCGGCCGGCTCCTCGTAGAAGGCGACGGCCTTCTCGATGGCGTGCACCAGGTCCGCGGACGACTTCAGACGGGCCACCTCCGGGTCGGCCTCGGCCTCTGCCACGGCCCCTTCGGCGACGAGGTCACGCAGGGTGCAGGTCTGCACGCCCTCCTCCCCGAGGCTGGGGAGGACGTCGGCGACGTAGCTCAGGTAGGGCCGGCTCGGACCGACGAACAGCACGCCGCCGCGGCGGTGACCGAGGCGGGGGTCGGAGTAGAGGAGGTAAGCCGAGCGGTGCAGGGCGACGACGGTCTTCCCCGTGCCCGGGCCGCCGTCGACGACGAGAGCACCGCGGGACCCCGCGCGGATGACGGCGTCCTGGTCCGCCTGGATGGTGCCGAGCACGTCCCGCATCCGCGGCGACCGGTTGCTCCCCAGACTGGCGATGAAGGCGGACTGGTCGTCGAGCGCGGCGTGCCCGGCGAACCCGTCCGCGGTGAACACCTCGTCCCAGTAGTCGCTGATGCGGCCGCGGGTCCAGCGGTACCTGCGGCGGCTCGCCAGCCCCATCGGGTCGGCGTGGGTGGCTCCGAAGAACGGCTCGGCAGCCGGGGAGCGCCAGTCGAGCAGCAGCCGGCGGCCCGTGCTGTCCTTGAGGCCGAGCCGTCCGACGTACACGGGCTCGGGGTCGTCCGCGCCGACCATGCGCCCGAGGCACAGGTCCAGACCGAAGCGGCGCAGTGCGCGCAGGCGAGCGGTCAGCCGATGGATCTCCATGTCACGGTCCATCGCCTGCCGGCCTGTGCCGCCGGGCGCCCTGCGCTCGGCGTCGAGGCGGTCGGTCAGTTCGGCGATCGACTCCTCGAGGCACTCCGCGATGGCCGCGAAGTGCCGCTCGTCGCCGGCGATCAGCGTCGGGTCGGCCTTGGGGAAGAGGCGCTCAGGAAGGTCGAAGGCGCTGGTGGTCAGGGGGTTCACGTCCTTGGTTCCGATGTGGGGCCGCTCGCGGTCGGTGCGCGCGGCAAGTCGTCCGGACCGGCCTGACGAACCTGGTGGCCATGGCGGGCAACAGCCATGGGGCCACGTTCGCAGGGTGTCGGTTCCGGTTCCTGGCTCGGTGGTCACGTGTGCATCGGCGGCCTGTCCTGGGCGACCGCGTCGAGCAGCAGCTTCGCGGCCGCCGTCGTCCCGTCGGTGCGGACCATGCCGGCCACCGCCCTCGCCCGGTCGCGTGTCCCGGGCTTCAGGGCCGAACTGAGCGCCGCCGACAGGGACTCGAAGGTCGGAGTCGGACCGTCGTGCGCCGCGCCGATGCCCAACTCGGCCACCCGGCCCGCCCAGTACGGCTGGTCCACCGACTGAGGCACGACCACCTGGGGTGTGCCGGAGCGGGCGGCCGTCGTCGTGGTGCCCGCGCCGCCGTGGTGCACGACGGCGGCCACCCGGCCGAACAGTGCCTGGTGGTTGGCCTCGCCCACGGCGAAGCAGTCGTCCTGGTCGTCGATCAGTGCCAGGTCGGCCCAGCCGCCGGAGACGAGCACGCGGCGGCCCTGCGCGCGGACCGCCTCGACGGCCACGCGTGCGGCGTCCGGCGAACTGTGCAGGGGCATGCTGCCGAAGCCCACGTACACCGGCGGTTCGCCCGCGTCGAGGAACGCCGTCAACGCGTCCGGAAGCGGGCGCTCGTCGGGCAGGAACCACGCGCCGGTCTGCACCACGTCGAGGTCCGCCGGCTCCAGCCACGGGTCCAGGACCGGATCCGTCGCCAGCCACGGGCGGTCGCCGATGACGTAGTCGCGGACGTGGTCCACCGGGGGCAGATCGATCGACGCCCGGTTGGTGTTGAGCGCCTCACCGAACAGCGAATCGATGCTCTGCGCGTCCAGGTCCCACAGCACCCGGTTGTCGGTCACGTCCGCCGGGAACGGCCTGCCCGCGTACGCCAGCGGCGAGTGGTACGGGGACGGCAGGGTGAGCTGCTGGAAGGTAACGGACACGGAGCGGATGCCCAGTTTCTCGGCCACCGAAAGCGCGCCGGCCGCGGCTGGCATCGCACCCGTCGCCACCAACGCGTCGCATCCCTCGGCGGCCGCGGGCATCGCGTCGAACTGGGCGGCGATCACCGCGGCCGCGCGCTGGGGCAGGGACGAGGGCGCCGGCGCGGCCTTCGTCAGCGCGCGCGCCGACGGGCCGACCGGCACCAGCGGTACGCCCACGCCCGCCAACCGCTGCGCGAAGTCCTCGTCCGGCGGCGCGCACACCCGCACCTCCGCGCCGTGTTCCCGTAGCCGCACCGCGAGTCCCACCAGCGGCTCGACGTCACCGCGCGACCCGTACGTCGACAACAACACTCGCATTTCGTGACTCTCGCTTCCGCAGATTCCGGCTCAGGCCGGAGATTCTGCGGCACGACAGGGGCCTTGCCGCAAGCCCCCCAGTGCGCTATACCTTGAGAGTGGCAAGGAGTGGGCACAGCCCCCTTGCCCTTTTTCGTACCCCCCGACGGACGGCCCATAGGCGGAGATCCGGTCGCCGGGATCCGCCGCCGGAGCCGGTCAGTCGATCCGCTCACAGATGTCCGTCGTCGATCCGTGGGCCATGGTGACCTTCTTGTAGCCGGACGAGCTGATGTCCAACGTGTAGACACCGTCCACGACGTACAGGCCCCGGTCGAGGTTGCCGGCGCCCTCGCCGACCCCGACCAGTACCGGGCCGAGCACCGACCAGAACTGGGAGCCGTCCGCGCGGTAGTCGACGACGGCCGTGCCGCTGACGTCCGCGTCGTAGGAGTCGCCCGTCTCCTTGTTGGTGACCCGCACGATCAGATCGCCCTTGTAGGCGACCAGTTTCGGCCTTCCGTCGGGGTGGGTGTCCAGCACGCGCCGGACCACCTCGTCCACGACGGGCTCGCCGTGGACGGGGAAGTCGCAGCGCAGTCCCGCGGCGACGTCCCACGGCGCGGACGGCGCGGGCTCCCAGCCGGCGTCGAGGCCGGCGGCGGGCCCGGAGCCGACACCGGCGGACCGGGCGGCGGGCCCGGCGGCGGACGCGGGGGCGGCGCCCATGAGCGTGGTCGCGGCAACTGCCGCCAGAGCAACGGCGGTTCGTCGCATGGTGACTCCCTGAAGTAGTGCTCGGACCGAGACATGACCCGAGACGTGACCAGGCCGAGAAGGATCGGACCGGGAGGCCGTCCCGCTGTCCGCCCCAGCGTCCCCCGGTCGTCTGACCACGCACTCACCATCGCTGTGCACCGCCGCGCCGGCCGGTTAGGCTCGCGGCTGCCATGGAGTTCCAGCTGCTGGGTCCGTTCGAGGCCCGCCACGAAGGCCGGGTCCTGGTGGGCAGCCGCCGCCAGGAGCGCTGCCTGCTGTCGATCCTCCTGCTGGAGGCGGGCCGCGTCGTGAGCACCGGCCGGCTCATCGAGCTGCTGTGGGACGGCAACGCGCCCGCGTCCGCGCGGGGCACCGTCCACACGTACATCGGCCGGCTCCGCGCCCGGCTGGGCCCGTACGGGGTCCGTGTCGACACCCGCCACGACGGTTACGTCGTCGACCCGGGTGTCCACGCCGTCGACGCCCTTGAGTTCACCGACCTCGCCCGCCGCGCCGGCAGCGTCGCCGACGCGGCGCAGCGGGTGCGCCTGTACGACCGGGCCCTCGGGCTGTGGCGGGGACCGCTGCTGTCCGACGTCGCGGACGACGGACTGCGTGAGCGGCTCGGCGGGCCGCTGGCCGAACTGCGGCTGTCCGCGCTGGAGCGACGGGCGGAGGCCCAGTTGGAGCTCGGTATGCACGACAGCGTCGTCACCGACCTGACGTCGCTCGCCCGCGCACATCCCGGCAGGGAACGGCTCGTCGCCGCGCAGATGACCGCCCTGTACCGGAGCGGCCGGCAGGCGGACGCGCTCGAGCTGTACCGCGCCACCCGCAACGCGCTGGTGACCGGTCTCGGCATCGAGCCAGGCGCCGGGCTGAACACCCTGCACGAGCGGATGCTGCACGGCGATCCCAGGCTGCACCGCCCGCCCGTGCCCCTCTACGCGGTACGGGTCGACGAGGAGTGGCTGCCCTGGACCACCAGCGGCCACCCGGCGCTCGAGTTCTGCAACACCTACGCCGGCTGGGGAGGGCCGGGCCTGCCGGGGTCGGAATGGCTGCGCACGTACCGCACGCTCGCCGTCTGGGCCGGGCACCTTGACCTCGCGGAGGACTGGCTGGTGAACGGGCTGCTCGAGCGGGCGCGGCAGCGGCCGGAGGAGGCCGCGGCCGTTCTCGGGGAGGCGCGGGACTTCCGTACGCGGCTGTACGCCGCTCTGACCGGACCGGACGACGTGAGGGCGTTCAAGGCGGTGGCGGATGTCGCGGAGGACGCCGCGAAGGCGTCGGCGTTCGTCCGCGGCGAGGACGGCCTCGGCCGCTGGCGGCTGTCCCCGTCCGCCGGTCTGCGGCTGCCCGTGCTCGCCGTGGCCCAGGGCGCCGCCGAGCTGCTGGCGGACCCGGGCCGGTTCACCGTCCGTGCCTGCCCCGGTGCCGACTGCGGCTGGCTGTTCAGGGACGAGAGCGGCCGGCGCAGATGGTGCAGCCTCGCGACCTGCGGAAAAGAGACTCCGGCGTACTGAATGAGACATTGCTGTCTCATATGGGCTATGGTTGTCCCATGGCCATGGATCGAGACCACGTGCTGCGCGCCGCCGCCGCCCTCCTCGCCCGGAAATCGACCGCCACGATGGACGAGGTCGCCCGGGCCGCCGGCATCGGCCGAGCCACCCTGCACCGTCACTTCGCCGGCCGGGACGCGCTCGTCAGGGCCCTGGAACAGCTCGGCATCCAGGAGTTCGAGGCGGCGATCGACCGGGCCCGCCTCGACGAGGACGGCGCCGGCGAGGCCCTGCGACGGCTGATCGGCGAGACGCAGCCGGCCGCGGACCTGCTGGCCTTCCTCTACACCGAGAACCAGCTCTTCGAGGGCGACGAGATCAACGAGGGCTGGGCCCGCCTCGACGCCCGCGTCTCCGACCTGTTCCGGCGCGGCCAGAACGAGGGCGAGTTCCGCATCGATCTGACACCGGCGTGGCTGACCGAGGCGCTCTACGCCCTCATCGGCTCCTGCGCCTGGGCCGTCATGGACGGCCGCGTCGCCACGAAGGACTTCCAGCACATGACCGCCGAGCTGCTGCTCGGCGGAGCACTACGGAGAGTGAATCAATGAGCAGCACCGTCCGGCCCACGACCGGGGCGGACGAGACCGTGTACCGCCCCGGCCGCTGGCTGGCCCTCGCGGTCCTGGTCCTCGCCGTCCTCCTGGTGGCCGTCGACGCCACCGTCCTCGGCCTCGCCACCCCGTTCCTCAGCGAGGACCTGGCCCCGACCGGCACCCAGCTGCTGTGGATCGGCGACGTCTACTCGTTCGTCATCGCCGGCCTGCTCGTCTCCATGGGCAGCCTCGGCGACCGCATCGGCCGCAAGAAGCTGCTGCTGAGCGGAGCGGTCGCCTTCGGCGCCGTGTCGGTGCTCAACGCGTACGCCACCACCCCGGAGATGATGATCCTCGCGCGGGCGCTGCTCGGCGTCGCCGGCGCGACCCTGATGCCCTCCACCCTGGCGCTGATCCGCAACATCTTCCACGACCCCAGGGAACGCAGCTTCGCCATCGGCATCTGGGGCGCCACGGCGTCCGCCGGTGCGGCGGTGGGCCCCGTCGTCGGTGGCCTGCTGCTGGAGCACTTCTGGTGGGGCTCCGTCTTCCTGATCAACCTGCCCGTGATGGCGGTCCTCGTCATCGTCGGCGTCAAGCTCCTGCCGGAGTCGAAGAACCCGGTCAACGGCCCCTGGGACCTGCTCAGCGTGGCGCTGTCCCTCGTCGGCATGGTCGCCGTCGTCTACGCCGTCAAGGAGGCCGCCACGCACGGGGCGAGCTGGGAAGCGGGCGTGGCCGTGCTCGTCGGCGGCGCCGGCCTGTACGGCTTCTACCGCCGGCAGCTCACCCTGAGCGCGCCCCTGCTCGACATGCGGCTGTTCCGGCACCGCGGGTTCTCGGGCGCGGTGCTCGCCGACCTGCTGACCATCCTCGGCCTGTCGGGTCTCGTGTTCTTCCTGTCCCAGTTCCTGCAACTGGTCCAGGGCCGCGCCCCGTTCGAGGCCGGACTCGCCGAACTGCCCGCCGCGATCGGCGCGGTGGCGACCGGGCTGATCGCGGGCAAGGCCGCCCGCCGGTTCTCGGTACGGTCCGTCGTCGCCGGCGGCCTGGCCGCCGTCGGGCTCTCCCTCGCGGTGCTCACGCTGCTCACCGGGTCGACCGGCTACCCGCTGCTCGGCGCGGCGCTGCTGATCGTCGGCGCGGGCGCGGGATTCTCGTTCACGGTCACCGCGGACGTGATCCTCTCCAGCGTTCCCAAGGAACAGGCCGGAGCCGCCTCCGCGGTGTCCGAGACGGCGTACGAGCTGGGCGCGGCACTCGGCATCGCGCTGCTGGGCTCGATCGTCACCGGCGTCTACCGCGGCTTCACCGCGCCGGACGGTACGCCGCCGGACGTGGCCGCGGCCGCCCACGAGTCGCTCGGCGGCGCGGTGGAGGCCTCGGCGGCCCTCCCGCCGGCCCGCGCGGAAGCCCTGGTCACGGCGGCGCAGGAGGCGTTCACCGAGGGCCTGCGGATGGCGGCGGGGGTGGGGGCGGCCGTGCTTTTCACCACGGCGGTGGCGGCGTGGTTCCTGCTGCGGGGGCAGAAGCTGGCGGAGGGCGTCGAGCACTGAGGGGGTGGGCGGGGGCGTGTCCGCTGCGCGGGGCCTGTTCCCCTACCCGCCCCTTCCCGAAACCGGGCTCCGCCCGGACCCGGCACCGCGCTGCGCGCGGTGTTTCGGGGGCTCCGCCCCCGGACCCCCGCGCCTCAATCGCCGGCGGGGCTGACAAAGTCAGCCCGCCCGGCGTTTGAGGGCACCGCGCGGAGCGCGGTACGGGTCCGGGCGGAGCCCGGTTTCGGGAAGGGGCGGGTAGGGGAACAGGCCCCGCGCAGCGGCCACCCCCCGCCCAACCTCATGTCACGCTCAAGACTTCCTTGATCGTTGGACTGACCCCGTACCCCCTCCATAGGCTCACGCCGTGCCCGACATATCCCTGACCACGATCGTCTTCCTCTGTCTCGCCGCCGCCGCTGCCGGCTGGATCGACGCCGTCGTGGGCGGCGGCGGTCTGCTGTTGCTGCCCGCGCTGCTGCTCGGTCTGCCGCAGGTGCCCGCCGCCCATGTGCTCGGAACGAACAAGGCGGTCGCCATCGTCGGCACGTCGGGTGCCGCGATCACCTATGTGCGCAAGGCGCCGGTCGACGTGAAGACCGCGGTGCGGATCGGGCTCGCCGCGCTCGCCGGCTCGATGGGCGGCGCCTTCTTCGCGGCGGGCATCAGCAGCGACGTGCTCCGCCCGGTGATCATGGTCGTGCTGCTCGGCGTGGCCGCGTTCGTGATGCTGCGCCCGTCGTTCGGCGCGGCCGCCGGCGCCGACAAGCGCCGTGTCACCCGTACCCGCACCGTCGTGGCGATCGTGCTCGTCGGCGGCGGTATCGGCTTCTACGACGGTCTCTTCGGACCGGGCACCGGCACCTTCCTGGTGCTGGCGCTCACCGCGGTGCTTCATCTGGACCTGGTGACCGCCTCCGCCACCGCGAAGATCGTGAACGTGTGCACCAACGGCGGCGCGCTCGCGATGTTCGCCTACCAGGGCACCGTGCTGTGGCAGCTGGCCGCGCTGATGGCCGTCTTCAATCTGGCGGGCGGCCTGTTCGGGGCCCGTATGGCGCTGCGCAAGGGCAGTGAGTTCGTCCGCGGGGTGCTGCTCGTCGTCGTCTTCTCGCTGGTCGCGAAGCTCGGCTTCGACCAGTGGACGGCGTGACGCCGGTCAGTACCTGTCGGCGGTCCGCGCGTACGCGGCGTTCGCCCGTGCGATGACCTCGGTCAGCACACGGCCGGCGACGGCCAGGTCCGCTTCCGGGATCCCGCCGTACACCAGCGGGCCGAACTCGGTGGCGACCGCGGCCAGCCGGCTCTGCTCGGCGCGGCCCGCCTCGGTCAGTGCGACCCGCGGGCCCTGTCCGGGCAGCGGCTCCAGCGGCTCGAGGAGCTCGGTGGCCAGCAGCTCGGCCACGGTGTCGCGGGCCGTGGCCCCGTCGATCTTCAGGGTGGAGGTCAACGACTCCACGATCCGGCTCGTTCCGGCGGTGCCGCCCTCGGCCGCGGTCGCGTTCAGCGCCATCGACTGGTGGAAGGTGGTGCCGGTGCGGCTCAGTTCACGGTCGAGCAGGGCGCGGGCCGCGTAGTGGGCCCGCCCGATGAGCCGGCTGTTGAGCAGGATCGGCGTGGTGGACGACATGGTTACTCCTCGGGTGTCGTGGACGTGTCCTCGATGGCGTCGGGTGGTGCGTCGAGCGGTGTTTCGAGCAGCAGCCGCAGTTCACGCGTCAGCGCCTCGGTGCGAGGTGCGTCGAGCCCGCCGAGCGGGGCCAGCAGCCGGTCGAGCAGCGTGTGGACCTCCGCGACGGCGCGGCCGGCCTTCTCCTCTCCCGCGGGGGTGAGCGAGAGCTGTACGGCCCTGGTGTCGGCGGGGTCGGGCGTGCGCTGTACGAGCCCCGACGCCTCGAGGGCGCGGGCCAGCTTGGAGACGTAGAGCGGCTCCAGGCCGGTGTGGTCGGCGAGTTGCCGCTGACTGGGGCGGTACCCGGACCGCCATATGCCGTGCAGCGAGGCGATCAGGGTGTACTGCGCGTGAGTCAGCCCCAGGGGAGCGAGCGCGCGGTCGACAGCGACGCGCCATTTCGTCGAAAGACGCCAGACCAGGTAACCGGGCGTGGGGCCCTTGGGTGCTGTGCTCATGAAAGATACAGTACATGGAGACTATGTCCATGGATACTGTTTTCAGGCGTTGCCGTTCCGGACGCCGATGAGATGCCCGTAGGCGACCACGTTGCCCTGATAGCCGGTCTTCTCCGAGAACTCGCCGCCGCAGGTGATGACCCGGAGCTCGGCCCGTTCGCCGGACCTGTAGACCTTCTTGTCGGGGAAGTCGTCGGCCTCGTACACCTCGATCGCGTCGATCGTGAAGACCGCGGTCCGGCCGTCCGCGCGGAGCACCTCGATCCGGTGGCCCTTCTTCAGGGCGCCGAGGCTGTAGAAGACGGCGGGCCCTCGCGCGTTGTCGACATGGCCGGCCACGATCGCCGTGCCCTTGGCGCCCGGGGTGGTCCCGTCCTCGTACCACCCGGCCAGGTTCCGGTCCTCGGCCGGCGGGACGTCGAGACTGCCGTCGCGGGCGAGGCCGAGGCCCATTACGGGGGCGTCGACGTCGATCTGCGGAATGCGCAGCCGCACCGGCTCCGAGGGCGGCAGCGGGTCGGCGGCGGCGTCCGTGTGCTGGTTCGGACCGGCGGCGAAGGCCTGCGCGGCTGAGGGAATCGGCGGGGTGATGTCGCGGGTGCCGTTGTGCACCAGCCACAGCCCGGCGCAGACGGCGGCGGCCACGGCCCAGCCCTTGGCCCTGCGCCTGGTGCTGTCCTGAGCGCTCATCGGTCCTCCGGCTTCGCTGCGGGGGCGGCCGGGCCCGGCCCGGGCGGCACCCGGGCCGGGCGGCCGTACGGGATGTGGGGGCTCGGTCGTGGGGCGGTCGCGCAACGGCCGGCGCCGCCCGGACGTCGCCCCGCCCCCGTCGGCTCGAGGCCTGACGGGAGCGGGGGATCCGGCGGGACGAGGAACGGTTGGGGTACCGGTCCGTCAGCCTCTCTGCGCGCCGCTCGCCCGGCGGCGCAGAAGGAGCGTTCCGCCCACGGCGGCCGCGGTGAGTACCGCCGCGCCCGCCGCGATCTGGGTGGTGTCGGGGCCCACGCTGCCGCCGACGCCTGTTCTGACGTGCCCGCTCGGCTCGCGGTGACGCACCTCGAGGTCGCCGGTGGCCTCCTTGCCGTTCTTGCAGCGCACCTCGATGCCGTAGGTGCCCGGCCTGGTGTCCTCGGGGACCGTGAACCGGCCCACCGCGACCTCCTTGTGCGTGCCGGGCCACAGCTTGAACTCGCCGGCGCCCAGCGACCGGGCGTCGCCGACGCCGTGGCCGTCCTTGCCGCAGGCCGTGGTGTTCACGGTGATCTTCGTGCCGGGGGTGGCGGGCGACGGGTACACCTCCAGCTCTCCGAAGCCCGAGGCGTACGCCCCCTGGGCGGCGAGCCCTGTCGTGGCGAGCGCCATCGCGATGCCGGTCAGCAGGCGGGCGGTGGTGCGCATGGGTCCTCCGGAAGCGCGTGGTGCGGTGTCTCGTCTTCTCCGAGGTAAGAGGCACCCGGCCCGTCACGCCTGCTGATGGCCAATCAGTTTCCTTCTGCCGAAACCGCGTGTCGCGCTGGACAGTACGCATCGCCGCAGGTCGCGGCGGGTGGCGCCGCGCTCGGGGGAGTGGTCGGGCGTGCCGTGCCGAACGGGTGAAGGGCTGCCGGCCCTCCGTCGGCGCGGTGTCCTGCGGGCCGTCCGCGCGATTGATCTCCGGAGCGTCTTGACCTCAACCAAACTTGAGGTACCAGGCTGCTCCGCATGGACATCAACACGCCTGACACCTCGTCCGACCGTCCCTCCGCGCTGAAGCTCGCCGTCATCATCGGCAGCAACCGCGACGGCCGCTTCGGACCCACCGTCGCCAACTGGTTCCTCTCCCGTGCCGCTCGGCGCGAGGACTTCACCGTCGACGTCGTCGACCTGGCCGACGCCGACCTCCCCACCGCCCTCTCCTACTCGCCCTCACCCGGCGTGCGGGCCGAGCTGGCCAAGCTCACCCCGAAGCTGGCCGCGGCCGACGCCTTCGTCGTCGTCACCCCCGAGTACAACCACTCCTTCCCCGCCGGCCTCAAGAACGTCATCGACCGGCACTTCGGCGAATGGCAGGCCAAGCCCGTCGGCTTCGTCTCCTACGGCGGCATCTCCGGCGGGCTGCGCGCGGTCGAGCAGCTGCGCCAGGTCTTCGCCGAGCTGCACGCCGTCACCGTCCGCGACACGGTGTCCTTCCACAACGCCGGCGCCCACTTCGACGACGAGGGCAACCACCGCGACCCCGCCGCCCCCGACGCCGCCGCCAAGACCATGCTCGACCAGCTCTCCTGGTGGGCAGAGGCACTGCGGTCCGCCAAGTCCGTCCGCCCCTACGCGGGCTGAGGGCCCGGCCGTGCTGCTGAGCCTGCTGACCGCCCGCCTGGGTCCCTACCGCGGACTGATCGGGCTGGTCGTCCTCCTCCAGTTGATCCAGTCCCTCGCCACCCTCTACCTGCCCACCCTCAACGCCGACATCATCAACAGCGGTGTGCTGCGCGGCGACACCGGTCACGTCGTCACCACGGGGGCCGTGATGCTGGCCGTCACGGTCCTCCAGGTCGCCGCCGCCGGCGCCGCCGTGTACTGCGCCGCCCGGATCGCGATGGGCATCGGCCGCGACCTGCGCTCCACCGTCTTCCGCCATGTCCAGGACCTGTCCGTGCGCGACATCGGGCGCTTCGGCGCCTCGTCCCTGATCACCCGCACCACCAACGACGTGCAGCAGGTGCAGACGTTCTCGCTGCTGATCCTCACCATGCTGGTCGCCGCGCCCCTGATGTGCGTGGGCGGTATCGCCATGGCCCTGTCCCAGGACGTGCCGCTCGCGATGCTCCTGCTTCTGTTCGTCCCGGTGCTCGCACTGTCCGTCGGACTGATCGTGCGCCGCCTGCCGCCGGTCTTCCGCTCCATGCAGGAACGGATCGACGTGGTCAACCGGGTGATGCGGGAGCAGATCACCGGCATCCGCGTCATCCGCGCCTTCGTACGGGACCGGCACGAGCAGCGGCGCTTCGCCGAGGCCAACGACTCCCTGCTCGAGGCCGGTCTGCGGGCGGGCCGGCTGCAGACCCTGATGTTCCCGACCGTTCTGATCGTCTGGGAGATCGCCACCGTCGCCATCATCTGGACCGGCGGCCATCGGCTCGACTCCGGCTCCCTGCAGGCCGGTTCGATCGTCGCCTTCCTCGGCTATCTGACGCAGATCCTGATGTCCGTGATGATGGGCCTGTTCCTCATGATGCACCTGCCGCGCGCCGAGGTCAGCGCGGAACGCATCCAGGAGATCCTCGGCACAGAGCCGAGCGTCGTACCACCCGTCGCTCCCGTGCACCGGCTGCGTGGGCGGGGTGAACTGCGGCTGCGCGGCGTCGACTTCAGCTACCCGGGCGCCGAGGAGCCCGTCCTCAGGTCCGTGGACCTGACCGCCCGCCCCGGCCGGGTCACCGCCGTCATCGGTTCCACCGGCAGCGGCAAGACGACCCTGCTGAGCCTCGCCGCCCGGCTGTTCGACGCGACCGGCGGCGACGTCCGGATCGGCGACGTGGACGTACGGGACCTGGACCCCGCGCTGCGGTCGCGCACCGTGGGACTCGTCGCCCAGAAGCCGTACCTCTTCTCCGGGACCGTCGCCTCCAACCTGCGGTACGGGAAACCGGACGCGACGGAGGAGGAGCTCTGGCACGCCCTCGAGGTCGCCCAGGCCGCGGACTTCGTACGCCGGCTCGGCGACGGGCTCGACGCCCCCGTCTCACAGGGCGGCGCCAACCTGTCGGGAGGGCAGCGCCAGCGCCTCGCCATCGCCCGGGTACTGGTGGCCAGGCCGGACGTCTACCTCTTCGACGACTCGTTCTCCGCGCTCGACAACGCCACCGACGCGGCACTGCGCCGGGCGCTGGCCGAGGAGACCGCCGACGCCACCGTCGTCATGGTCGCCCAGCGCGTGTCCACCATCCGCGGCGCCGACCGGATCGTCGTCCTGGAGAAGGGCCGCGTCGCGGGCACCGGCACCCACGACGAACTCATGCGGGACAACCCCACGTACCGGGAGATCGTGCTCTCCCAGCTCACCGAGGAGGAAGCCGCATGAGCGCCACCACACCGGAGCGCCGCGGCCCGGCCGGGCAGCAGCGCGGCCCCGGCGGCATCGGCTCCCCTTCACTGGAACGCTCCCTCCACTTCCGGGCCTCCGGACTGCGGCTGCTGCGGATGACCGCACCGGAACGCCCCCTGGTCCTCGGCGTCCTCGCCGCCGGCGCGGCCGCCGTCGCCCTCTCCGTGGTCGCCCCGAAACTCCTCGGCCACGCCACCGACCTCGTCGTCGACGGCGCGGCCGGCCCGGACGGGGTCGACTTCAGGGCCGTCGCCGAGGTGCTGACCCTCGTCCTGGGCCTGGTCGCCGTCTCCGCCGGTGCGACGCTGATCCAGATGCGGCTCGCCATGACCGTCGTGCAGCGCGTCGGCCACCGGCTGCGCGAGGAGGCGGGGGCGAAGCTGTCGCGGCTGCCCCTGTCGTACTTCGACAAGCAGCCCCGCGGGGAGGTGCTCAGCCGCACCACCAACGACATCGACAACATCACGCAGACCATGCAGCAGGCCTTCAGCCAGATGGTGCGAGCGGTGCTCACCATCGCCGGCGTCCTGGCGATGATGTTCTGGATCTCGCCGCTGCTGGCCCTGGTCGCCCTCGCGACGGTGCCGCTGTCCGTCTACGTGGCGACCCTCATCGGCAAGCGGGCCCAGCCGCAGTTCGTCCGGCAGTGGTCGGTGACGGGCCGGCTGAACGCCCACGTCGAGGAGATGTTCACCGGCCACGCGGAGGTCCGCTCCTTCGGCCGCGGGAAGCAGGCCGTGGAGACCTTCGACGAGCTGGGCGAGCAGCTGTACGCGTCGAGCCTGCGCGCCCAGGTCATGTCCGGGCTCATCCAGCCCGCCCTCGGTTTCGTCGGCAACCTCAACTATGTGCTGATCGCCGTCGCCGGCGGGCTGCGGGTGGCCTCCGGATCGCTGTCGATCGGCGACGTACAGGCCTTCGTGCAGTACTCCTACGAGTTCAACGGCCCCATCAACCAGGTCGCCGCGATGGCCAACCTCCTCCAGTCGGGCGTCGCCTCCGCCGAGCGGGTCTTCGACCTGCTGGACGCGGAGGAGGAGCTTCGGTCGACGACCGGACCGAGGCGGGCCGGGCCGCGGGACGGACGGCCCGCGGGCCGGGTGTCCTTCGAGAAGGCGGCCTTCCACTACCACCCCGCGGAGCCGCTGATCGAGGACCTGTCGCTCGACGTCGAACCGGGCCGGACCGTCGCCATCGTCGGCCCGACCGGCGCCGGCAAGACCACGCTGGTCAATCTGCTCATGCGGTTCTACGAGGTCACCGGCGGCCGCATCCTGCTCGACGGGGTCGACATCAGGGACATGACCCGCGACGAACTGCGTTCCGGCATCGGGATGGTGCTCCAGGACACCTGGCTGTTCGGGGGCACGATCGCCGACAACATCGCCTACGGCGTCCCCGGGGAGGTGTCCCGCGAGCAGATCGTCGCCGCGGCGACGGCCACCCACGCCGACCGGTTCATCCGCACCCTGCCCGACGGCTACGACACCGTCGTCGACGAGGAGGGCGCGGGCCTGAGCGCGGGCGAGAAGCAACTCCTCACCATCGCCCGCGCCTTCCTCACCGAACCGTCGATCCTCGTGCTCGACGAGGCCACCAGCTCGGTCGACACCCGCACCGAGGTGCTCATCCAGCGCGCCATGTCCTCGCTGCGCCGGGGCCGTACCAGCTTCGTCATCGCCCACCGGCTCTCCACCGTCCGGGACGCCGACGTGATCCTGGTGATGGACGCCGGAAGGATCGTCGAGCAGGGCACGCACGACGAACTGCTCGGCCGCGGCGGCGCGTACGCCCGGCTCCACGCGGCGCAGTTCGCCGCGGCCGGGTCCCCTGTGTGAGGCCGCGGTGCGTAACGTGAAGGGCGGGGGCCGCGACGGTTCCCGTCCTCCGTCCGCGGCCGCCGGCCCGCCCGCGGACACGTTGGCCGAACACCGAGAAGGAGCTCCTGCCGTGGAACCCACCCCCGCCGCGCCGCCGCTGCTCACCGTGATGACCACGACCGACAGCGCGGAGAAGGCCCGGCGGCTCGCCGACGGCGCCGTGGAGGCCCGGCTCGCGGCCTGCGCGCAGATCTCCGCGCCGGTGACGTCGGTGTACCGCTGGCAGAACCGCATCGAGACCGCCGAGGAGTGGCAGGTCCTCCTCAAGACCACGCCGGCCTGCTACGACGCCCTCGAAGCCCATCTGACCGCCGCCCACGACTACGACACACCGGAGATCATCGCCACCCCGGTGGTACGCGCCGGCGCGGCTTATGCGGCCTGGGTGCGGGCGGAGACCGTGGCGCCGTGAACGGGTCGCGGCGGCTTCCGTTCTTCGTCTACGGCACCCTGCGGCCGGGCGAACGCAACCACGACCTGCTCCTGCGGGGCCGCACCACCGCGGAGCGTCCCGCCCTGCTTTCCGGCGCGGTGCTCTACGAGGGCCCCGGCTACCCGTACGCCGTCGACACCGACGACCCGGCGGCCACGGTCACCGGCGAGGCGGTGACCGCGAAGCCGGAGGAGTACGAGCGACTGCTCGCCCTCCTCGACCGGCTGGAGGAGTACGGCGGACCGGGCCACGCGGCCAACCTGTACGAGCGGGTGGCCCGGGAGATCCTCCTCGAGGACGGCACGCCGGCACAGGCGTGGGTCTACGTCGCCGCCGAACGCGTGGCCCGCGGACTGCGGGCCGGCGGCCGACCCGTCACCGGCGGCGACTGGCACGAGGCGGTCAGCCGCCGCTGACCCGCTCCGGCTCCAGCCGGACGGCGCACACCTTGAACTCGGGCATACGGGACGTCGGGTCGAGCGCCGGGTTCGTCACCGAGTTCACCCGTCCCTCGCCCGGCCAGTGGAACGGCATGAAGACGGTGTCCGGCCTGATACCCGTGGTGATCCGGGCGGGCCCGACCGCCCGCCCCCGCCGCGACACCACGGCCAGGGGCTCGCCCTCCGCGACACCGAGACGTTCCGCCAGCTGCGG
Organism: Streptomyces kurssanovii; assembly: GCF_040677245.1. Classification (NCBI taxonomy): domain Bacteria; kingdom Bacillati; phylum Actinomycetota; class Actinomycetes; order Kitasatosporales; family Streptomycetaceae; genus Streptomyces; species Streptomyces kurssanovii. The sequence goes on from NZ_JBFAQK010000010.1 coordinate 69,306, forward strand.
ATGCAGCTCGACGAACGGGCCCGGGGCGGCGGCGTTCAGCTCGTCGACGCGCCTGGTCTGCGCGCCCGACTGGTACTGGGCGACCACCCGCCCGGTCGTCAGCAGCACCGGGTAGTCGGCGTCGGGCTCCTCCGCGGCGGGCCGGTGTCCCACGGCGACGAACCTGGCCAGGCCGTCGGGGGTGGCGAACCGGTCCAGGAACAGCCGGGGCGTGCCGGGGTGGGCGGCCGGCTCGTCCTCTTCGTCCGGCTCCGGGCACGGCCAGAAGACGCCGTCCTCCTCGGCGATCCTGCGGTACGTGATGCCCGAGTAGTCCGCAGGTCCGCCCGCCGACGCCCGCCGCAGCTCCTCGAAGACCTCCTCCGGGTCGGCGGGGAAGCCCTTCTCGTGTCCGAGCAGCGCCGCCAGCGCGCTCAGCACCTCGAGATCGCTGCGCACCCCCTCCGGGGCGTCGAGCGCCTTGCGGCGCAGCAGCACGCGGCCCTCCAGGTTGGTCGTCGTGCCGGTCTCCTCCGCCCACTGCGTCACCGGCAGCACCACGTCCGCGAGCGCCGCCGTCTCCGAGAGCACCACGTCCGCGACGGCCAGGAAGTCCAGGGACTTCAGCCGTCCCTCGATGTGCGCCGCACGCGGCGCCGACACCACCGGGTTCGATCCCATCAGCAACAGCGACTTCACGTCACCGCCCAGCGCGTCCAGCAGCTCGTAGGCGCTGCGTCCCGGCCCCGGCAGGGACTCGGGGGGCACGCCCCACACACCCGCGACATGGGCCCGCGCCGCCGGGTCGTCCAGCTTGCGGTAGCCGGGCAGCTGGTCGGCCTTCTGGCCGTGCTCACGGCCGCCCTGCCCGTTGCCCTGCCCGGTCAGGCATCCGTAGCCGGACAGGGGCCGCCCCGCCCGGCCGGTCGCCAGGCAGAGGTTGATCCAGGCGCTGACCGTGTCGGTGCCCTTGGAATGCTGCTCGGGCCCGCGGGCGGTGAGCACCATCGCGGACGGCGCGTCGCAGAACAGCCGTACCGCCTCACGCAGCTGCGGCACGCCCACGCCGGTGATCCGCTCGACGAGCTCGGGCCAGTGCGCCATGGCGGCGGCCCTGGCCTCCGCCCAGCCGCTCGTGCGGGCGGCGATGAAGTCCTCGTCGGTACGCCCCTCCGCCACCACTTCGTGCAGCAGGCCCAGGGCGAGCGCCAGGTCGGTGCCGGGACGGGGCGCCAGATGCAGATCGGCCTGCTCCGCGGTCCTCGTACGCCGCGGGTCGACGACGATCAGCTTGCCGCCGTTCTCCTTCAGCTCCGTCAGGTAGCGCAGCGCCGGCGGCATGGTCTCCGCGATGTTGGAGCCCACGAGGATCACACAGCCGGTCCTCGGGATGTCCTCCAGCGGGAACGGCAGTCCGCGGTCGAGCCCGAACGCCTTGTTGTGCGCCGCCGCGGCCGACGACATGCAGAAGCGGCCGTTGTAGTCGATCTGCGAGGTGCCGAGCACGACCCGGGCGAACTTCCCGAGGGTGTACGCCTTCTCGTTGGTCAGCCCGCCGCCGCCGAAGACGCCCACGGCGTCGGCGCCGTGCACGTCCCGCGTACGCCGCAGCCCGTCGGCGATCGTACGCAGTGCCTCCTCCCAGGTGGCCGGTTCGAGCCGGCCTGTGGCGTGGCTTCTGATGAGCGGCCCGGTCAGGCGCACCCGGGAGGAGAGAAGGGAGGTCGACGTGCGGCCCTTGCCGCACAGGGCGCCCCGGTTGACGGGGAAGTCGGGACGCTCCACCACCTCGACGGCCGTCCCGTCGGCGGTGTCCGGCCGGGGGACACCGCGCAGATTCATGCCGCACTGCAGGGCGCAGTAGGGACAGTGGGTCGGGATGGTCTCGTCGCGCATGACGCCCAGCGTGGAACATCCGTGTTACGCGGGCGGACGCGCCGCATTACGGACGGGGTACGCCTGGCTCAGCCGCGAGCTCACGGCGGAGTGAGGACCGACCGTGAGCGGTGGGCCCGTCCCGGGGCCCCGGGACGTCGTGCCGGGGGGCGTCGGAGCGGGCCTCCCCGCGGTCCCGGCCGTCCTGTCCAAGGCCACGGCGGCTCAGGCGCGGCGGCCCCGTCCTGTCCGGGGCCACGGCGGCTCAGGCGCGGCGGCCGAGCATCGCCAGCAGCCGGGTCTGCGGGTCGTCGCCCGGCGGCGGCTCGATCGGCGCGGCGAAGAGGCCGGATTTCGACAGCTCCGACGCGTACGGGGCGACCTCCTCCAGGGTGAAGGCCACCAGCGCGTCCGGAAGCCGCTCCTCCGCGCCGATCGCCCGTGACAGGTCCCAGGAGTGCACCACCGCGTCGCTGATCATCTGCGAGCAGTAGGCGGTCGCCGGGGTCTCCCCGTACGACAGCTGGACCGTCCGCTCCAGCGCCCCCTCGTCGGAGAACGCCTTACGGGCGGCGCGCGCCGCGGCGTCCCAGGCCTGGCGGGGCCGGTCGCCGAGGACGTCACCGTCGTAGGCGTCGCCGATGTCCTCGATCGTCGCCCCGTCCGTCACCAGGTCCGGCACCCACAGCTGCTCGGCGGTGAGGTGGTTGACGAGATCGCGCACCGACCACTCCGTGCACGGCGTCGGATCGTCCCACTGGTCGTCCCGTACGGCGTGCACCCGGTCGGTGAAGAGAGCCAGGGCCTCGGTGTGCCGGGTCAGCAGCGTTGCCACGTCATTTGTCATGCGGCTCACTTTTCCCTGCCGGGGACCTCGATGCGAGCGTGCGCGGCCGTGTGCCTCCCGGCGTGTCAGCCCGCCGCCGCCAGCGCGTCCCGCACGCCGGGCTCGCGCGCCCCCAGGAACCGCGGGTCCGGCCGGAACACGGCATCCAGCGACGCCTTGCCCGCCGCGAACATCTCCCGCACGCCGCCGTAGTACCAGGTCGCGTCATGCGGTTCCGCCACACCGACGCCGTACGCCTCGACCCCGGCGGACCGGCACAGCGCGACCGCCCGGCGGATGTGGAAGCCCTGGCTCACCAGCAGCGCCCGCTCCACCCCGAAGATCTCCTTCGCCCGCACGCACGAGTCCCAGGTGTCGAACCCGGCGTAGTCGCTGACGATCCGGTCGTCGGGCACACCGCGCTCCGTCAGATACGTGCGCATGGCGTCGGGCTCGTCGTACTCGACCCGGCTGTTGTCACCGGTGACCAGCACGACCTTGACCTTGCCGGTCCGGTACAGCTCGGCGGCGGTGTCGAGCCGGTGCGCCAGATAGGGGGAGGGCCGGCCCTGCCAGAGACCGGCGCCGAAGACGACGGCGACGTCCCGCGCCGGGGCCTCCGCGACCGTACGGACGCGGCTGTCGGCCACGGCGTGCATCCAGGTCGCGGGCGCCAGGCCGAGGACGCACCCCAGCATGACGGCCTGTGCGACGAGACGTCGCCTTCTCGTTCCTCTCACGGACAGTCAGACGCCGGCCGAGCGGAAATGGTTGGCCGGACGGGCCGGTCTGTTGACACGATCACCCGATGACCGACAAGAGAGCCGCGTCCGCCGCCCGCGACAACGCCGAGTGGTGCGAGGCGATGTGCCGCGCACACGGCCTTTCCGGCGCCTTCGGCGCCCGCGCGTGGACCAGCGCGAGCCGCACACCCCTGCTGTACCCGGACGCGGTGACACTCGCCAAGGACGCGACGGCGGACGACGTCCTGGGCGCCGTCTCCACCGGCCCCGGCTGTTCGGTCAAGGACAGTTTCGCGACCCTGGACCTGTCCGGCGCCGGATTCCACGTCCTCTTCGAGGCCCAGTGGATCCACCGGGAGCCGGGCCTGCCCACGCCGACGGCTCCCGCCGGCGTCGCATGGTCCCGCCTCCACACCCCGGACGAGCTGGCGGAATGGGCGGCCGCCTGGGACGGCGGCGACGGTCTGGCGCACCTCTTCCGCCCGGAACTGCTGTCCGACCCGTCGGTCGCGTTCCTCGCGGGCCGCGCGGAGGGCCGGCTGACCGCCGGCGCGGTGGTGAGCCGGGCCGGGGACGCGGCAGGCGTCTCCAACCTGTTCGCCGTCGACGACGACCTCGACGCGGCGTGGGCGGGCTGCCTGTCGGCGGTGGCCGACGCATGGCCGGGCGTGCCGGTGGTCGGCTACGAACAGGGCGACGACCTGTCGGCGGCGGTTCGGCAGGGGTGCGTGCCGGTGGGTCCGCTGCGGGTCTGGCTGGCGGGGTAGCGCCGACGCGGAGTGCCCTCAAGCGCCGGGCGGGCTGGATTTCGCTGCGCGAAATCAGCCTCGCTGGGGGCACCTCCCACGGCCGCCAGGCCGTAGGGGGAGTTTGAGGCGCGGGGGCCCGGGGGCAGAGCCCCCGAAACACCGCGCGGAGCGCGGTGGCGGGTCCGGGCGGAGCCCGGCTTCGGGAAGTGAGGGGCTCGCCACGGCCGCCAGGCGGAAGGGGGACCGCAGGAGCGGCGCCGCGTAGCGGTCAGGCCCGGCGGGGTGGCCGCGCTCACGCGGTGGCCACGCCCACGGGGTGGCCCCATGGGGTGGCCCCGCGTCGCGGTCAGGCCCACGCCACGCCGCGCCCACGCGTTGGTCGCGCCCGCAGTAGCGGCCCCGCGCCCACGCCGCGCCCACGCGTTGGCCGCGCTCGCAGGAGCGGCCCCGCGCCCACGCAGCGCTGCGCCCACGGGGTGGCCCCGCGCCGCGCCCACACGGCGGTCACGCCTACCGGTGGCCCCGCGCCGCGCCCACGCGGCGGTCACGCCTACCGGTGGCCACGCCCACGCGCCGCCCGCGCCGCCCGCGCCGCCCGCGCCGCCCGCGCCGCCCGCGCCGCCCGCGCCCCCGTGAGGCCCGTGAAAAGACCCGTCACCCTCACGCAACACCCCCGCAACCTGCGCCCGCCACCATCGGTGCATGACGGAGCCGGAACACCTTCGTGAGTCCCCGCCCCCGCCCCTCCCGAGCGCAGCCGACAGCGCAGTCGACACCGCCGCGCAGTTCGACACCACCGTCGGGCTGCTCACGCGTATCACCGCTCAGCTCGGCACCCAGCTGAGTCACGTCCGACTGAACGGAACCCGCACCGCATGCCCCCGACCGATCGGCCCACCCTCGTCGCCGTCGCCCACGGCAGCCGCGACCCCCGCGCGCTGAGCACCGTCACCGCTCTTCTCGAGCTGGTGCGTGAACTGCGCCCCGGCCTGGACGTACGGCTCGGCCACGTCGAGCTGAACGAGCCGCTCCTCGACGACACCCTCCGGTCGCTCGGCGGCGCGCCCACCGTCCTCGTGCCGCTGCTGCTCAGCCGCGGCTATCACGTCAAGCACGACCTGCCGCGCGCCGCGGCCGTGATACCCGGCGGCGACATCCGCATCGCGCGCCCGCTCGGGCCGCACCCGCTCCTCGCGGAGGCGCTCGCGGCCCGGCTCGCGGAGGCGGGCTGGCGGGCGGAGGACGGCTCGAGCCGCAGCGCCGGGGTCGTCCTGGCGTCCGCGGGCTCCCGCGATCCCGAGTCCGCGGCGGACACCCGGCGCATGGCGGACATGCTGGGGGAGCGGCTCGGCGGCGTGCCGGTCGTGCCCGCGTACGCCTCCGCGCTCGCGCCCACCGTGCCCGCGGCCGTCAAAGCCCTGACGGCGCGCGGCCGCCACCGGATCGCCGTGGCGTCCTACTTCGCCGCGCCCGGCCTGTTCGCCACCCGCAGTGCCGCCGCCGCTCCCTGGATCGCGGCGGAGCCGCTCGGCACGCATCCCGCTCTGGCCCGGCTGCTGCTGCACCGTTACGACCAGGCGCGAGCGCTGCCCCGCGCCGCGCGGCGGCTGGAACTGTCCGCCGCGTAGGGCGCCGTGGGGCCGGACGGGGCCCGGCTGTCGGCCGCTCCGGTTACCTTCGGTGCATGGACGGCACCACCAGCACCACAGGCACAGGCACACCCCCGGGCCACAGCACGGGCAACGGCACCGCCCCCGACGGCTACGACGCCGCGGCCGTCGAACGCTGGGCCGCCGAGCCCGACAAGCGCCCCGGCCGTACCGCCTTCCAGCGCGACCGCGCCCGCGTGCTGCACTCCTCCGCGCTGCGCCGCCTCGCCGGGAAGACGCAGGTCGTCACCCCCGGCACCCGCAGCCTCGCCTGGGACGCCAGCCCCCGCACCCGGCTGACGCACTCGCTGGAGTGCGCGCAGGTCGGGCGGGAGCTGGGCGCCGCCCTCGGCTGCGACCCCGATCTCGTCGAAGCGGCGTGCCTCGCCCACGACATGGGCCATCCGCCGTTCGGCCACAACGGCGAGCAGGCGCTGAACGAGTTCGCGGAGGACTGCGGCGGCTTCGAGGGCAACGCCCAGTCGCTCCGCCTGCTGACGCGGATCGAGCCCAAGCGTTTCGTGCACGCGCCGGAGACGGGCGAGCCGGTCAGCGTGGGCCTGAATCTCACCCGGGCCGCCCTCGACGCGGCGACCAAGTACCCCTGGCCGCGCGGCGGTCATCCGACCGATCCCGGTTCCGGGAAGTTCGGTGTGTACGAGGACGACCTGCCGGTCTTCGAGTGGGCCCGCCTCGGCGCCCCCGCGTTCCGCAAGTGCCTCGAGGCGCAGGTGATGGACTGGTCCGACGACGTCGCGTACTCGGTGCACGACTTCGAGGACGGCCTGCACGCCGGGCACATCGACCCCGACTGCCTCATGTCGGAGACCGAGCGCGCGGGCATCTGGTCGGTGGCGATCGGCCGGTACGTGCCGCACGACACCGAGCCTCAGGAGTTGTCCGAGGCACTCGACCGGCTGGTCGACCAGGCGTGGTGGCCGCACCAGTACGACGGGTCCGCGGTCGCCCAGGCCCGGTTGAAGGACGCCACGAGCCAGCTCATCGGCCGGTTCGCGCTCGCCGCAGAGGGCGCCACCCGGCAGGCGTACGGCGGCGGCATGCTCACCCGGTACGGGGCGGAGCTCGTCGTCCCCCGTGCCACGCGCAACGAGTGTGCCGTGCTGAAGGCGGTGGCCGACCGCTATGTGATGCAGCGCGCCGAGCAGGAGGCTCTCCGCGCCGACCAGCGCGTGGTGCTCGCCGAGCTGGCGCAGGCGCTCACCGCCCGCGCGCCGGAGGGCCTGGAACCGCAGTTCCGTGCCATGTTCGAGGCCGCGGCGGACGACCGGGCGCGCAAGCGTGTGATCGTCGACCAGATCGCGAACCTCACGGACGCCTCCGCCCGCACGCTGCACGTCCGCCTCACCGCCCGGCGCTGATGGAGGGCACGACGACCCCGGGAGCACCCGTGCCACGCACCGAGTGATTCGTCCGTTTTTGACACGCCGGAGGGCACTCCCTCTTCCGCCATATCGCTCCGTGCGGGACGCTCGCTGAAGGCTGCGCTGCGGAGAAGCAACGAGGAGGCATCACGTGGTCGACGCACATCGGACATTCGTCATCGTCGGCGGTGGGCTGGCGGGGGCCAAGGCCGCCGAGACCCTCCGTGCCGAAGGGTTCACCGGGCGAGTGATCCTCATCGGCGACGAACGTGACCGCCCCTACGAACGTCCGCCGCTGTCCAAGGCGTATCTGACCGGCAAGGACGAACGCGACAGCGCCTTCGTCCACGATCCGGCCTGGTACGCCCGGGCCGACATCGAGCTGCACCTGGGCCAGACCGTCGTGTCCATCGACCGCGAGTCCCGCTCCGTGCGCCTCGGCGACGGAACCGTCGTCCACTACGACAAGCTGCTGCTCGCCACCGGCGCCGAGCCCCGCCGGCTGGACATCCCGGGCACCGGTCTGGCCGGCGTCCACCATCTGCGCCGCCTCGCCCACGCCGACCGGCTGCGCCATGTGCTCGCCGCCCTCGGCCGCGACAACGGGCACCTGATCATCGCCGGCGCCGGCTGGATCGGCCTCGAGGTCGCCGCCGCGGCCCGCGGCTACGGTGCGGAGGTGACCGTCGTGGAGCCGGAGGCCACCCCGCTGCACCAGGTCATCGGCCCCGAGCTCGGCCAGGTATTCGCCGAACTGCACCGCGAGCGCGGCGTCCGTTTCCACTTCGGCGTCCGTCTCACCGAGATCATCGGGCAGGACGGCATGGTCCTCGCGGCCCGCACCGACGACGGCGAGGAGCACCCGGCGCACGAGATCCTCGCCGCCATCGGCGCGGCCCCGCGCACCGCGCTCGCCGACGCGGCGGGCCTCGACCTCGCCGACCGGGCGGAGGGCGGCGGCATCGCCGTCGACGAGAGCCTGCGCACCTCCGATCCCGACATCTACGCCGCGGGGGACGTCGCCGCCGCCCGGCACCCGCTGCTCGGGACCCGGCTGCGCGTCGAGCACTGGGCCAACGCCCTGAACGGCGGCCCGGCCGCCGCCCGGGCCATGCTCGGCCAGGACGTGACCTACGACCGGGTCCCGTATTTCTTCTCGGACCAGTACGACGTCGGCATGGAGTATTCGGGCTGGGCGCCGCCCGGCTCGTACGACCAGGTCGTGCTCCGCGGCGACGTCGGAAGGCGGGAGTTCATCGCCTTCTGGCTCAAGGACGGCCGGGTGCTCGCCGGGATGAACGTCAATGTGTGGGACGTCACCGCACCGATCCAGCAGCTGATCCGGAGCCGGGCGCAGGTGGACCCGCAGACGCTCGGCGATCCGGGTGTGCCGCTCACCGACCTCGTGAACCTCTCCGGCTGACGGGAGTGTCGCCGCGTCACCGTAGAATTCACGCGTGGCAGGCAGGATCAACGATGACGACGTGAAGGCGGTCCGGGACGCGGTCCCGATCGACGCCGTCGTTTCCGAGTACCTCCAGCTGCGCAACGCAGGCGGGGGGAACCTGAAGGGCCTGTGCCCCTTCCACGACGAGAAGTCTCCTTCCTTCCAGGTCAGCCCGAGCAAGGGTCTCTTCCACTGCTTCGGCTGCCAGGAAGGCGGCGACACGATCGCCTTCGTGATGAAGATCGACCATCTCTCGTTCTCCGAGACGGTCGAGCGCCTCGCCGCCCAGGCGGGCATCACCCTGCGCTACGAGGAGGGCGGGTACAACCCCACCCATCAGCGGGGCGAGCGGATCCGGCTGGTCGAGGCCCACAAGATCGCCGCACAGTTCTACGTGGAGCAGCTGGACGGCCCCGAGGCCGAGATCGGCCGGAAGTTCCTCGCGGAGCGGGGCTTCGACCAGGCCGCCGCCCAGCACTTCGGCGTCGGCTACAGCCCGGCCGGCTGGGACCACCTCACCCGCTATCTGCGCGGCAAGGGGTTCAGCGACAAGGAGCTGACCCTCTCCGGCCTTTCGCAGGAGGGCAGGCGCGGTCCCATCGACCGGTTCCGCGGCCGGCTGATGTGGCCGATCCGGGACATCACCGGGGAGGTCGTCGGCTTCGGCGCCCGTAAGCTCCGCGACGACGACAACGGCCCGAAGTACCTGAACACGCCCGAGACGGCGATCTACAAGAAGTCGCAGGTGCTGTACGGCATCGACCTCGCCAAGAAGGAGATCGCCCGCACCAGCACGGCCGTCGTCGTCGAGGGCTACACCGACGTCATGGCCTGCCACCTCGCCGGAGTCACCACCGCCATCGCCACCTGTGGCACCTCGTTCGGCGGCGACCACATCAAGATCCTCCGGCGGCTGCTGATGGACAACGCCACCGCCGAGGTGATCTTCACCTTCGACGGTGACGCCGCCGGCCAGAAGGCGGCACTGCGCGCCTTCGAGGACGACCAGAAGTTCGCGGCCGAGACGTCGATCGCCATCACACCCGGCGGCATGGACCCGTGCGAGCTGCGGCTCGCGGAAGGCGACGAGTCGGTGCAGAAGCTCGTCGAGACGCGCACGCCGCTCTTCGAGTTCGCGATCCGGCAGATGGTGAGACGCCACAACCTGGAGACGCCCGCCGGCCGCGCGGCGGCCCTCGACGAGGCCGCCCCGATCGTGGCCGGCATCAAGAACGTCGCCATCCAGCACGAGTCGGCCGTGCAACTGGCCGGCATCCTCGGCATCCTCGACACCCAGTTCGTCGTCAAGCGGGTCGCCCAGCTCGCCCGCTGGGCCCGCGACCGCGGCGGTGACCGGGGGGAGCGCAGGGGCGGCCCTTCCAGGGCATCGCATCCCGCGCCCGGCGCGCCTGCCCAGGCCGCGCCGTCGGGTCCGGCACTCAACCTGCGCAGCCCCGCCCACCGCACCGAGCGTGAACTGCTCAAACTGGCCCTCCAGCACCCCGAGCTGGTCTCCCCGGCCTTCGACGCGTACGGCGTCGACGAGTTCACCGCCCCGCCGTACGCCGCGGTCCGCCGGACCATCGAGGAGGCCGGCGGCGCCGAACAGGGCACCCGGGACGCCTCCGGCTATCTGGCCCGCGTCCGCGAAGCCGCCCCCGACGACACGGTGCGCGCCCTGGTCACCGAGCTCGCCGTGGAAGCGGTGCACGCCCGCGCGGTCGACGAGGTGTACGCGGGCATGCAGCTCGTCCAGGTCCGTCTGCGCGCCGTCGACCGCCGCATCCGCGAGGTCCAGGGCACGATGGCCCGCCTCGGCGCAGGAGGCGACCAGGAGCGGTACGCGGCGGTGGCGAACGAACTGTGGGTGCTCCAGCAGTACGCGCAGTCGCTGCGCAACCAGGGCGCGGCCGCGCTCTAGCGGCCGCACATCCGGCGCCCGAGGCGCCGCTCCGCGCCGCTACGCGGCGAACGTGGGCGCCAGCGCGGTCAGCAGCCGCCGGACGTACTCGTCCCTTCCGTCGGCGAACTGCGGATAGTCCAGGGCGAAATGGTTCCAGTCCATGTGCCGCAGGGAGTCCCGGAGGTCCTCCAGGCGGAGCTCCTCCTGCCCACCGGTAGGCCACTCGTTCCCCGACAGCCGGAACACCTCCTGAAGGAGCGCGTTCCCCAGCGGGCCCCGTTCCGCCAGCAGCACCGCGTCGTACAGGTCCTTGCCCTGCGGATACAGGTCGTCGATCAGCCACACCACCTTCCAGGCGAGCGACAGTTCGAGGGTCGCCGTCAGCAGCGGCACGCCGCACACCTTCTCGGAGCCGGGCTCCACGGGCAGCTTCTCGTTGAAGACGAAGTCGAGCTGCACCTGCCCGGCGGGCAGCCCGGGTGCCTGCCACGGCAGCACCATGCGGCGGCCCGGCACCCGCTCGTACGTCCAGATGTACTCGGACTCGGCGCCTGCCGCATCGATGACCGGGCCGCCCGCCTGCTCCTCGGTGGCGCGCTGCGCCGCCGCCGCGATGTCGTCGAGCATGGTGGTGGTGCGCTCCTCCTCGATGCGCCAGTCCGCAGGGACGACGACGAAGTCGAGGTCCTTCGGCTCCCGCGCGGCGTCCCCGAACCGGTCGGCGAGCAGCATGCTGCCGCGCAGCACCAGCGAACCGGCCCACCCCGAACGGGAGACCGCGGTGACGACGCTCTCCAGCGCGCGTCGTCGCGCCGCCCCCCAGGCGGGGCGCAGCTCTTCGGGCACCACGGAGTCGGCGGGCCGGTACGCGCTGTCGAAGTGCTTCAGGGCGGGGTCGAACAGCCGGTGCCTGGACGCGCCGGGCCCCACACCCGCGTGCAACGTGCGAGGCAGCTCCGTCCGGCGCCGCACGCGTTCCTCCCTCGGCTCCGCCGGGTCGTCAGGACCGCCCGGAATCGTCGGCTCCCAGTTCGCGTTCATCGTTCCGCCCCCTCGTCGATCCAACCGTCGTCCACCGACAGGTCGCTGTCGTACAGCACGAACTCCCGCTCTTCGCCGAGGACTTCGAACCCCTCGGCGGCCAACTCGGCTGTCAGCGCGTCACATGCCGCGCCCGCCTGCTCCGCGGAAACACCGCGGCGGCGCTGCGTCACGAAGCGCTCGTGCCGGCCCCCCGCCGCCACCCGGCGCGCGTTCCACGACAGATGCGCACCGTGGCGCACCGCCAGGTCCGTCAGCGCCTCGCGGTCGAAGTCCTCCTCGAGCAGCAGCTTCAGATGGTGCTCGAAGTAGCCGCCGTCCGCGGTGCGGACCTCCGGTGACCACGGCGTGGTCTCGATCTTCACCCGCACCGGGTCGAAACCGCCGGCGCGCAGCCGTGCCACCAGCCGGTCGGCCGCCGCCCGTTGAGAGGCCAGATCCTCGGTGCCCCGCAGGGTCAGCATCGGCTGGGACACCATCCGGCCCCGGGCGAGCACGATGTGCGTCACCTTCAGCCCCGCGGCGCCCGCCCACGAGTCCAGCCCGGAGCGAGCCGCGTCGTCCGTACAGCGCACCGTCACATGGGTCTCGTATTCGCACAGCCTGTTCACCGGCGCAGTCTGCCAAAGCGCCGGACGTCCGGCATCCGAGTAACCGGCCGGTCACGCACGGGTCTCAAAAAGTCGCCGCACGCCCCTCGTGGCGGTGATGTGTCGTACCCCACACTGGGTGGCGGTGCCTGAGCCCTCGGAGCTGCCCCCGACCCCCGACCGGCAGCGATCACCCTGGAGGTCGCCCCGTGCAGACCCAGACCCTGACCGAGACCCATACCGACGCCGTCGCGGCAGTCCTCGCGACCGCGGTCGAGCAGGTGCCCGCGCAGGGCCTGCCCGCCGGGCACCCCGACGCCCTGCCGGGCAGTCTGATCGAGGAGGCCGTCGAGCCTCCGGAGCCCCCGCGGCGCACCGGGCGCGGCGCGGACACCGGCGGCCCGTCCTCCGACCTGTTCCGCCAGTACCTGCGGGAGATCGGCCGCATCCCGCTGCTGACCGCCGCCGAGGAGGTCGAGCTCGCCCGCCGGGTCGAGGCCGGTCTCTTCGCGGAGGAGAAGCTGGCGAACACCCCGGACCCGGACTCGCAGCTGGCCGTCGACCTCGACCGGCTCGTCGTCATGGGACGGATGGCCAAACGGCGTCTCATCGAGGCGAACCTCCGCCTCGTCGTCTCCGTCGCCAAACGGTACGTCGGCCGCGGCCTGACCATGCTCGACCTCGTCCAGGAGGGGAATCTCGGCCTGATCAGGGCGGTGGAGAAGTTCGACTACGCCCGCGGCTACAAGTTCTCCACGTACGCGACCTGGTGGATCCGCCAGGCCATGTCCCGCGCCCTCGCCGACCAGGCCCGCACCATCCGGGTGCCCGTCCATGTCGTCGAACTGATCAACCGGGTGGTCCGGGTCCAGCGCCGGATGCTCCAGGAGCGGGGCTACGAGCCCACCCCGGAAGAGGTCGCCACGCACCTCGAACTGACCTCTGAGCGGGTCAGCGAGGTGCTGAGGCTGGCACAGGAGCCGGTGTCCCTGCACGCCCCGGTGGGCGAGGAGGACGACGTCGCCCTCGGCGACCTCATCGAGGACGGCGACGCGGCGTCCCCGGTCGAGTCCGCCGCGTTCCTGCTGCTGCGCGAACACCTGGACGCGGTGCTGTCCACGCTGGGCGAGCGCGAACGCAAGGTGGTCCAGCTGCGCTACGGCCTCGACGACGGCCGCCCCCGCACGCTCGAGGAGATCGGCCGCCTGTTCGGCGTGACCCGCGAACGCATCCGCCAGATCGAGTCGAAGACGCTCAACAAGCTCCGCGACCACGCGTTCGCGGACCAACTCCGCGGCTACCTCGACTGACCGGCCCTGCCGCCCGGCCCGGCTTACCGGCCCGCGTCGCCCGTTCCGGCGTCGCCCGGTCCCTGCCGTCGCCGCGCCTGCGAACCGGTCGCGTTGGTCGCGCCTGCGGCGGGCCTGTCCCCGACCCGCCCCTTCCCGCTGTACCGATGTGCGGCTCCGCCGCGTGGCGGGCTCCGCCCGGACCCGTACCGCGCTTCGCGCGGTGCCCTCAAACTCCCCCTACGGCCTGGCGGCCGTGGGAGGTGCCCCCAGGCGGACTGACTTTGTCAGCCCCGCCGGCGATTGAGGCGCGGGGGTCCGGTGGGGGTCCCCCCACGCCGCCAGGCGTAGGGGGAGGAGCCCCCGGACCCTCACGTCACTCCACCTCGACCACCGCCTGCGCGAACTGCGCCGAATACAGCCGCGCATACGCCCCGTCCGCCGCCAACAGCTCCTCGTGCGTGCCCTGTTCGACGATTGACCCGTCCTCCATCACCAGGATCACGTCCGCGTCCCGGATGGTCGAGAGCCGGTGCGCGATCACGAAGCTCGTCCGCCCGTGCGCGAGACGCGCCATCGCCTTCTGGATCAGCACCTCCGTGCGGGTGTCGACGGAGCTCGTCGCCTCGTCGAGCACCAGGATCACCGGATCGGACAGGAACGCCCGCGCGATGGTGATCAGCTGCTTCTCGCCCGCGCTGACGCCCGAACCCTCGTCGTCGATGACGGTGTCGTAGCCGTCGGGCAGCGTGCGGACGAACCGGTCGGCGTGCGCGGCCCGCGCCGCCTCCTCGATCTCCTCGCGAGTGACCTCCCGGGAGGCTCCGTACGCGATGTTCTCCGCGATCGTGCCCCCGAACAGCCAGGTGTCCTGGAGCACCATGCCTATCCCGGAACGCAGGTCCTCACGGGACATCTTGGCGATGTCGACGCCGTCGAGCGCGATCCGCCCGCCGGTCACCTCGTAGAACCGCATCAGCAGATTGACCAGCGTGGTCTTGCCCGCACCGGTCGGGCCGACGATCGCGACGGTGTGCCCCGGCTCGACGGCGAGCGACAGGTCCTCGATGAGCGGCTTGTCGGGGTCGTAGCGGAACGAGACCTTCTCCAGCGAGACCTGGCCGCGGGGCCGCTCGAGCCGCTCCGCGGACGGGGCATCCGTCTCCTGCTCCTCGGCGTCCAGCAGCTCGAAGATCCGCTCGGCGGACGCGACGCCCGACTGGACCAGGTTCGCCATCGAGGCGACCTGGGTCAGCGGCATCGAGAACTGCCGCGAGTACTGGATGAACGCCTGCACGTCACCGATCGACAGTGAGCCTGACGCGACCCGCAGACCGCCGACGACCGCCACCAGCACATAGTTCAGGTTGGAGATGAAGAACATCAGCGGCTGCATCATGCCGCTGTTGAACTGCGCCTTGAACCCGGCCTCGTACAGCGCCTCGTTCTGCTCGGCGAAGTCCCGCGCCGACTCCTCCTGGCGGCCGAAGACCTTCACCAGCGAGTGGCCGGTGTACATCTCCTCGATATGGGCGTTGAGCGCGCCGGTCGACTTCCACTGCGCCACGAACTGCGGCTGCGACCGCTTGCCGACCTTCGCCGCCACGAAGACGGACACGGGCACCGTCACCAGCGCGACCAGCGCCAGCAGCGGTGAGATCCAGAACATCATCGCCAGCACACCGACGATGGTGAGCAGGGAGTTGATCATCTGCCCCATCGTCTGCTGCAGGGTCTGCGAGATGTTGTCGATGTCGTTGGTGGCCCGGCTGAGGACCTCGCCGCGCTTGGCCTTGTCGAAGTACGACAGCGGCAGCCGCGACAGCTTCGTCTGCACGTCCTCGCGCATCCGGTACACGGTGCGGTTGATGACCGTGATCGACAGTCGCGTCGCCACCAGCATCGTCAGTCCGGCGGCCACGAACACGGCCAGTGCCAGCAGCAGTACCTCGCCGACGGCGTTGAAGTCGATGCCCTCGCCGGGGACGAAGTCCACACCGGAGAGCATGTCCGCGAGGCCGTCGTCGCCGCTTTGCCGCATGCCCTCCAGCGCCTGCTCCTTGGAGGTGCCCTCCGGCATCTGCCGGCCGACGATCCCGGCGAAGATCAGGTCGGTCGCCCGGCCGAGGATCTTCGGCCCGACCACCGCGAAGGCGACACTCAGCACACCGGCCGCGAGCATCACCCACAGCGTCGCCCGCTCGGGCGCGAGCTGCCGCAGCAGTCGCTTGCCCGAGCCCTTGAAGTCCATCGATCGCTCGACGGGACCCGTCATCATGCGTCCACCCGGCCCGCTCATGCGGCCTCAGCCTCCGTCAGCTGCGAGAGCACGATCTCTCGGTACGTCTCATTGCTCTCCATCAGCTCGTGATGGCTGCCGGTCCCCACGACCCTGCCCTCGTCGAGGACCACGATCCGGTCCGCGTCGCGGATCGTGGACACCCGCTGGGCGACGATCACGACCGTCGCGCCCGACGTCTCGCGAGCGAGCGCCTCGCGCAGCGCCGCGTCCGTGGCGTAGTCGAGTGCCGAGAACGAATCGTCGAAAAGATAGATCTCCGGCCGCTGGACGAGCGTCCTCGCGATCGCGAGCCGCTGGCGCTGCCCGCCGGACACGTTCGTGCCGCCCTGGGCGATGGGGGCGTTGAGCCCGCCCTCCAGCCCGCGTACGAAGCCGGCGGCCTGCGCCGTCTCGAGCGCCTGCCACAGTTCTTCGTCGCTCGCGTCGGGCTTGCCGTAGCGGAGGTTGGTCGCCACCGTCCCGGAGAAGAGGTACGGCTTCTGGGGTACGAGGCTCACGGTCCTCGCCATCAGCGCCGGCTCGAGCTCCCGTACGTCGACCCCGTCGACGAGCACCTCGCCGCCCGTCACGTCGAACAGCCGTGGCACCAGGCCGAGCAGTGTCGACTTGCCGCTGCCGGTGGAGCCGATGATCGCGGTCGTCTCGCCCGGGAGTGCCACCAGGTCGACGCCGCGCAGCACCGACTCCTCCGCCCCGGGGTAGCGGAAGTCGACGCCCCGTACCTCCAGCTGACCGCGGCCGCGCAGCTCGGTCACCGGAGCGAGCGGCGGCACCACGCTCGAGTCGGTGTCCAGTACTTCCTGGATGCGCTCCGCGCACACCTCGGCGCGCGGCACCATCATGAACATGAAGGTGGCCATCATCACGGCCATCACGATCTGCATCAGGTAGGCGAGGAACGCGGTCAGCGCGCCGATCTGTATGGCGCCGCTGTCGATGCGCTGCGCGCCGAACCAGACGACCGCGACGGAGGAGACGTTCACGACCGTCATCACGGTCGGGAACATCAGCGCCATCAGCCGGCCGGTGGACATCGAAACGTCGGTCAGCTCCTGGTTCGCCTCGCGGAAGCGCCCCTTCTCGTACTCGTCCCGTACGAAGGCCCGGATCACGCGGTTGCCGGTGATCTGCTCACGCAGCACCCGGTTCACGGTGTCGAGCCGCTCCTGCATGGTGCGGAACAGCGGCCGCATCTTCTTCACGATGAGGGAGACGCAGATGCCGAGCACCGGCACGACCGCGAGCAGCACCGCCGACAGCGGCACGTCCTGGCCGAGCGCCATCACGATGCCGCCGACGCACATGATCGGCGCCGACACCATCAGCGTGAACGCCATCAGCACCAGCATCTGGACCTGCTGGACGTCGTTGGTGGTGCGGGTGATGAGCGACGGCGCCCCGAAGTGGCCGACCTCACGGGCGGAGAAGCTCTGCACCCGGCCGAAGATGTCGGCACGGACGTCGCGGCCGAGCGCGGCCGCCGTCCGCGCCCCGTAGAACACGGCTCCGATGTTGCAGAGCACCTGGACGACGCTGACGCCGATCATCAGGGCGCCGAGGGCCAGGATGTAGCCGGTGTCGCCCTTGACGACACCGTTGTCAATGATGTCCGCGTTCAGGGTGGGCAGATAGAGGGTGGCGCTGGTCTGCAGCAGTTGCAGCGCCACCAGGAAGCCAATGGGTCTCTTGTACGGACGGAGATAGGTCCGCAGCAGTCGTATCAGCACGCGCTGTCTCTCGGGCTCGGCAAGATCGGGGGTCACCCCATCTTCCGACACCGGGTCGGTGAACCCACAAGGGTTTTCCCCAAGCGCCGGTCAAGAACAGCTCGTACGACCGCGCGTCACGGTGTGGCGTCGAAGGCCCCGGGATGGATCTGGTCGCGCGTCGCGCCGTACTGCTGACGTACTGCCTGGCCCACTGCCAGCTCCTCGCCCGGCTCGAACACCTGCGCCGCGGCGCCCTGCCAGGCCGGCGGCGCCTGCGGGGACAGCGTCCCCTGCGCGGCGCCCAGCGCCCACGCGGCCTGCCGGGCCGCGCCCAGGGCCGCGTAGTCGGCGGGCTGCGGCACGACGACTTGCGCGCCGAAGATCGCCGGTGCGAGCGCCTGTACGGCGGGCAGCTCGGCGGCCGCCCCCAGCAGGAACACCCGGCGCACCTCCACGCCCCGCCGGCGCAGTACGTCCATCGCGTCCGCCAGCGAGCAGAGCATGCCCTCGAACGAGGCCCGAGCCAGGTGCTCGGGCTTCATCGACTCACGTCGCAGACCGGTCAGCGTGCCCGCGGTGTGCGGCAGCTGCGGTGTCCGCTCGCCCTCCAGATACGGCAGCAGCACCAGTCCGGACGAGCCGGGCGTCGACTTCAGGGCCAGCGCCGAGAGCTCGGAGAGGTCGGCGACGCCCAGGAGTTCGGCGCTGCCGCGCAGGGCCCGCACGGCGTTGAGGGTGTGCACGACCGGCAGATGCATCCCGGTCGCGTCGGCGAAGGAGGTGATCGTCCCGCTCGGGTCGGGCAGCGCCTCGTGGTGCACGGCCATCACGGAACCGGACGCCCCCAGCGACACCACCGCGTCCCCGACGGCCACCCCGAGCCCGAAGGCCGCCGCCATCGTCTCGCCGGTGCCCGCCGAGATCAGCAGCCCTTCCGGAGTGGTGCCCGCGGCTTCCGCGGGGCCGAGCACCTCGGGAAGCGTGCACTGCTGCCCGAGCGCCAGCTCGACGAGATCGGAGCGGTACGCCCCCGTGCCGGCCGACCAGTAGCCCGTGCCGGACGCGCCGCCGCGGTCCGTGGTCCTGCGGGCCGGGCGGCCCAGCAGTTGCCACACCAGCCAGTCGTGCGGCTGCATCACGGCGGCGACGCGACGTGCCGCGTCCGGCTCCGCGCGGGCGAGCCAGCGGAGCTTCGCGACCGGCTGCCCGGCCTGGGGCACGGAACCGACCGCTTCCGCCCAGGCCTGCCGGCCGCCGAGTGCGTCGATGAGATCGGCGGCGGCGGCCTGCGCCCGCTTGTCGTTGCCGAGCATGGCCGGGCGCACCGGAGCGCCGTGGGCGTCCAGTGTGATCAGGCCGTGCTGCTGCGCGGAGACCCCGATGGCCTGGACGCCCTCGAGCAGGCCGCCGGTGGCCGCCTCACCGAGCGAGAGCAGCCACGCCTGCGGATCGATGTCGGTGGCCTTGGGTTCCACGGGGTGCGGCGCACACCCCTGACGCAGCACGGCTCCCGTGTCCGCGTCGCAGACGACGATGCGCGTGAACCCAGACGAACTGTCCAACCCGGCGACTATCCCCATGTCCGGAATTCTGCCGTACGCGGACGGTGTCCGGCGTCACGCCTGCCGTGCGCCGGGCCGGCCGCCTCAGGTGTTGGTCGTTCCCCAGTCGTCCTCGGCGCCGCCGCCCCGCTCCCGGAGCGCCCGCACCCGGTCCGCCACCGAGTCGGGAACCCGGTCGCCGACCTTGTCGCTGACCGCGTGGAAGGCTTTGCCCGCCGCCTCGCGGCCGTTGTGGGCGGCGGACTCGGCGGCGTTGCGGACCGCCGGGTTCTGCGAGATCTGTCGCGCGGACTTCTTGAGCTGCTCGTAGCGCTCGCGCCCGGCCCGTGTCCCGAGCACGAAGCCGATGGCCAGTCCCGCGACGAACGTGAGCTTGTACCGCATGGGTGACACCCTTCCGTTGCGTCGGTGCTGCCCGCCTACCCGTCGGGACCTGTGATCACCCGGCGCCATACCGATTGGCGGAGCACCCCCCTGGTTGCGCTAATGTATGTGTCGCAGCGAGCGCACGCCCCCTGGGACGCCCCGGGTAGGTACGTTCGGTGCACACGCAGCAATCCCCTGTAGCTCAATTGGCAGAGCAGCCGGCTGTTAACCGGCAGGTTACTGGTTCGAGTCCAGTCGGGGGAGCGCGATCCCCTGTAGCTCAATTGGCAGAGCATTCGGCTGTTAACCGGAGGGTTGCTGGTTCGAGTCCAGCCGGGGGAGCAGATGGGAAGAGGGCCCCTCGGGGCCCTTTTTCATGTGCGCGTACGGGAGCCCGGACGGTCCGTTCGGTGTGTTCCCGGCTACATCCGGAACCGCGCGGGGCGCAGCGGGGTCCTCATGGTCGAGCGTTGTCGACCATGCGAGGCAGGAGATCGTATGACCGGCTATGCTGCGGCAGACGGCGCGCACAAATGTGCGCGACGCGCCGTTAGGGGCGGTAGCTCAGCCGGTTAGAGCAGCGGACTCATAATCCGTCGGCCGTGGGTTCGAGTCCCACCCGCCCCACCCAAGGAAGGTAAGGGGAAACGTCTCTCCTCCTCGTGAGGCGCGCGACATCCCTTCCGAATCCTCCGGCGAGTTCACTCTCCCGGCCCCTCGAGCCCCTCGATCAGCGTGGTGAGCTCGCTCAGTGTCCAGGCTTCCGCCGCTCCCGGGCACCCTGACAGATAGCGGGCCACGGCCGACGGCTCCCAGGTGCCGTCGGCGCACAGCCCGTGGGCCAGGTGCAGCAGATACGGGGCCGAGGGCTTGTTCCAGGCCACTTCCGACAGGCGCCACGGTGCGGTGAAGGTGAGGACCGGGATGTCCTCGAGGTGGCCGAGGAGGACCAGCGTCTCGTACCGGCCGGGGCCGAGGGCGGCGCTGCCGTCGGTGAGCACCGCGGCGAGGTCGAGGTCCTTGCCGGGGATCTCGTACATCTCCTGCGCGGCGATGTCGGAGAACTGCTGCACGGTGACGAGGTGGGCGCGGCCCCTGACGACGCCGTCGGCGGCGGGGTCGTAGAACGCCCGGCCGCCCTGCCATACGGGCGACTCGGTCGCGAAGTACAGCGCCCCCGGGAACTCGACCGGTGCGGAGCGCACCGGTGGTCGCCGGTCACGGCAGCCCGGGTAGGTCCGCGCCGCGCCGGGGGGCCGGCCGCCGGTGAGGTAGTACCGCAGCCGGCCGGTGTCCATGTTCGAGCCGTACGACGCGTACCAGACGTGCTCCGCGCCACGCGTCGGTGCTGCCGGCGTGGTGGCGAGGCGGTGGACGATGGTCACGGACGACTCCGCTGACGGGTGTCTGGGCGGTTCCAGGCTACGGGGTGGTGTGCGGCCGGGGCGGCCGCACACCCGCGCCGGGCGGAGAGCCCCAGGTCAGCCCTGGCTCTCGTTGATGTTGACCATCCAGGAGATGCCGAAGCGGTCGACGCACATGCCGAACGTGTCGCCCCACATCTGCTTCTCGAGGGGAACGTTCACCGTGCCGTCGGCGGAGAGCTTGTCCCAGTAGCCGCGGAGTTCGCCGGCGTCCTCGCCGCTCAGGCTGATCGAGAAGTTGTTGCCGGGCTTGTGCTCCATCCCGGGCGGGGTGTCGGCTCCCATCAGCGTGAAGCCGCGCTCGGTCTCGAGCATCCCGTGCATGATCTTGTCGGCGTCGTCGGGCGAGGTCTCGCCGCCGATGTCGGCGTAGGTGTTCAGCCGCAGGTTTCCGCCGAGGACGCTTTTGTAGAACTCCATGGCCTCACGGGCGTTGCCGGCGAAGCTGATGTACGGGTTGAGGCGAGATGCCACTGGACGCTCCTTTTGCGATACAGGTCGGTTTCTCGCAGGGTAATTGCCGCGGTCCCGCTTTTTGCCGCCACACGCGGTCGGGCAACCGCGGGGTGTGAGCGGCTGATCCGCGCGTGCGGGTCGCCGTAAGCCGGGGAGCGGTCGCCGCCGCCGCTGGACGTGATTGCCGCTTACGTCAACCACGGCCGTCGGAATGCTTCTCCATTGTTGTACTTACTCAAGTTCCAGAAAGCGGTGTCCCTGCCCGAAAGTTGTCTTGACCGGCACGTTGTGAATGGTCGGGGTTCCAGAACTCTTGTTAGCGGTAGGCCAGTTGTGTAAGGGTGAGCCCTCTCACACCCGAACAGCACTGCTCAGATCAACCGTTCGAATTCCATTGCGGTGGCCCACTCCAAAAGAGCGTCGAGCCGCCCCGCTCGAAGGTATGTACCAATCGGTGCACTTCTTTCGGTCCCACACAGCAACCCCCCACCGCATTGCCATGGATGGAAAGACGTCAATGCAACATCCCCGCACGCCCGGAACCGCCCCTTCTTCGCAGCCCGGCCGCGCCCCCGGGATCTCCGACGAGGAGCTCGCCGCCGCACTGCAGGCCGGTGGAGGGGGTCTTGAAGTCCAGCCGATGGCCACGCTGCTCGCCCGGCACTGGCAGCCCGTGTTCGACTACGCCTCAATTTGTGCGACCTCGAACAAAACCGCTTCGATGCTGACCACCGCGGCTTTCGCGCAGTTGATGGAAAGTCTGGCGCGCAACGCGGCGGCCGGTGCGCTGAGGCCCCATCTTCTGGTGACCGTCCGTCATATCGCCAAGGCGTGGGCCGGCGACCCGACGGTGGCCTCGGTTCTGACCGGGCTCATGAATCCGGAAGGCCCCGGGGAAAACAGGCAGTTGGTCTCCCGGGCTTTCCATGTAATGCCGATGACCGCTCAGGTTCTGCTCTGGCACGCCGAGGTCGAGGCCGAGGGAATATCCATACCGGCGGGTTTGTCGGGGCTTGATCCACGTGTCGCCTCCGCCCAGCTCGAGCAGGCCCGCGAGCAGTTCAGGCAGGCGTGTGTGCGGGTCCACCGGGAGTACGCGCCGACCGCGGAGTGCCGCCACTACAACCGCCTGCTCGACATCTCGCTGCGCCGGGGCGGGGTCCTGATCCCCGACATCCAGGTGCATCTGTCCGAATGCTCGTACTGCCGGTTCGCCGCGGAGCAGCTGAGGCAGTCGGGCGGGCGGCTCGGTGTGCTGCTCGGGGAGGCGCTGCTCGGCGGCGCGGCCGGGCCGTATCTCGACTCGAGGCCGGGGAGACGGCGCAGGGCCGGGGCGGCGCAGGACACGGCAGGCCCCGGGCCCCGCGGCCCGAGGGGGAGCGGCCGGCACTCACGTGGCGGAGGGCCCGGGACGCTGCGGAGCCTCGCCCTGAAAGGCCGGCGTATCGCGGCGGTCGGCATCGCGCCCGGAGCGCTGACCGTGGGGGCCGCGGCGGCCGTGACCGGGCTGCTCGTCATCACCCTGGCGTCGGCCCTCTGGCAGGACGACGACAGGCAGGCCGGCCCGTCCGTCCCCAGCGGCGCCGTCACCGGCACCGCTCCGCCCGCGTCCGGGGCGGGCACACCCGGGCCCTCCAGCCCCGCGCCCGACCCGACGGCCACCTCGGCCAACCATCCGGGGGCCCCGCTGACCACCCGGCTGCGCAACGCGGAGGCCGGACTGTGCCTCGACATCACCGCCCCCGCGCCGCAGGCCGGGACGGAGGTGACCATGGCGGCGTGCTCCTCCGCGGCCACCCAGAAGTGGGTGTACGAGAGCGACGGCCGGCTCCGCAGCTCGGCCGCCCCCGCGCTCTGTCTCAACTCCCACGGACTCGATGGCATCGTTGTCCTGGACGGCTGCACCAGCCGGACCGCTCCCGACGCGGTGGACGTCCGCTACGACCTGACCATCCAGGGCCAGGTGATCCCGCGATGGAACGACCGGCTGGCCATGGTGCCCGCGTCCACGGAGCCGGGGGCGAACGTGGTGGTCAAGGTCCGCGACGAAACGCCCGCCCAGGTCTGGCAGACCGACGCCTCGCCCATGGGCACGCGGCAGCAGTCCGGCACGGGGCGGACGGCCCCGTACGCGGAGGAGGTCAACGGTCCCGCGACGGAGCACGGGTGCGTCCGCGAGCCGTGCCCCGCACCGCCCGCCGGCCGCGGCTCCGGCGTCGCGACCGGTGACCCGGGGGCCCGCTCCGGCGCCGGCCACGGCGTCGCCCCCGACGGCGGGCGGGACCCTGGCCGGGAGGACGTGCGGGGAGGCGAGGCGGAGGAGCCGGCAGAGGGAGGTCTGCGCCGGGTCAACGACCCGCCGCAGGACCAGGGGGCGCAGCAGAGCCCGCCGCCTCTGGTGACCGCCGTGGTGGGCCGGAGCGTGACGCTCCCGCCCGCCGGGCCCGCCACTTCCGGATCCGGGGTCAGGTGAACCTGGGCATCTCGCCTGCGGTCGTGGTGACGTCGATGACGGAGAACGCGGCGCCCTGCGGGTCACGGACCGACGCGTACCGTCCGTAGGGGCTGTCCAGCGGCCCCCGCTGCAGCGTGCCGCCCAGCCTGGTGACCGTGTCGATCGCCGCGTCGCAGTCCTCGACGCCGAAGTAGACGTTGAGGTACGGGTGGAGGTCGGGCGGGAAGTCGTCCGTCATGCGCAGCCGGCCCGCGACGGGTTCACCGCCGAGGTGCCACAGGGTGAAGTCGACCGAGTCCTGTTGCATCCGCTTCGCCTCGTAGGGGAAGAGCGAGCAGAAGAAGTGGTCCGCCCGCTCCACGTCCCTGGTGGTGACCTCCGCCCAGCAGTACGAGCCGGGCTCACCGGTCTTCCCGAACCCCGTGTGGGCGTCCGGCTGCCAGAGGCTGAAGAACACACCGCTGGGCTCCTCCGCGGTGACCATCGTGCCGAACGAGCCGACCGGCATCGGATCCATCAGCAGCGCACCGCCGTTGTCGCGGATCCTCTCGGCGGCGGACGCCACGTCGGACGTGGCGAAGTAGAGGTTCCAGGCCGGCGGTCCGCCCGTTCCCGGCATCCGGGGCACGACGGCCGCGACGGCCTTGCCGTCGGAGAACGCCTGCGTGTAGCCGCCGAACTCGGGCGAGCCCTCGTCGAAGGTCCAGCCCAGCAGCTCGCCGTAGAAGCCCTTCGCGGCCTCCACGTCGGGGAACATCGCGTCGGCCCAGCAGGGCGTGCCTTCGGGGTGCGCTGCCATCGTCTCCAAGCCTTCCTGCCCGTCGGGTCTCTCCCGTCGCACGCTATGCGCCCCCGTCCCGGGCCGCCCGTCGGGCGCGCCGGGCGCCCCCGACCCGGTGCCGTCGCACCTCCCGCCCCGGCCCCGGAGCGCCGTCTGGCGGGTCGCCGCCATGGCACGTACCCGCCAGCGAAGTCCGGTTCGCAACCGCCTTGATCACGCCGAGACTCTTCGCAGCGCCCGGAGCCACCCCTTCCACCGGGCGTCCCGAGGAGAGTCGTTCATGACCAGAGCACCCGCGAGACGCAGGGCCCGGCTGATCGCCGCCGGCGTGTCCCTCGTCCTGCTCCCGGCCGGGCAGGCCGTCGCCGCCGACCGTGAACCGGTCCACGCGGCGGCCGGGACCGCCGCCAGGACCGCCCAGGCGGCACACACCGTCACGCTGGTCACCGGCGACAAGGTGACCGTCACGGATCTCGGCGGCGGCCGGAAGTCGGTGGCGGTGCAGCGGCCCGAGGGCGCCGTGGGCGCCGTGCGCAGCGAGATCTCCGACGGGCGGGTCACCGTCGTGCCCGACGAGGCGCGTCCCTACCTGGCCGCCGGCGTGCTGGACGAGAGGCTCTTCGACGTCACGGGGCTCATCGAGCAGGGGCTCGCGGGCCAGGACGGTCTGCCGCTCATCGTGAGCTACGCGAAGGGCGCACCGCGGACGCAGGCCCGTGGCGCGGAGACCGTCCGGGCGCTGCCGAGCGTCAACGGCGCTGCCGTCGAGGCGGCGGCGTCCGGCGAGTTCTGGCGTGCCGTCACCTCCGCGAAGTCCCGGTCGGCGTTCGGCGCGGGCGTCGCCAAGGTGTGGCTCGACGGCCGGGTCGAGGCCGACATGGCCGAGTCGAACGCGCAGATAGGCACACCCGCGGCGTGGGAGGCCGGGCTCACCGGCAAGGGCGTCAAGGTCGCCGTCCTCGACACGGGCGTCGACGCCGGGCACCCCGACCTCAAGGACCGCGTCACGGAGTCGAGGAGCTTCATCGAGGGCGAGGAGGTCGCCGACCGCAACGGCCACGGCACCCATGTGTCGTCCACCGTCGGTGGTAGCGGCGCCGCGTCCGGCGGCCGGGAGAAGGGGGTCGCCCCGGGCGCGGACCTCGCCGTCGGCAAGGTGCTCAGCGACGAGGGCAGCGGCAGCGAGTCGCAGATCATCGCCGGCATGGAATGGGCCGCCAAGGACATCGACGCCAAGATCGTGTCGATGAGCCTCGGTTCGCAGGAGGGCTCCGACGGCACGGACCCGATGGCGCAGGCTCTCAACACGCTCTCCGCGGAGACCGGCGCGCTGTTCGTCGTCGCCGCGGGCAACAGCGGCGCCCCCGGCTCCATCGGATCGCCCGGCGCCGCCGACGCCGCGCTCACCATCGGCGCCGTCGACGCGGCGGACGAGGCCGCCTACTTCACCAGCCAGGGCCCGCGCTTCGGCGACAACGCGCTCAAGCCCGACCTGTCCGCGCCCGGCGTGGACATCCTCGCCGCACGCTCGCAGCTCACCGCCGGCGAGGGCCCGTACACCGCGATGAGCGGCACCTCGATGGCCACGCCGCACGTCGCTGGTGTCGCCGCCCTGCTCGCGGAGAAGCACCCCGACTGGAGCGGGCAGCAGCTCAAGGACGCGCTGATGAGTACGTCCGAGCAGCTCGACGCCTCCGCCTACGCGCTCGGCGCCGGCCGGCTCGACGTCCCGGACGCGGTCGGCGCCACGGTCACCGCGACCGGCAGCGCGGGCCTCGGCTTCTTCCGCTGGCCGTACGCGGAGAACGAGCCCGTCACGAAGACGGTCACCTACACCAACCACTCCGACGCGCCCGTCACCCTGGACCTCGCCGTCGACAACGCCCCGGCCGGGGTCTTCTCCCTCGCCGACACGACCCTCACCGTGCCCGCGCACGGCACGGCGCAGACGTCCGTCACCGGCGACGGCACCGGTGCGCCCGTCGGCAACACCTCCGCCCGCATCGTCGCGAAGGACGGGGAGCGCACCGTAGCCCACACCGCCGTCGGGCTGGTGAAGGAGGAGGAGCGGTACACGCTCACCGTCCGCGTCCTCGACCGTGACGGCGCCGCGACCGCCGCCCACCTCGGTGTGCAGAAGCTGGAGAAGGGCAACGACCCCTTCCCGGCGACGGTCGGCGAGTCCGGCACCCTCGAACTGCGGCTGCCCCCGGGCACGTACACCGTCTCCTCCTTCCTCGACGTACACGGCAGCAACGGGAAGGACTCCCTCGGCCTCGGATTCCTCACGGACCCCGAGATCACCCTCGACCGGGACCGCGAGATCACCCTCGACGGGCGGACGCTGCGGGAGGTGCGCGCCGACGTCGGCAGGCGGACGGAGACCCGTCAGCTGCTGATGGAGTTCGACCGCGACGCGAACGGCGTCTCCTACGGCGGCGCGGTGCAGGTCCCGCCCCTGTACGACAGCGTCTTCGCGGCGCCCACCGACAAGCCCGCGACCGGCTCGTTCGCGTACCGGACCGTCTGGCGCCTCGGCAAGCCCATGCTCGACGTCGCCGCGGGCGGCAGGCTGCTCGGCGGCACCCGGGTCCAGGCCGGCACGGCCGTCCTCGACGGGAAGCACCGGACGGCCGTCGTCGACGCGGGCGCGGGAACCACGGCCGACTACGCGGGCAAGGACGTCCGCGGCAAGGCGGTAGTCGTCCACCACACGGGCGCGGTCAGCCCCGCGCAGCTCGCCCAGAACGCCCAGGACGCGGGGGCGAAGGCCCTGTTCGTCACCGACGACGCGCCCGGCCGGCTGATGGCGTGGTTCGGCACGGAGAGCTACGAGGACCGGCCGCTGCACGTCGCCACCGTCGACGCTGCGGACGGCGCCCGTCTGCGGGAGGCGGCCCGCCGCCACCAGCGCCTCGAGCTGACCGGCACGCAGTACACGCCGTACGTGTACGACCTCTCGGAGGGGCACCCCGGCGCCGTACCGGACCGCGACCTCGCCTACCGGCCCGGCAAGGGTGAGCTGGCCGTGCTCGACAGCAGGTTCCACGCGGCGAAGCCCGCGGACGGCGGCGAGTTCCGCTACTCGATCACCGACACCTTCCCCGTCGGCTTCGGCTTCCCCGAGAAGATCGCCTTCCCCGTCGAGCGGACGGACTACGTCAGCACCGGCTCCGGACAGCGCTGGCACGAGTCCGTCACCAACGGCCCCGGGGCCCTCGAGCAGCGCAGCGGCACTCCCGCCTACCAGGGCGGCAGCCGCTCCGAACTCAACTGGTTCAAGCCGGTGCTGCACCCGTGGCTGGGCACCGGACTCGGCTGGGGACAGACTCGGACCGGCAACAACCTCGAGTTCAACACCCCCGGCTGGGGCGACTCCGGCCCCGACCACACCGGCTTCGGCGACGTGTGGAGCGATGCGTCGATGACGCAGTTCACCGAGGTGTACGCGGACGGCGAGCTGGTGGACCGCAGGATGAGCTCGGGCGCCTACGCCTGGGGCGCCGACCCGGCGGAGAAGACGTACAAGGTGGTCACCGACACCACGCTGGACGCCGACCGGTGGCGGCTGGCGACGAAGGGCCACACCGAGTGGACCGTCCGCTCCGCAGAGACGCCGGCCGACCGGCGGACCGTGCTCCCGATGCTCAACCTCGGCTTCGACGTCGACACGGACCTGCGCGGTGACGTCCGGGCCGGCAAGCGCCTCGGTATCGGGATCTTCGCCGAGTACGTCAAGGGCGCGGCGGGCACCGGCCGGATCGGCGGCGGGTCGCTGGAGGTGTCGTTCGACGACGGGAAGACCTGGACGGCCGTGGAACTCGACGGCGCCCGGGGCCGGTCCGCGGCCTGGGAGGGCACGGTCCGGGTCCCCGCGGACGCGCTGTACATCTCCGTCCGGGCCTCCGCGAAGGACGACCAGGGCGGCTCGGTGCGACAGGAGATCATCCGCGCGGTGGGTGTGAAGTAGCCCGCAGGCGAAGAAGAGGAGGCCCGGTACGTGCGCCGTACCGGGCCTCCCGCCGTCACCCCGGCCCCACGATGCCCCGCACGACGCCCAGTTCGACCAGGTCCTCGGGGCGCAGCCGTAGCTGGTCCGCGAGGTGCGGCACCTGGTCGGGGGAGCGCTTGAGGATCGCGGCGGCGAGCTCCGGGGCGATGACGGAGAAGTAACTCGCCGGCGTGGCCCAGGTGTTGCCCGGCGCGGCCAGCGCCAGCGCACCCCCGGAGCCGCCCTCGCCGATGAGCAGGCTCGTCAGCGGTGTGCGCGCCGCTGCCATCGTCGTGAACAGCTCGGCGATGGCAGCGCCTGCGCCGGAGCGCTCCGCCTCCGCGTCGTTGGCGGCGCCCGGGGTGTCGATCAGCGTCAGCACCGGCAGCCCCAGCCGGTCGGCGAGCCTCACGACCCGGGCGGCGGTACGGTAACCGGCCGGCCTGGTCGCGGTTCCGCCCTGGGCGACGTACGCGACAGGGCGCCCGTCCCGCAGTCCCACCCCGCAGAGCATGCCGGGGTCCTCGCCGCCGCACCGGTCGCCGCGCAGCGGCTCGCGGCGAGTGAAGTAGTCGTCGAGGTACGCCTCGGCCCGCGGCCTCTCCGCGCCGCGCGCCTGCCGTACGGCGTCCCATCCGGTGCGCGCGGGTTCCCCGCCGGCGCCCAGCGCCCGCGGCGGCTCCACGGGCTCCCGTTCCCCGGCCACGGCCGCCGGGGCGAGCGCCTTCACCCAGAACGCGAGCGTCTCGCGCAGGGAGCCGGGAGGGACGACGGCGTCGATCTGGCCCGCGGCGAGCTGGCCCTCCGCCGTGTACGCGGCCGGGTCCGCGTCCGCCGGACGCACGCGCGAGCCGGCGAAGCCGACCTGGGCGCCGGGCAGCGCGAGGATCACGTCGGCGCCCGCGCCGAGCGTGGCCCAGCCGCCGCCGGTCGTCGGATCGCGGAGCACGGCGATGTGCGCCACGCCCGCCTCCCGGAGCAGCACCGACGCGCGGGCGACCCGCTGGAGCTGGCCGAGCGCGATCATCCCCTCCTGCATCCGGCTGCCGCCGGTCGCGATCAACGAGACGAGCGGCAGCCGCCGCTCACGTGCCAGCCCGTACGCGGCCTCCAGCCTGTCCCCGGCCCGCTCGCTCAGCGAACCGCCGAGAAAGCCGAACTCGAAGGAGATCAGCACGCATTCGGTGCCGCCGAGCAGCGCCGTGCCGTAGACGACGGACTCGGCCGAGCCGGTCCGGCGCGCGGCGCGGTCGCGCTGTGCTCCGTAGCCCTCCCAGCCGAGCGGGCCGTCGCCCGCGTCGGGCAGGTCGGCGAGCTGCTGCTCGGTGAAACCGTCGCTGACCAGGGCGATCGCCTCGCGGGCGGACACACGCTCAGCCATGGAGCACCCGCTTCATGATCTTGCCCATGTCGTTGCGCGGCAGGACGTCGAGGAACCGGACCGTCCGCGGCCGTTTGTGCGGGGCGAGTTGGGAGGCGACGTGGGCGGTCAGCTCCTCCGCGGACGGCGGGTCCGCGGGGTCGGCGGCGACGATCCAGGCGACCACCCGCTCGCCCAGGTCCGCGTCGGGCTCGCCGGTCACCGCGGCCTCGCGGACGGCCGGATGGTCGAGCAGCACGTTCTCGATCTCGCCCGCACCGATCTTGTAGCCGCCGCTCTTGATCAGGTCGGTGCTCTTCCTGCCGACGATGCGCACGTAGCCGTCCGGTTCGCGCACGGCCATGTCGCCGGTGCGGAACCAGTCCCCGTCGAAGGCGGCGGCCGTGGCGTCGGGACGGTTCAGGTACTCGGTGAAAAGGTTGTCGCCGCGCACCTGGATCTCGCCGATCGTCTCGCCGTCGTGTGCGGCGATCTCCGTGCCGTCCTCCTCCACCAACCGCAGCTCCACGCCGCGCAGCGGCACGCCGACGGTGCCCGGCCGGGCCTCGCCGTCGATGCGGACGCTGGTGTTCATCAGGGTCTCCGTCATCCCGTACCGCTCGATCACCCGGCGCCCCGTCGCCTCCGCGATGCGGGCGTGGTCGGGCAGCGGCAGGGCGGCCGAACCGGAGACCAGCAGCCGCGCGCCGGACAGCGCCTTCGTCAGCTCGGCGTCGCCGTCGAGCGCCTCCGCCAGCCGGTGGTACATCGTGGGCACGCCGAAGAGCATCGTGCCGCCCGAGCCCAGCTCCCGTGCCACGCCCTCCGGGCCGAAGTGGCCCAGATGGCGTACCTCGCCGCCGCGGCGCAGCGGTCCGAGCACGCCGAGGATCAGCCCGTGCACATGGAACAGCGGCAGGGCGTGCACCAGGACGTCGTCGGAGCCCCACTGCCAGGCGTCCCGCAGCGCGTCGAGCGAGGCGGCGACCGCCCGCCGGGGCAGCACCGCGCCCTTGGGCGGGCCGGTGGTGCCGGAGGTGTAGACGATCAGCGCGGGGGACTCGGCCGCCGGCTCCGGGGGCAGCTCGCCCGCCGTGCCCGTCACCGTGATGTCGATCCGCCTCAACGGCGCGAGGGCCGCGGGCAGCCGGTCGTCCGGTGCGGCGAGCACCGCGGAGGGGCCGCTGTCCGCCACGATGTGCGCCAGCTCCCGGTCACCGGTCCGCGGGTTCAACGGCACGACCGGTACGCCGGCCAGCAGCGCCGCCACGACGCCGACCGCGGTCTCGAGGGTGGGGCCGGCCCACAGCGCGACCCGCTCCGCCCCGCCGATCCGTAGCGCGAGGGCACCCGCCGCGCCCCGCAACTGCCCGTAGGTCAGCGACCGTTCCCCGAACCGGAGGGCGATCCGGTCGGTGCCGGTGGCGGTCGCCGCCAGCGCTGGGAAGAGGGAACTCACTCGTCGGCCTCCTGGTGTCGTCGCATGCCGCACCCGGCGGGTCTCCCGGGACGGCCATTGTCTCCCCCATGCGGAGGAGCCGCCGGGCGGCCGGCTCCCTCCAGGGAACGATGCGCCGGATCCCTCGAGTCCGGCAGGATCGGCGACGGCCGACGGGGGAATGCCTACCGCCCGGCCGGCGTCCACGGGGGAGGCCGGCCGGGCGGTGACGGTCGCCGCCGCCCGGTCGGGGGTTCCGGCGCACCGAGCCGCCGCGGGCGCGCGGACGACGAAGCGTCCGGCGCCCGGACCCGACCCGCTCCCGACCCGCTCCGGCTCCGGCCCGCTCGGGCGGCCCCCCGCACCACAGCGCCCGGCTCGGGGCGCGTGCTACAGCGGGTGATGCCAGGTCAGCGTCGTACCCCTGGTGCCCTCGTCGTCCAGGCCGTCGTCCGTCACCGTCAGCCGTACGCCCTGCCGTCCGTCCGGCAGCCGTACCGTCGCGTCGACGTGCACGTCGACCGACGAGACGTCGCTCCTGCGGTGCGCGGCGGCCAGGGCGCCACGGAGCGTCGCCAGCAGCTCACGGTCCACCGGCTCCTGGACCAGGGTGTCGACGGCGCCGCTGAAGTGCACCGACGGAAGCACCCCGAGCGGCACGGCCGCCCCGCGGGTCTCGCGCAGCACCTGGCCCCTGAAGGTCGCCGGCGCGTCGGCGGGCGGCTGCTGGAGGGCGAAGATCGTCGTCCGCACCTCCTGGATGGTCGAGTCGAGTTCGTCGACGGCCTGGCTCAGCAACCGGTCCGTCGCCCCGGCCTCGGCCCGCCGGCGCGTCGACTCGAGCATCATCTCGGTGGCGAACAGCCGCTGGACGACGAGGTCGTGCAGATCCCGGGCGATCCGGTCCCGGTCCTCGTACACGGCGAGCTGTTCACGGTTGTGCCGGGCGTCCGCGAGCACCAGCGCGAGTGCGGCGTGTGAGGCGAACTGGGTGGCCAGCAGCCGTTCCAGACCGGTGTACGGGCGGCCGCCCCGCCGCCTCGGCAGCGCCAGGGTGCCGATCAGCCGCCCGCCGCTCTGCAGCGGCAGCATCATGCTCGGCCCGAAGCGGCTGCGGACGGGGGTGGTCATCCGCGGATCGGTGGCCGAGTCGTCGATGAACACCGGTTCACCGCCGAGGAGTTGGGCGAGCACCGGCGAACCGGGCCGGATGGTCGTGCCGACGATGTCCCGCGGGTCGTCGAGGGTGGAGGCCGTGACGATCTCCATGCCGCCCTCTTCGGTGGGCTGGAGCACCACGCCGGCGGCGGCATCCGCGAGGTCGCGTGCCTGCTCGGCCACGGTCATCAGCGCGTCGTCGGCGCTTTCGCCGGTGAGCAGCGCGTTGGTGACGGCCGCGGCGCCCTCGATCCAGCGTTCGCGCTGCCGGGCCGTCTCGTGCAGCCGTGCGTTTCCGATGGCGATACCGGCCTGCGCCGCGAGGACCTGCAGCAGCGCCAGGTCCTCCTCGGTGAACGCGTCGCCGTCCCGCGGGGTCAGGCGCAGGTCGCCGAACATCTCGGTGTCCACCCTGATCGGGATGCGCAGCGGCTCGGGGCCTGCCTGGGGCGCGTCCGCGGGTGTGGAAAGGCCGCCTGCCGGCAGGGGGCGTTGCCCCGCGCCGCCCGCCGTGGCCGTGAACCGTTCGGCGACGCCGCCCCGCTCGGGGTCGGCCACGTCCAGGGACGCGTCGTGCGCACCGGTCAGTACGGCGGCGGTGTCCACGATCTGCTGGAGGGTGGTGCGCAGATCGAGGTCGGTGCCGATGCCGGTCACCGCCTCGATGAGCGCGGCGAGCCGCGGCGCCCCGGCAGGCCGCTGCCCCGGGCGGCCGGCGTCGCCCGGGGTGGCCGGTCCGCTCGTGCGGGGTCCGTCCGGGGCGTCCGGGGCGCCTGCGCCCGGTCCGGCCGCGGAGTCCTCGGGGCCGGTGGTCACCGTCCCGTCTCCAGTGCCGGTCTCAGTCGGCCGTGGCGAGCGACTCGAGGTCCAGGGGCTGGATCCGGCCCTCGAGCATCGCGCCGAGCCCTTGCACCGTGCAGGTGTCGGGCCGTTCCGCGATGGTGACCGTCATCCCGGTGGCGTTGTGCAGCATCTGGTCCAGGCCCGGCAGCAGAGCGCTGCCGCCGACCATCATGATGCCGCGGTCGACGAGGTCGGCGACGAGGTCAGGCGGGCAGTCCCGCAGCACCCTGCCGATCCCGTCGAGCACCGAGGTGAGCGGGGTGTGGATCGCCTCCCGCACGGCGGCCGTGTCGACGCGGACGGAGCGGGCGAGACCCGTGGCGACGTCCCGGCCGTGGATCTCCGTCACCTCGGGGCCCTGCGAGGTGAGGCCGTTGCCGTGCAGGGCGACCTGGAGCGGCCGTACGGACTGGCTGGGCAGCATCAGCTCGTGCCGGTGGCGCAGGTGCTGGATCACCGCGTGGTCGATGGCGTTGCCGCCGATGGGGATACGGGTGGCGGTGACGATCGAGCCGAGGGAGAGGACGGCGATCTGTGTGGTCGCGGCGCCGCACACCATGATCATGGTCGCGCTCGGCTGCTCCACCGGGAGGCCGCAGCCGACGGCGGCCGCGATCAGGGTGTCCACCAGCTCGACCCGGCGGGCGCCGAGGCCGACCAGTGTCTCGACGGTGGCGCGCTGGGCGAGGGGGTCGCTGTCGTGCGGGGTGCTGGCGGCCGCGCGGAGCCGGGGCTTGCGGCGCAGCTGCCGGCGGAGCTTCTCCCCGAGCAGATGACGCAGCATCCGCTGGGCCATGTCGATGTCGACGACGGTGCCACCGGAGACGGGGCGCGCGACACGGATGTAGCCCGGGGTGCGGCCGGTCATCTTCTCGGCGAGCTCGCCGACCGCGATCAGCGCGCCCGTGCGGGTGTTCACGGCGGCGACGCTCGGTTCGTCGACGACAAGGCCGACGCCCTTGACGAAGACGCGGGTTCTGGCGGCGCCCAGATCGACTGCCACATGGCAACGGCGCAACTGCTCAAGGCTGACGGTCACGGCGGGTCCTCCCGAGTGCGGTACGTGTTCGCATCGTGCGATCGCCGCGGGCGGGGCGCGCGCTGGGCTGCGCCGGTCGGGGGTAGCACCTGACGGGCCGACAGATCAGTCCACGAGGCGTTGCAGCAGGCCCCAGGTGAACTCGGCGACGCGCATCTCGCCACCGGGCAGGGTGAACGAGAGCCGCCATCTGGTGGGCGCGGAGCCCTCCATGGGACGGGCCGGCGGGAAGGCCCTCGCCACCTCGTCGACGGTGCACGACCAGGGCGCCAGGTCGTCCGCGGTGCGCAGTTCCGGGCCGGCCGCTCCCGGGGCCCGCACCAGCCACTCGTTCCACACCGCGCCGTTGCCGGCGGCCAGTACCTCGAAGCGCAGGTCCGGCCAGAGCGGCAGGGGCCACAGCAGGGCGTCGCACTCCAGGTCGCCGATCCGCCGTCGACGGACCTGTTCGGGTTCGCCGAGCACCGAGCGGTAGCGCGACAACGCGCCGCGCGAACCGCGCGCGTGCAGCATCGCCTGCCAGCGCCGATTGGCCTCGCGCTGCTGCGCGAGCGACGCGCCCAGGGCGTGCCGCGCGTCCTCCGCGAGGCCCGGCTGGAAGTCGGCCATCCGGCGCAGCAGCACCAGTTGGAAGTCGAGTGGTCCGAAGCGGGCGTCAGGGGTCATGGCCGACATCCTGCCTGGTCGGCGGGGTCGACCGCGGCGAGTCGGCTCGCCGCGGAATCGAGCTTTCCACACAGGATCTGCACAGGCTGACCCACCGCAGGTGCCCCGTCGCCGAATAATCTGCGGGCGCCATGGATTACTGCCACCCGTGCGGACGGCATCTCAACGGCGCCCTGGCCTGTGCCGGGTGCGGCACACCGGTCGAGGAGCTCCGCCACCACAGCCCCCGTGCTCCCGAGCCCGACCACGTCTACGAACTGGACGTGGTGACCGAGCCCGCGGACAGCACCGGGCCGCGCCGTTCGCGCCGCCAGGCCCCGTCGCGGCGCAAGCCCGCGGGCCGCCGTGCCCGTAAGCGGCGTGGGCGCAAGGTGATGCTCGGGGCGCTCGGCCTCGTGCTGGCGGCCGGGGCGCTGAGCCTCGCGGAGCTGGCGATGGAGGACTCCGGCGACGACGGCGCGGCGACGGCGGTCAAGGAGGATCCGGTCGTCGAGTCGGAGATACCGGAGCCGACGGCGTCCGACGAGTCGCCGGACGCCCCGGGTCATGTGAAGGAGCCGGCCGTCACGAAGTCGTCCTCGCCCCGACCGGGGAAGTCCCGGGGCGGCGGTGGTGGTGACGGCGACGGCGACGGCGGCTCGGGCCGTACGGGCTCCGGTGCCGGGAGCGGCGAGCCGTCGGAGGCCGGGCCGAGCGGCGACGGCTCCCCTTCGGCGTCGTCCTCCGGCGATCCGGGGAGCTCCGAGGAGCCCGGGAGCACGGACGGGACCTCTTCGGACCCGGACGATCCCGAGGAGCCGGGCCAGCAGGACCCGCCACCTCCGGAGCCGACGCCGAGCGAGACGTGCAGCCGCTTTCTGTTCTGGTGCGTCTAGGCCGGGGCCGTACCGGGCCCGCCGCCCCTTCGCCGGGGCCTGGCGGTGCCGGGAGGCCCGAGGGCTTCAGGAACCGGCGGCGGGCGGCTCTGACACGTCTTCGCCCAGCATCCGTCTGAGCAGGTCCCGCAACACCGAACGCTCGACCGCCGTCAGCTGCGCCAGCGGCTCGCGCGCGAAGTCCAGCGAATCCCGCAGCCGGCGTGCCGTGCTGCGGCCCTCCTGCGTGGCCGCGGCGATCTTCACCCTGCGGTCGGCCGGGTCGGGGCGGCGCTCGACCAGGCCGCGCGTCTCGAGCCGGTCCACGATCCCCGTCACGTTCGACGGCTCGCACCTCAGCTTCTGGGCGATCCGGCGCATGGGAGTGGGCTCCATGGAGAGCAGCCCCAGGACACGGGCCTGTGCCCCCGTGAGGGAGTGCTCGGCCGCGGCCTGCTCGTACTCCTCGTGGTAACGCGCCACGACGGTGCCGATGAGCTCGACGACCTCGAGGGTCAGGGGATCTGTTCGCTGGGCGGCCATGCACATCAGGATAACCCGATACTTGACAACCTGAAATATTCAGGCGCATGGTTGTTTCAGGTAATGAAGCTTTTCTAGGAGGAACGCAGCATGTCCGCACTTCCCGCGTCCGGCCGTGAATGGCACCTTGTCGCCCGCCCGCATGGCTGGCCCAAGGCCGAGGACTTCGCGCTGCGCGACGCGCCCGTCACCGAGCCCGGGGAAGGCCGCATCCTCGTGCGGAACCTCCACTTCTCCGTCGACCCCTACATGCGCGGCCGGATGAACGACGTGAAGTCGTACGTCCCGCCCTTCCAGCTCGACCGGCCCATGGACGGCGGCGCGGTCGGCGAGGTCGTGGCTTCCGACGCGGAGGGCTTCGCCGTCGGCGACCACGTACTGCACGGCCTCGGCTGGCGGGAGTACGCCGAGGTGCCCGCCAAGCACGCCACCAAGGTCGACGCCTCGCTCGCGCCGCTCTCGGCCTACCTCGGCGTGCTCGGCATGACCGGCCTGACCGCCTACGCGGGCCTGTTCGACGTCGCGTCCTTCAAGGAGGGCGACGCCGTGTTCGTCTCCGGCGCCGCGGGTGCCGTCGGCGGACAGGTCGGCCAGATGGCCCGGATCAAGGGTGCCTCGCGCGTCATCGGCTCGGCCGGCTCGGACGAGAAGGTCAAGCTCCTCGTCGAGGAGTACGGCTTCGACGCGGCCTTCAACTACAAGAACGGCCCCGTGGCCGCGCAGCTGAAGGAGGCCGCCCCCGACGGCATCGACGTCTACTTCGACAACGTCGGCGGCGAGCACCTCGAGGCGGCGATCTCGTCGTTCAACGTCGGCGGCCGGGCGACCATCTGCGGAATGATCGCCCAGTACAACGACACGGAGCCGACCCCCGGCCCCCGCAACCTCGCGCTCGTCATCGGCAAGCGGCTGCGCCTCCAGGGCATGCTGGTGAACGACCACACCGCGCTCCAGCCGCAGTTCGTCCAGGACGTGGCGGGCTGGATCGCCTCCGGTGAGCTCAAGTACAACGAGACCGTCGTCGAGGGCATCGAGAACGGCTACGACGCCTTCGTCGGACTGCTCCGCGGCGAGAACACCGGCAAGATGATCGTTTCCCTCGCCGGTTGATTCACCCGTTAGGCTCTTGCCCAGCCGTCGCGATCGTGGGCGCGAGTCGCGGCGAACCAGCAGGAGGAAGACTTCATGTCCATCCAGCAGTCCGAGGTGCTCTACACCGCGGTGGCCACGGCGGAGAACGGCCGGGACGGCCGTGTCGCCACGCACGACGGCACGCTCGACGTCGTGGTCAACCCGCCCAAGGAGATGGGCGGCAGCGGTGCCGGCACGAACCCGGAGCAGCTCTTCGCCGCCGGGTACAGCGCCTGCTTCCAAGGGGCCCTCGGTGTCGTCGCCCGCCAGGAGAAGGCGGACATCTCCGGCTCGACGGTCACCGCCGAGGTCGGCATAGGGAAGAACGACGACGGCTTCGGCATCATCGTCAAGATCTCCGCGACCATCCCGAACGTGGACGCCGCCACCGCCAAGGATCTTCTCGAGAAGGCCCACCAGGTCTGCCCGTACTCCAAGGCGACCCGCGGCAACATCACGGTCGACCTCGCGGTCTGACCGGCAGCGCCGAGCACGACGCAGGGCCGCACCCCGTCCGGGGTGCGGCCCTGCGGCCTGTGCGGGAGGTCAGCGGGCCAGCAGCGCCCGGCCGATCTGCGCGAAGACACCCTTCGGGTGCGCCCGGAACATCGGCTCCGTGCCGAACAACGCCACCGGCGTGCCGGCCGACGACGTCCCGGAGACCACAGCGGCCTGGCCCGCGGCGTCGCCCGGCCCGCCCGTGCCCTTCTCCGTGGCGCGCCAGTGGCCGGACACCAGCGGGTTGCCCGTGGCGTACGACTGGTCCACCCGCACCCCGGCGCCCGCCCCGGTGAACCACATCGGCGAGTAGACGAAGGTGTGCGCCGGGGCGCCGCCCGTGATCGGGCCGCCCGCGTTCCGCACCCGCACCACACCGTTGGCGTCGCCGTTGCCCGCCACCGCCGTGACCTCGAGGAGCGACGCCGCCTCGTTGAACGCCGCGCCCTGCTCACCGAGCCCGACCACACCGACACCGCTCGCCTCGAACGCGGCGCGGGCGGCGGGGGTCAGCTTCGCGTGGTCCAGCCCGGACGACACGTACAGCACATCGGCCGTCGACCAGTCGAAGCCCGCGTTCAGCACCGCCGTCGAGACCGGCACGACGTCGAAGCCCATGTCACGCAGCGCGAACAGCTCGCCCGCCGTGACGGCCGCGGCGACCCGGGTCCGCTCCAGCGCGGTCGTGCCCTTCTCCCGCGTGGCGTGGAACGCCACGCCCAGCCGGTCCGCGAGTACGGCCGCCCGGCTACGTGCCGAGCCCGGCACGATCGCCGAGCCGTCACCGGCGCGCCGGACCTCGACCCCCTGCTTCAGCAGGGAGTTGAGAGCGGCCAGTTCCTTGGGGTCGTCGAGGCGCAGCCGCAGGTCGCCGCGCGGGGCGACGTATCCGGTGGGCGCCGCGGCGTGGACCGTACGGGTGCGGACCCGCAGCTCGCCGGAGGCGGCGGCGTCCACGTCCGCGCCCCACAGCAGGCCGAGGCTCCAGCCCGAGATGTCGTACATGGTGCCGACGTCCGCGCTGATGTCGCGGCCGGCGGCCAGGATCACGTTGGCGATACCGCGCTTGGGCTGGCGCATGTCGACGATGTACGACCCGGCGGGGTACGTACGGCCCGCCAGCCGGAACGCGGTGACCGCCCGCTCCACCCGGACGTCGTTGGCGACGAGATGGTCGACCAGCCGTGCCGCCGCGGTCGCCGACCGCTGCGAAGACCCGGCGGGCACGACGTACGCCCTCGGGAACTTCGCGGTGTAGACGTCCTCGGGGCCGATGCCCGGCACACCCGGGACACTCTCCTCGGAGACGGGTCGCTGCGGCTCTCCCGCCGCGCCCCTGCGGAACGTCTCGATCTGGTCGGCCAGCACCGAGGCGCGGTGCGTGTGGGTGTAGTCGAGGGTCGCGCGCATCGCCGCGCCCGCGATGTCGGTGTTGATCGCGGCCCTGCGGCGCAGCTCCTCGACCGGCAGCGTGTTGTACGCGTTGTTGTTGACGACCATCGGGAACTCGATGGTGTGCGAGGCGACAGCCCCCTGGAAGGGCATGTACTGCGGGGTGAAGATGGGCGGCCAGTCGTCCCAGCCCTCCTCCTGGTCCCGGAACGGGATCACGGCGGGGCGCACACCGTCCTTCTCCGCCGTGTAGCCGAGGCCGTTGACGGCCGCCTCCATCCCGAGCGCGTTCGCGTAGGAGTTCTTGAGGAACAGGTCGTACTCGTAGTTCTCACCGTGCGGCGGGGTCGTCGGCTCGATCAGGGTGCCGTTGACGTATCCGTGCAGGTCGAGCATGACGGCAGGCTGCTTGTCGATCGCGATCTGCCGGATCGCCCGTGTCTCGGGCTGCGTGGCGGTGATGAAGTCGCGGTTCAGGTCGAAGCCGCCTGCGTTGGCGCGGGTCCCGGCGATCCTGCCGTCCGGGTTGGCCGTGACGTTCAGATAGACGCGGTTCTTCGCGAGCAGGTCGGCGGTCTTCGCGTCCTTGGCCTTCGCCAGCTCCTCGATGAGCTTCAGAGCGGCGTCCGTGCCCTCCCACTCGTTGCCGTGGATGTTGTTGTTGATGAACACCGGCGTCTTGTAGCGCGTCTTGATGTGCCGGTCCTCGGCCGCGGCAGCGGGCGCGTTCTCGATGCGCTCCCGCATCCGCTCCTGGTCGCGCGCCTGGGCGGCGGTCTCCGGCGCGGTGACGGTGACGAGGTACAGCTCGTGACCGCCGGCCGAGCGGCCCGCGACCTCGACGCTGACCCGGTCGCCCAGTGCCTGAAGGGCGTTGAGCCGCGGGGCGAGGGAGTGATAGGGAGCGAGACCCAGTTTTATCGACTTATCGGCCGGGTTCTCCGGCGGGGCCTCGAGTTCGGTCCTGCGCGGGTATCCGCCCTCCCTGGTGAGATCGCGGGTCTCGTCGGTGAGCGCGCCGGCGGTCGCGGAGAGCGGCGCCCTGGCCGCCGCCGTGGGCGCCTCGCGGCTCCCTTCCCTCACGGGGTGCGGCTGGGGCCGGTCCTCCGCGGGAGCGGCCACGGCGCCGGGAAGGGGCGCGAGGAGAGCACCGGCGAGTGCCGCGGTGAGGGTGGCGGTGATCAGTACGGGGCGGGGTGAGCCCATGCGGTTCGAGCCTCCGTTGTGTCGGAAGGAATCGTCACAAGATCAGTACGCACGGTCTACCGGTTCGGCCGCCGAACAACAAGAGGCACCCCGATAAGGTGTGCGTATGCGTGATCTCGGGGTGGGTTTCGGGTACTTGATGAAGGGCCAGCGCTGGGTCGCCGGCCACGGCCGGTGGTTCGGTTTCGGCCTGCTGCCCGGACTCGTGACCCTGCTGCTCTACACGGCGGCACTCGTCGGTCTCGTCCTCGGCGCGGACGACGTGACGGCCTGGGCGACACCCTTCGCCGACGACTGGTCCTCGCCCTGGCTCGGCATCTTCCGCGGCACGCTCACCGCACTGCTGTTCGCCTTCGGGCTGTTCGTGGCCGTCATCACCTTCACGGCCGTGACGCTCCTGGTCGGCCAGCCCTTCTACGAGAACCTCTCCGAGCAGGTCGACCGCTCGGAGGGCGGCGACGTGCCCCACTCCGGGCTGCCGCTCTGGCGCGAACTGTGGATCTCCGCCAGGGACTCGCTTCGGGTCGTGCTGCGCGTGGTCTGCTACGGCGTGCTGCTCTTCGCCTGCGGCTTCATCCCGGTCGTCGGGCAGACGGTGGTCCCGGTGATCGGCTTCTGCGTCTCCGGCTTCTTCCTCGCGGAGGAGCTGACCGCGGTGGCCCTCCAGCGGCGCGGTATCGAACTGAAGGAACGCCTCGCCCTTCTGAGGGGCCGCCGGATGCGCACGCTCGGCTTCGGCGTGCCGCTGACGCTGGCGTTCATCGTCCCGTTCGTCGCGGTCTTCCTGATGCCGGGCGCGGTGGCGGGCGCGACGCTGATGGCCCGGGACCTCGTGCCGGACCCGGCCGCCGACCCCGCGCCGGCGCAGCCGGGCCCGTACACGTTCCGCAAGGCGGACTAGCCGCCCGGGCTATGGGCCGACGCGGCCCGGTCCGGCCCGGCGGCGAGCCGGCCGGCCGGGATCCGCGCCACCGCGAGGGCGGGGGCCTCGGTGCCCGCCGTGGCGAGCAGCACGCCGTCCGGCCCCCAGACCGCGCTGCCGCCCAGGCAGTCACCGACGCCGGAGGGCCCCATCGCGTTGGCGAGCAGCACCGGCAGCGCGTTGTCCCTGGCCCGGACCGGATAGACCCGCTCGAACGAGTCGTTGTGCTCGTCGAGCACCGAACTGGCCACATACACCCGGCATCCGTCGGCCTTCGCCCGCTCCGCCACGTCGGGGAAGCGGTTGTCGTAGCAGACCGCCACCGCGAACCGGACGCCGTCGAGGGTGAAACGGCCGTCCCGCGTACCGGCCGTGAAGACGTCGTTCTCCTCGCCGTACAGATGCGTCTTGTCGTAGCGGGCCAGCAGCTCGCCGTCCGGGCCGATCACCAGCGCCGCGATCGTGGGGCGGGGCCCGGACGTGCGGGCCGCGCAGCCGACGAGTGCCGCGGTCGACGTCGCACGGCACGCCTCCCGCAGCGGTTCGAGCCGGCGATCGTCCTCGGACAGCCACAGCTCGGGGCGTCCGGCGATCAGGTCCAGGTCGTAGCCGGTGACCGCCAGCTCGCAGAAGGCGACCAGGGCGGCCCCTTGCCCGGCCGCCGCCCGCACCAGCCCCCGCATGCTGTCGACGTTCGCCCCGATGTCGCCGGGTACCGACGTGAACTGTCCCGCCGCGATCTTCATGTGTCCGTCATCCCGTCCCGTCGTTCTCGGCAGCCACCCGGATGATCTCGCGCACCTGGGCGATGATGTCCAGCCGGTTGCGGACGAACTCCGGGTCGGTGATCCGCGTCGTGTTGTCCGCCGCGAACTGGAGCACCGGGGTGTGCACATGACCGCCGGGGATGTCCAGGCCGAGGCGGTCGCGCAACAGGGTCGCGCGGTAGGCGATCTCGTTGGACAGATAGTCGCCGCCGCCTCCGGCCCGCGCGGTCGAGCCCGGCGTCGGGCCGTCCGTCCGGGTGACCGGGGCGCTCTGACCGGCCGGTATCTCGGTCACGGAGGTGTTGTCGTAGACCGGGAAGCGACCCGTGTCCGCGGCCGTGATCGCCTTGTACGGGAGCGAGGTCGGCGTCCACTGGGGCTGCGAGGCGGGATCGGACACCGGCACGGTCTCCCGGCGGGAGACGTTGTCGTTGTCCGGGAAGCCGCCCCGCCAGGCCCCGTTGAAACGCTCGATGTCGATACGGCCCACCCGGCCCTGACTGACCGTCGTGAACAGGTCGGCCTCCGGGAGCCGGGCCTCGAGGGTCCGTTCGACCGTGCCGTCGGTGAAGTCCTGCCAGCGCACCGGGAAGACGGCCGTCTCGATCCTCGCCGGCCCGTCCGCCGTGCGGATCCAGGTGCCGTCGAGGGCGAGCGCGGTCGCGCCGGACGGGTTGCTGATACGGATGTCCCGGTCGAGCGTGAACGGGTCGAAGCCCGTCATCACGATCCGCTTGACGCCCTTGCCGGGCGGGAAGTCCATCGAGTCCTGGCCGCGCGAGGACCGTTCCAGGCCCTCCAGCAGCCGCGCCCGCTGCCCGGCGGTCATGTCGAACGCGGGCTGCCACTGCCGCAGACCGGCCGTCATCCCGAGCCGCGCCCAGTACAGCGGGCGGTCGTCGTCCCGGCTCAGGTCGCCCCGTGCCGCACCCCTGCCCTGCGCCCGGTCCACGGCCCGCTGCCACAGCGCCGACCCGTGGCGTACGACGATCCGCTCCGCCTGCCGGTACGACGCCGTGCCCTCCAGAGCCCGGACGAAGTCCGGTGCCGTGGAGTCGAATCCGCTGCGCCGCAGGATCTCCTGCGGTACGGCCCGTCCGAGCCGCTGCTCCTCGACCGTGAGCGGGACGGCGGCGGGGGAGGGGGCGGCAGAAGCGAGCGGGGACGCCGTGAGCGTGAGCGCGGCGGAGGCGAGCAGGGCGACACCAAGTACGTCCAGGCGGGCGCGTATCCGGGGCACGGGAAACCTTTCGTCGGGTGGCGGAAGTATCGCCGTCCGGCCGCGGTGGGGGAAGGCGGCCTCCTGCCTAGGACCCGGCGCGCGGCGCCTGGGCGGCCGTGATGTTGCGGTAGGCGATCTCCGCCAGCCGCTGCTGGCCGTCCCTGCTGGGATGGAACCAGTCCCAGCGGCTCAACTGCTCGCCCGTGAAGCGGTAGTCGAAGACCGCGCCGCCGTCGTACCGGCAGCGGTCGTCCTCGGCGCACACGTCCTCGAGAACGCCGTTGTACGCGACGACCCGCTGCTGGACGGTGTCCCTGCGCCGCTGAGCCTGGACGCTGAGGTCCTGCGCGTCGCCGAGCATCGAGGCGCAGATGCCCAGTTCCCATATCCGGCTGCCCAGCGCGTCGCCGCGCCCGGCCGACCACAGCCGCTTGAGGTCCGGAACGC
Organism: Streptomyces kurssanovii; assembly: GCF_040677245.1. Lineage (NCBI taxonomy): Bacteria > Bacillati > Actinomycetota > Actinomycetes > Kitasatosporales > Streptomycetaceae > Streptomyces > Streptomyces kurssanovii. The sequence goes on from NZ_JBFAQK010000010.1 coordinate 113,311, forward strand.
TGGAGACGTAGACCTGAGCCTTCGGGGCGTCCTTGCGCAGCGTCGCCATGGCGGCCTCCAGGGAGGCCCGGAAGTCCTCGACGGGGGTCATACGGTCCACGGTGTCCGCGCAGGCGTCGTTCGCGCCGACCATCACCGTGACCAGTTCCGGCTTGTGGGCCGCGGCCCGGGCCATCTGCTCCGGCAGGTCGGAGGCGTCGGCACCGGAACGGGCGAGGTTCCAGCTGCGCTCCGCCATGGCGGACGGTCCGAGCAGGCGCAGGGCGAGGCTGTTCACCGTGGTGTCCGTACCGGTCGCCCACGACACCTCCGGGCAGTCGGCGAGGATCATGCACGCGTCGAACCCACGGGTGATGGAGTCGCCGACCGCGGCGAGCGAGCGCGGACTGCTGTCCCACACGCGGGTCGGGCTCGGGCTCGGGGAAGGACGCGCGGACGTCGCCGACGGATCCCGGCCGGAAGATGCTGACGGCGAGTCACATGCCGCCAGCACTCCCGCCGCCAGCGCGGCGGTGGCGAGCGCGGCGGCCACGCCGACGCGTGCCCGGAACCTCCGGCTCCGCTGTCGCAAGGTCACTTTCCCCTCCACAAACCCGGCATCCGACCTCCTGCCGAGTGAAAGCTTGGTGCGTACGGGCCCCAGGACCGACATTACGTCACCCCTCGGTGCGTTCCGCACGGTAACTTTTGCCACGTCGACCCAGAGGCCCACCTCGCCCATCGGCGCCGGTAAATTACATCTCGTCACATGCCGTCCCTTTTGCGGAGACTTGTTCCCGATGCTGTTTACTGAGGCCGCTGGGAAGGCGATCCTCGTCCCACACTGGAGGTCCCGGTGACGACACGTGGCGTTCTGTACGTTCACTCCGCACCGCGCGCGCTGTGCCCGCACGTCGAATGGGCGGTCGCGGGCGTGCTCGGCGTACGGGTCCAGCTGGACTGGATCCGCCAGCCCGCATCGCCCGGCACCTGGAGAGCGGAATTCTCCTGGCGGGGTGAGGTGGGCACCGCCTCCAAGCTGGCGTCCGCGCTGCGTGGTTGGCACCTACTGCGCTTCGAGGTGACGGCGGAGCCGTGCGCGACCGCCGAGGGCGAGCGCTACAGCGCCACGCCGGACCTCGGGATCTTCCACGCGGTGACCGGCATGCACGGCGACATCCTCGTGCCCGAGGACCGCCTGCGGGCGGCGCTGGCGCGGTCCGCGCAGGGCGAGACGGACCTCGAGGCGGAGATCGCGAAGCTGCTCGGGAAGCCGTGGGACGACGAGCTGGAGCCGTTCCGGTATGCGGGTGAGGGAGCGCCGGTCCGGTGGCTCCACCAGGTGGTCTGAGGCGGTAGCCCCTACGGGGGCCCACGGCTTTCGGGGGCTCCGCCCCCCGCACCTCGATCACCGGAGATGCCGGTGTGCCCCGCGCCTCGATCGCCGGCGGGGCTTGAGTGGCCCGTGCTTCGGGCGCCGGAGATGCCGGAGTTGCCCCTGCGCCTCAAGCGCCGGCGGGGCTGGAAAGCGACCCCGTGCGTGAGTTCCGGCAGGGATCGGGTCGCCTTGGGCCGAGGCTCTGCGCCGGGCCGGGGTTGCGCCCGCGCCTCGATCGCCGACGGGGCTTGAGTGGCCCGTGCTTTGGGCGCCGGAGATGCCGGAGTTGCCCCCGCGCCTCAAACGCCGGCGAGGCTGGAAAGCGGCCCCGCTGTACCGATGTGCGGCTGCGCGCCGCTCCGGCCAAGCCCTGTGCGGCTGCGCCACCCAAGGCTTCGCCTGGACGCACCACCGGGCTTCGCCTGGACGCACCACCGGGCTTCGCCCGGACCGGCGCCGCGCTCCGCGCGCACCACCGGGGCCCCTGCGTATCCCGGCGGGGCTGGTTTCGCGGAGCGAAAGCCGGTCCGGCTGGGGGCACCTCCCGCGGTCGCCAGGCCGTAGGGGGAGATCGAGGGCACCGCGTGAAGCGCGGCACGGGTCCGGGCGGAGCCCGCCACGCGGCGGAGCCGCACGTCGGTACAGCGGGAAGGGGCGGGGTGGGGGAAAGAGCAGAGGCCCGCGCCCCAAGAGGGGCGCGGGCCTCGCGCGTGTGTGATCAGGCAGGTCAGACCGTGCGGAACGCCAGCACCACGTTGTGGCCGCCGAAGCCGAACGAGTTGTTGATCGCCGCGATCGTGCCCTCCGGCAGCGCCCGCGGCTCGCCGCGCACGATGTCCGCGTCCACCGACTCGTCGAGCTCGTCGACGTTGATCGTCGGCGGGGCCGTGCGGTGGTGGAGGGCGAGCACCGTCGCCACCGTCTCGATGCCGCCCGCGCCGCCGAGCAGATGACCGGTCATGGACTTGGTCGCGGAGACCGCGACGTGGTCCAGGTCGTCGCCCAGCACGCTGCGCAGCGCCTTGATCTCGGCCACGTCACCCTGCGGCGTCGACGTCGCGTGCGCGTTGAGGTGCACGACCTCGGACGGCTTGAGGTCCGTGGTCTCGAGCAGGTTCCGCAGCGCCGCCGCGATCCCGCGGCCGGTCGGCTCCGGCTGCGCGATGTGGTGGCTGTCCGCGGACAGGCCCTGGCCCAGCACCTCGCAGTAGACCTTCGCGCCGCGCGCGGCGGCGTGCTCGGCCGACTCCAGGATGACGACGCCCGCGCCCTCGCCGAGGACGAAGCCGTCGCGGGTCGTGTCGTAGGGGCGCGAGGCCTTCGTCGGCTCGTCGTTGTTCTTGGACATCGCCATCATGTTGGCGAAGGCCGCGATCGGCAGCGGGTGGATCGCCGCCTCGGTGCCGCCGGCGACGACCACGTCGGCACGGCCGGTGCGGATCATCTCGACGGCGTAGCCGATCGCCTCGGCGCCCGACGCGCACGCCGAGACCGGGGTGTGCACGCCCGCCTGGGCGTTCACCTCGAGGCCGACGTTGGCGGAGGGGCCGTTGGGCATCAGCATGGGAACGGTGTGCGGGGAGACGCGGCGTACGCCCTTCTCCTTGAGCACGTCGTACTGGTCGAGCAGGGTCGTCACGCCGCCGATACCGGAGGCGATGACGGTGCCGAGACGGGCCGGGGCGATCGCCCCGTCCTCGCCGGCGGGGGCGGTGTAGCCGGCGTCGGCCCACGCCTCGCGGGCCGCGATCAGCGCGAACTGCGCGGAGCGGTCCAGCCGTCGGGCCAGCGGGCGCGGCAGAACCTCGCCCGGGTCGACCGCGGCGGTCGCCGCGATCTTCACCGGCAGGTCGGCGAAGCGCTCCCCCTCGAGCAGCTTCACACCGGAACGCCCGGCGATGAGACCTTCCCAGGTCGATGCGCTGTCGCCACCCAACGGTGTGGTTGCGCCGATACCGGTGACGACCACGGTGCGATTGGTCGAGTTCACAGGAATTCTTTCTCCACGTGTAGAGGGTGCTGAATTTTCACGGCGCCACCGGAGAGTGGCGACAAACGCGACGTGAGACTCAGGCCTGGTGCTTTGCGATGTAGTCCGCGGCGTCGCCGACGGTCTTCAGGTTCTTGACGTCCTCGTCGGGGATCTTGACGTCGAAGCGCTCTTCGGCGGCGACGACGACCTCGACCATGGACAGCGAGTCGACGTCGAGGTCGTCGGTGAAGGACTTGTCCAGCTGGACGTCCTCGGTCGGGATACCGGCGATCTCGTTGACGATCTCGGCGAGACCCTTGACGATCTCTTCCTGCGTGGCGGCCATGGTGGCGCTCCTTCGGTGTGTATCAGAGGGTGTGGCAGCAGCCGTCCGGAAGATCCGTACGGTGCCTAGGGGAGGGTAACGACCGTCGCGGCGTAGACGAGACCCGCCCCGAAGCCGATGACGAGCGCTGTGTCGCCGCTCTTCGCCTGTCCGGTCGCCAGGAGCCGCTCCATAGCGAGCGGGATCGAGGCGGCCGAGGTGTTGCCGGTGGTTTCCACGTCGCGGGCGACCGTGACGTGCTCCGGCAGCTTCAGGGTCTTCACCATCGAGTCGATGATCCGCATATTGGCCTGGTGCGGGATGAAGACGTCCAGGTCGGCCGCGCTGATGCCGGCGGCGTCGAGCGCCTGCTGCGCGACCTTCGCCATCTCGAAGACGGCCCAGCGGAACACCGCCTGGCCCTCCTGCGTGATGGCGGGGAACTTGACCTCGCCGCGCTCGTTGAGCGGCAGGCGGGACACGTCGCCGAGGTGGAAGTCGTTCCACGGCACGGTCTGCTTGATCGTCTCGGACTTGTCGCCCTCGGAGCCCCAGACCGTGGGGCCGATGTGCGGCTCGTCGGACGGGCCGACGACGACCGCGCCCGCGCCGTCACCGAACAGGAAGGCCGTCGCGCGGTCCTCCAGGTCGGTCAGGTCGCTGAGCCGCTCGACGCCGATGACGAGCACGTACTCCGCGGAGCCCTCGACGATCATGCCCTTGGCGAGGGTGAGGCCGTAGCCGAAGCCCGCGCAGCCCGCGGAGATGTCGAACGCGGCGGGCTTGCCCGCGCCGACCTTGTCGGCGATCTCGGTGGCCACGGCCGGGGTCTGCTTGAAGTGCGAGACGGTGGAGACCACGACGGCGCCGATCTGGTCGGCGGTGATCCCGGCGTCCGCGATCGCCTTGCCCGACGCCTCGACCGACATCGCGGTCACGGTCTCCTCGGGGGAGGCCCAGTGGCGGGTGGTGATACCGGAGCGGGAGCGGATCCACTCGTCGGAGGAGTCGATCTTCTCGAGGATCACCTCGTTGGGCACGACCCGGGTCGGACGGTAGCCGCCGACACCCAGGATGCGTGCGTACGGGGCGCCCTTGCTGGGCTTGATCTTCGACATGCTCTACGGCTCCTTGTCAGGCTGAAAGCTCGGCGACGAGCGCGCGGGCCGCGTCGAGGTCGTCGGGGGTCTTCAGCGCCAACGTCCGCACGCCCGGCAGGGCGCGCTTGGCGAGGCCCGTGAGCGTGCCGCCGGGGCAGACCTCGATCAGGGCGGTGACGCCCTGCTCCTTGAAGGTCTCCATGCACAGGTCCCACCGGACCGGGTTGGCGACCTGACCCACGAGACGGGAGATGACGTCGGCGCCGTCGGCGACGATCTGCCCGTCCTTGTTCGAGACGTACGGAACCGCCGGGGCGGAGACCGTGAGGGCCTTCGCGGCCTCCTCGAGCTTCGCGACGGCGGGTGCCATGTGATGAGTGTGGAACGCGCCGGCCACCTGGAGCGGCAGGACACGGCGGACGCCTTCCGGCTTGTCCTCCGCGAGTGCGGCGAGCTGCTCGGCGGTGCCGGCGGCGACGATCTGTCCGGCGCCGTTCACGTTGGCCGGGGTGAGGCCGAGCTTCTCGAGGTGCGCCACGACAGTGTCGGCCTCGCCGCCGAGGATGGCCGACATGCCGGTCTTCGTGATCGCGGCGGCCTCTGCCATCGCCAGGCCGCGGGCCCGTACGAGCTTCAGCGCGGAGGTGTCGTCGACGACACCCGCGAACGCGGCGGCGGTGATCTCTCCGACGCTGTGTCCGGCGACCGCGCCGGGAGCCACCTCACCGAGCGCCGACGCGGACAGCAGTCCGGCGGCGACGAGGAGGGGCTGCGCAACGGCGGTGTCGCGGATCTCGTCCGCGTCGGCCTTGGTGCCGTAGTGGGCAAGGTCGAGCCCGATGGCGTCCGACCAGGCCGCGATGCGGTCGGCGGCGCCGGGGAGGTCGAGCCAGGGAGTCAGGAAGCCGGGCGTCTGAGCGCCTTGGCCGGGAGCGACGAGTACGAGCACCCTCACACTCTCTCTTGTGGACGGCCTCTCCCGCCCGTGGGGACAGGGACGAAGAACCGTCAGGGGAATTGTCGGTGTTCAACAAAAGTCTAGGGCTGGGCATCCCCGTCGGCCAGACGCCCCAGGATCAGCGCGATTCGCAGCGTGAACGCCGAACGCACGTCGGAGGGTGACCAGCCGGTGACGTCCGTCACACGTCGGAGCCGGTAGCGCACGGTGTTGGGGTGGACGAAGAGCATTCTGGCGGCGCCCTCGAGGCTGCTCGCCTGCTCCAGATAGACACTCAGAGTTTCCAGGAGGGCCGAGCCGGCTTCCTCCAGCGGTCTGTAGATCTCCTCCACCAACTGCTCACGCGCAGAAGGGTCGGAGGCGATGGCGCGTTCCGGCAGCAGATCGTCCGCGAGAACCGGCCGCGGGGCGTCCTGCCAGGCCGAGCACGCCTTGAGGCCGGCGGCGGCGGCCTGTGCGGAGCGGGTCGCCGCCAGCAGGTCGGGCACGATCGGGCCGGCGACGACGGGGCCCGCCGCGTAGGGGCCGATGAGGGCCTTGGCGACGTGCAGCGGGTTGTCGCTGCCGCCGGCGATGACGACGAGCCGGTCGCCGAGCACGCCCGTCAGCACCTGGAGCTTGGCGTGCCGGGCGGCGCGGCGGATGGCTTCGACGGTCAGCTCGCTGTCCCCGTCGGGCGCGGTGCCGAGGATCACACACACATGCTCGGGCGAGTTCCAGCCGAGCGCCGCGGCGCGGGAGACCGCGCCCTCGTCGGCCTCGCCGGACAGCACCGCGTTGACGACGAGCGATTCGAGGCGGGCGTCCCACGCGCCGCGGGCCTCGGCGGCCTGCGCGTAGACCTGGGCGGTGGCGAAGGCGATCTCCCGTGCGTAGACGAGCAGTGCCTCACGCAGGACGGACTCGTCGCCGGGGGCGGCGACCTCCTCGATCGCCGCCTCCATGACCTCGATGGTGGTGCGCACCATCTCCACGGTCTGGCGCAGGGTGATCGCCCGGGTCAGCTCGCGCGGGGCGGTGCCGAAGACGTCGGTCGAGATGGCCTGCGGGGTCTCCGGGTGCCGGAACCATTCGGTGAAAGCGGCGATACCGGCCTGGGCGACCAGCCCGATCCACGACCGGTTCTCCGGTGGCATGGCCCGGTACCAGGGCAGCGACTGGTCCATGCGGGCGATCGCGTTCGCGGCGAGCCGGCCGGAGGACTGCTCGAGGCGGCGCAGGGTCGCGGAGTGCGGGTGGGAGGAGTTCGCTGCAGGTTCGGGCACGGGACAAGAGTGCCTTATCAGGACGCGGGGGCCGGGGGGCGGGGTTCTTGTTCATCCCGTCGTCGCCCGATGGTTCCCGGCTACCGTGGTGGCGTGATATCCGTTCGGCGCGCCGGTGAGCGCTACACAGGCGGCGACCCCGCGGCCGGCATCGAGTCCCTGCACGCCTTCTCCTTCGGGCGGCACTACGACCCCGGCAACCTCCGCTTCGGCGCGATCCTGGCCTGCAACGAGGAGCGGCTCGCTCCCGGCGCCGGGTTCGACGAGCATCCGCACAGCCACACGGAGATCGTCACCTGGGTCGTCGAGGGCGAGCTCACCCACCGCGACACCGCCGGGCACGCCACCGTCGTCCGCCCCGGCGATGTGCAGCGGCTCAGCTCGGCGGGCGGGGTGCGGCATGTGGAGCGCAACGACGGCGATGCGCCGCTGGTGTTCGTACAGATGTGGCTGGCACCGCTACGGCCGGGTGGCGAGCCGTCGTACGAGATCGTGCGCGGTATCGCCGACTCGACGCCGTACGCCCTGCCCGAGGCTGGCGCGATGCTGCACGCGCGCCGGCTCACCGCGGGCGAGCGGACGGCGGTCCCGGACGCGCCGTACGTGTACGCGCACGTGGTACGGGGCCGTGTGCGGCTCGCCGCCGACGAGTTGGGGCCGGGGGACGCGGCGCGGATCACGGACGCGGAGGGCCTGGAGCTGGCCGCGGCCGACGCGGCGGAGGTGCTGCTGTGGGAGATGGCGGCCGGCTGAGCGGCTGCGGGCCACGGGTCGGGCCTGCCAGTGGAACAACAGCGTGCCGACGCTCAGGGGGTCCGGTCGCCGAAGTAGTGCGTGGAGGTGGACCCTGCCCTCGGCTGGTTACCGCAGGCCGTCGATGAACGCCCGCCAGGCGCTCGCGCCGACGACCACGACCGGGCCGTCGGGGTTCTTGCTGTCACGGACCGGCACGGCGGCGGTCGGGCAACCGTCCGCGACCTCGACGCACTCGCCGCCGTTCGGGCCGCTGTAGCTGGACTTACGCCATTGCGCCTTGCTCGGGCCGGTCTCCATAGCGTTCCTCCATCACGCGGGCGATCAGCGCCGCCGAGTCCCTCACGGAGAGGGCGGCGGCCTGCAAGTGAGCGTAATGGAGGCTGGCCTCCTTGATGGTCTCCGGGTTGGCCGTCATGTGACCGGACATCATGTCCTCCGTGTAGAAGACGTCCGGGTGGTCCTCGAAGCGCAGGACGGTGAACGATCCGGCGAGGCCGGGATGTTCACCGGCGGCAAGCGGCAGCACCTGGATGCGCATCCAGCGGTGGTCGACGTACTCCAACAGGCGCGCCAGTTGCCTGCGCATCACGTCCGCGCCGCCGATCGGCCGGAGCAGCACCGCTTCGTCCAACACCGCCCAGGCCAGCGGCGGGTGCGCGCGCTCCAGAATCCGCTGGCGCTCCATTCGGGCCGCCAGCAGGCTTTCCAGGTCCACGGGACTGCCCGCCGTCAGCACCGCCCGCGCGTACTCCTCCGTCTGCAACAGTCCGTACACCAACTGTGCCTGATACGTGGAGATGTACGCCGCCTTGGCCTCCATCTCCGCGTACGGCTGGAACCAGTTGGGCAGTTGACTGCGCAGGACCAGGCCGACCAGGCGTGAGAAGACCCCGTCCGTGCCGAGGGCGGCGTCCACTCGCTCCGAGAAGTCGCGGGTGGGGACCTTCTTCGTGGTCTCGATCTGGCCGATCAGTGAGCCCGTGCAGAAGATGATGTCGCCGAGCTGGGCCTGTTTGAGGCCGTGGGCCTCGCGTTGGCGGCGGAGTTCCCAGCCGTAGTAGTCCAGTGGGGAAGCGCTGGGGTCGAGCGACTGGATGTTCACCACGGTCGGCACCTCCGGCCTGCAACGCCTCGCGGCGTTCGGTTCGTTACGTAGCCGAGCGTAGCCGGGTGGTCGCAAGGTGGTGCCATGAATCACGTAACCGACGAGCAGCCCGGCTACCGCGCCGACTTCGCCGTCGGCGCGCACTCGGCCCGGCACCTGCGTCGCATCCTGCGCGCGTACCTCACGAGCTGGGACCTGCTGGAGGTGGCCGAGGCGGCCGAGCTGGCGCTGACGGAGCTGATCGCGAACGTCGTACGGCATGTGCCCGGGCGGCGTTGTCAGACGCTGATCCTGCTCCAGGACGGCGGCGTGCGGGTGGAGGTCTCGGACGCCTCGCCGGTTCTTCCCCGCTCGGCCCGCGCGGATCTGACGGCCGAGGGCGGGCGGGGGCTGCTGCTGGTCGAGGCGGTCACGGACCGGTGGGGCGTGGAGGAGCGCCCGGCGGGGGCCGGCAAGGCGGTGTGGTTCGAGTGTGCGGCGAAACCAGCGGGCACGGACGGGCGGTGAGCGGTCCTCGCCGGCTGCCCGCGGGGCTGCTCGGCCTGGACTACGAGACCCCGCACGTGCCGGCCACGCCCGGTGAAGCGGGCCGGCCCCGGTCCACGCACCGGATGCCGTCAGTCCTCGCGCCAGACATCGTCGATGGCGTCCTGGACGTCCTCGGTGCGAGTGACCTTGAAGACGGACACCATCAGGTTCTCCCGGACGTAGTCGGAGTGCAGACCGCAGGCGAGGAGGTCGAGGTACTCGACGCCGATGAAGGGCTCGTCCTGGTCGGTGTCGAGGTACTCGCTCCCCGGGTCGCCGGGACCGACGCCGACGGCGCGCAGGAGCTGCGCGGGGTCGCCGGTGACGTCCTGGTCGTCCCAGCCGTCGGCGGAGAGGCGCGGCTGCCCAGGGACATGGGCCAGGTACTTGCCGTAGGTCTCGGCCGAGTACATCTCGCAGACGGCGGTGATGCGGGCCTCGGGGTGAGCTTTGACCTGGGCGTCGAACGCGGCGTCGAGGTTGGTGGAGAGGATGCCGTCCTCACCGAAGGCCGGGTCGCTGATCTGGACGATGTCGCCCCAGCATCCGACGGCGACCTGGTCGAGGTCGCCGACGCGCCGGGGGTGGTCCAGGTTCCGGCGGAGCACGGTCCCGAGTTCTTCGGCGACGGTGGCGACGGTGGAGAGCTCGTCGACGACGGCGCGGGCGCGGACCGGGTCGTGGGCCGGTGCGTGGCGGATCGTGTGCTGGTCGTAGGGGGCGCGGTAGGGCGGGTGGACGCGGGTTATCCGGAGGGCGGACTGCCGCCAGGCGACACGCGGATTCGTGCTCATGGGGCGAGCCTAGGGCCTTTCGTTTGGATCAGGCCGGATCAGCGAGCGGGGTCTGGTGCGTGCGATCGCAAGGCGGAGGAAGGAGGCATGGCGGAGCCATGCCGACTGACGACAACGCGGCGAGCGTGCGTGCCAGGGCCCGCGAGCCCGGCATGATCCAAACGAGAGGCCCTAGGTCAGGGGCCGCCGTGAAGCGATCGGCGTGTCGGACGCCAAACCTCTTGGTGTTCCCAGGAGTTGGGTACCTATGGTGAGCCCCGTTGGCGGTGTCATGTCACGGGGGCTCACACCGCACCGTACCCGTCCCACAGCCCCCAGGAGCAGGGACAGAAGAGCTTGAAACCGATACGTTTACGCGTCCGGGCACGTCTGGCCTCCGCCGCTGCCGTCGTCGCGGCATTGGGCCTCGCCCTCACCGGGCTGCCCGGCCTGACCGGCGACGCGGACGCGGCCCCGAAGCCGCTGGACAAGGGCATTCCTTGCAAGGACTACTTCGACCTCGCCGACGACATCCAGGCCATCGCCGAACTCCCGGAGTTCGACGCCTCCCGGGCCAAGGCCCACTGGGACACGTACGACTACGTGAACCCGGGCAAGCAGTGGGACGGCCTTGAACCGCCCGGCCAGGAGGTCATCGACCGGCTGGAGGACCTGGAGAAGCAGCCGCCGAAGTCCGAGCCGAAAGACCGCATCTACTGGGCGTGGCTGCAGGCACGGAAGGCCAACAAGGAGGCGTGGGGTGACTGGTCCCACTGGCGCGACGTCCGGCTGATCCGCAACTCCGGCAACGACCCGCGCGGCAAGGCGTTCGAGAAGAAGGTCATCAAGGACCACGGGCTGATCGGACCGGAGTGGATCTGCCAGAAGGAGGTGGAATTCACGGACCCGGACACCAAGAAGACGTACCGCAGGCAGCTCGACGCCTACAACACCAAGACCAAGCAGATCCTGGAGATCAAGTCCAACGGGCAGCCCGACCCCAAGCAGAAGCCCAAGGACATCGCGTGGTCGAAGGACAAGAACTGGCGCCAGTCGACCATGAAGTACGTCTACGGACAGCCGCAGGAGAAATCGGCGGCCACCCTGAAGCAGGAACTGAGCAAGAACGCTCCGGGCCGCGTCACGGAGTACAACTACCGCTCGGACAAGGTCGAGAAGGCGCCCAGCGGCGGTGTGCGCGCGAAGTCGACCAACATGCAGCCCCCCGGAAAGCCCCCCACCACGGGCGGCGGCGCGAACGACCTGATCCGTGAGTCCCGCCCCAGCCCCAAGACCATGGCCGAGTTCCTGAACAAGAAGAACGCCGCTGACCCCGGTCGGCTCTCGCCCCGAGGTGCGGGCGGCGTGGACTTCACCACCCTCGAACTTCGTTATGTCGGTGAGCCCGTCAAGGGCGAGGGGCTGGACTACGGCTTCTCCGCCGAGGAAGACCCCGAGGAGAAGTCCGGCTGGGGCGGCAAGGAGAAGGCGCAGCTCATCTCGGACGCCTTCCTGACCTGGCTGGCGCTGACACCGGACAAGTTCTGGGTGAACCTCAACCCGGACGAGCCCAACAGGGTCATGGACGCCCGGTTCGGGAAGACCGACGCCGGCCGGATCCTCCTCGAGGCCGACCTCCGGATGAAGCACGACTTCTTCAAGGCGATGGACCCCAAGACCGATCTCGGCAAGCGGTTCTGGGCGTCCCTGCCCAAGGTGAACGGCCGCCCGTGCTTCACCGGGATCCGCAACTGGATCGAGCCGAAGACCGCGACCGTACGCGAGCAGGACGGCGGCATCTACATCCTCGACGCCCCCCTGAAGCTGGAGTCCACCCCGCAGGACTTCACCACCGACCCCGGCGGCGACCAGATCTGCGACCCGACCAAGGCCGAACGGGACCAGGCACAGCGGGTCATCGACCAGATGATCGTCCCCGAGGTCGAGAAGACCATCAACACCGCGCCGCAGTACGCGGATCTGCGCCGCGTCTACACGGCCCGCGTGGCCGCCGAGTGGATCCGTCTCCAGGACGCGAAGACGCCCACCGACTATCGCTCGATCATCAACAGCAACGACGTGACGTCGTGGCCGCTGCGCGCTCCCAACCAGAACTGGGACAAGAACGAGCTGTTCAAGAAGTACCGCGACATCTTCCTCAACGGCGAGTTCCAGTACGACGTGGACACCGACGAAGGCGTGATGGTCTACATCGTCGGCGGCGTCGACTTCTCCAAGCAGCCGAAGCGCAACATCAGCAAGACCGAGTTCACCACCGGGCACAGCAACCTTCCCCGGCAGACACAGACGTCGGTGAAGACCCTCACCGACAACGCCAAGGACGACGACGGCAACGTGCTGCTCCTGGGCGGCAACACGACCTCCACCGATACCGGCGGAGGCGGTGACGAGCCGGGACCGGACCCGACGCCGACTCCGACTCCGACCGAGCCGGGCGAGCCGACCGACAAGCCGACCACCCCCGGACCCGACCCCTCCACGCCGCCCGCCACGGGCGGTAACACCGGCGGCCAGAACGACCCCGACCCGGACGGTGACCTCGCCGACACCGGTTCCGACACCCCCATCGGCCTGATCGCGGGCATCGCCGCCGCGCTCGCGGCCCTGGGCGGCGGACTGATCTGGTGGAAGCGCCGGACGGCCCTACAGGAATAGCCCGACCCGTCCCGCGAAACGCCGCGGCCCCGTACCCGAAGCGCGAAGGTACGGGGCCGCAGTGCTGCGGCCGGAAGCCGCACCGGCACGCGTCAAGGCCGGGGGACGGTCCGTGAACGGCTCAGCGCAGTGCGCTGAGCGTCTGCCACTCGGCCCACGGCACGTTCCAGGCGCCGAAGCCGTTGCCGGGCGCCGGGACGCCCTTGGTGTCCTTGCCGGTGATCTCGAAGGGGTCGCCAGGGCGGACCTGGGCGTAGAACCAGGCGGCGTTCGCGTCGCTCATGCCGATGCAGCCCGAACTCCTGTTGGCCTTGCCCATCCACCGGTCGTTCCAGGGCGCCGCGTGGGCGTACATCCCCGACCAGGTGAGGCGCATCGAGAAGTCGACCATCTTGTCGTAGGCGTCGGCGAGGCCGACCGTTTCGGAGTTCATGTTGATCGTGCCCTCCTTGGCCATCAGGACCGTCGTCCCGCGCCAGGAGCGCTTGTCGCCGCCGGGGGTGCCGCCGGAGACCGGGATCGTACGGACCGCCTTCCCGTCCCGCTCCAGGGTGAGCCGCTTGCGGTCGAGGTCGACCTTGACGACCTGGCTCGCGCCGATCGTGAACGTGGTCGCGTAGTCGCGGACGAACCAGCCGCCGTCGCCGGAGTCGGTGCCGTTCAGCTCGGCCCGGAGGGTGACCTTGGTGCCGGGCTTCCAGTACTCCTTGGGGCGCCAGTCGATCCGGTCGCGGCCGGAGTAGTCCTCCATCCAGCCCCAGGAGCCCTCCGTGCTGACGGAGGTGGTGATCTTCAGCTGCTTCTCGACGGCGGCCTTGTCCGTGACCGGGTGGTCGAAGACGAGGGAGACGGGCTGGGCGATGCCGGCGGTCGTGGCGGCGCCGGGCCGCCAGTCGACCTTGTTGACCTTGTCGGCCGACGCGGTCGTGAACGTGGAGGTCGCCGTCTTCCTCGTGCCGGCTTGGGTGGCCGTCACGGCGGTGACCTTGTACGAGGCGCCGGGCACGGCCTTGCGCAGCGAGGTCCAACTCGCCTTGTCCTTGGAGAGCTTGCCCGTGAGGCCGCGGCCCTCGGCATCGGTGACGGTGACCGAGGCGAGCGTGCCGCCGGTCGCGGTGACCGTCACCGGCACGCCGGCCCGCACGGCCTTGCCCTTCGGGGAAACGGTCACCGTCGCGGGGCGGTCCTCGGCCGCCGCCGATGCTCCGGCCTTGCCGTCCGCGGCGGACGTGCCCGATCCGGACGAGCAGGCGGCGAGCGGGGCGAGCAGCACCGCGGCCGCCGCGATGCGCACACGTATGTGGCTCAACGGAGCCTCCGTCAGTGGTCGATGAGTGGGATCGTGGCGACTCTAGAGCGGCAGAAGCGCAGGTGAGAGGCGCTGCGGCGATGTGACAGCGACTGCAGGCGAACGGTCATCGTCCGGTCACATCAGCCGCGCGGAGCGGTCACGGACGGCTGTGAGCATCCTCGGCGTCCCCCAGAGAGAGGCTCACACCGTGTCAGCGCTGCTCGTGCCGGCCGCCGCCCGCGGCCAGGAATCACCGCTGGGGTCCGTCGACGCCGCGACGTACCGCGCGTTCATCGCGTCCCGCACCGGCTCCGACCTCGGCACCGGGTTCCTCCAGTGCCCGTCCTGGGCGCAGGTCAAGGAGGGCTGGCAGTCCCGGCTCGTCGGCTGGGGGCCCGATCCGGCCTCCGGCGCGCTGACCGGTGCCGCGCTCGTCCTGCTGCGCCAACTGCCCCGCACGCGCAAGTTCTTCGCCTACCTGCCGGAGGGGCCCGTCGCCGACTGGGCCGACCCCGGCATCGACGCCTGGCTCGACCCGCTGCTGCGGCATCTGCGGGCGGCGGGCGCCTTCGCCGTACGGATCGGGCCGTCGCCCGCGTACCGCAGTTGGGGTGCGGCCAGGCTGAAGGCGGCGACGGGGCCGGGGCGCCGGCTGTCCGACGTCCTCGCGAGCGAGGTGGACCCGCTGGGCACGGCGGTCGCGGAGCGGCTGCGGGCCCGGGGCTGGCAGCGGTGCGGCGGCGAGGAGGACGGTGACGCGCAGCCGCGCCACGTCTTCCGGGTCCCGCTCGCCGGGCGTACCCAGGAGGACCTGTGGTCCGGGCTGAACCAGGAGTGGCGGCGCAACGTCCGGCGGGCGCAGAAGTCCGGCGTGGAGGTGGTGGTCGGCAGCGCGGCCGACCTGCCCGAGTTCTACCGGCTGCTGCGCATCACGGAGGAACGCGACGGTTTCCGGCTCGGGCGGTCGCTCGCGTACTACGAGCGCCAGTACGCGGCCCTCAACGCGGAGGAGCCCGGCCGGATGAAGCTGTACCTCGCCCGCCACGGTGGCGAGATCCTCGCCGCGCACACCATGATCCATGTGGGGCGCCGCGTCTGGTACCAGACCGGCGCCTCCGCCGACCACCGCCGCGAGGTCCGCCCCTCCAACCTGCTGCAGTGGCGGATGCTTCTGGACGCCAAGGCACTCGGCGCCGACGTCTACGACATGCGCGGGGTACCCTCCACCCTCGACCCCGACGACCGTCCGTACGGGCTGCTGCGCTGGAAGCTCGGCACCGGCGGCGAGGTCGTCGAGACGCTGGGGGAATGGGAGAGACCGTTGGACGGCACCGCCAACCACGCGCTGTACCGCGCGTTCCAGGCCTATCTGGCCCGCCGGTGAGCCGCCTCGCCGACACCGCGCCGAACGCCGCCGGCACCCCGGCCGACGCCGGTCCGGCTGCCGCTCTCAAGGAGCAGGGCCCGGAACGGGGACAGGAACACGGCCAGGAGCAAGGCCACGAACAGGGCGGGGAACGGGCCCTCGACGGCGGGTCCGTCGCGCGCAGCGGCCTCCTCATGGCGGCCGGTTCCCTCGTGTCACGGGCCACCGGATTCGTACGGTCCGCCGTGGTGGCCTCTGCGCTGGGCGTCGGTCTGGTCGCCGACGGGTACGCCGTCGCCAACGCCGTCCCGACCATCGTCTACATGCTCCTCCTCGGCGGCGCGCTCAACGCCGTCTTCGTGCCCGAGCTCGTCAAGGCGGCCAAGGAGCACGCCGACGGCGGGGCCGCCTACACCGACCGGCTGCTCACGCTCTGCGTCCTCGCCCTGCTGCTGCTCACCGGCGCCGCCGTGTGGGCCGCCCCCGCGATCATCGGCGCCTACACCGACTACGACGGCGAACAGGCCGCCATGACGGTCGCCTTCGCCCGCTACTGCCTGCCGCAGATCTTCTTCCTCGGAGTGTTCACCCTGCTGGGACAGGTGCTCAACTCCCGGGGCCGGTTCGGCGCCATGATGTGGACGCCCGTCCTCAACAACGTCGTCGTCATCGCCGTGTTCGGCCTGTACCTGGTGACCGGCAGCGGCGGCGGGCTCTCGCCGTCCGAGACGGCGCTCCTCGGCTGGGGCACCACCGCCGGCATCGCCGTGCAGGCGCTCGCCCTGCTGCCCGCCCTGCGGACGGCCCGCTTCCGCTTCCGGCCCCGCCTCGACTGGCGCGGCGCCGGACTGACCCGGCCGATGCGTTCCGCGGGCTGGCTGGTGCTGCTCGTGCTCACCAACCAGGCCGCGTTCTGGGTGACGACCCGGCTGGCCACGACCGCCGGGCTCCAGGCGCAGGCCGCCGGGATCGAGGGCGCCGGGTTCAGCGCCTACAACAACGCGTACATCCTGTGGGCCGTGCCGCACGGCATCGTCACCGTCTCCCTCATGACCGCCCTGCTGCCCCGGATGAGCGCCGCCGCGGCCGACGGTGACACGGGCGGACTGCGCCGGGACATCGCCTACGCCCAGCGCAAGAGCGCCGCCCTCGTGGTGCCCGCCGCCTGCGCCCTGCTCGCCCTCGCCCAGCCGGTCCTGGCCCTCGTCTTCCAGTACGGACGCACCGGCGCCGACGACATCGCCGTCATGGCGGGCACGCTCATGGCCTTCGCGCCCGGACTCGTCGCGTTCTCCGGGCAGTACGTGCTGTCCCGGTCGTTCTACGCGCTGTCCGACACCCGTACGCCGTTTCTTCTGAACCTCCTGATCGCCGGCCTCAACGCGGGCCTGTCACTGGCCGCCTACCTGGTGCTGCCCGCCCGCTGGGCCGTCACCGGGATCGCCGGCGCCTATTCGCTGGCCCTGTTCGCCGGCTGGCTGCTGACCGCCACCGTCCTGCGCCGGCGTCTCGCGCCGCCGGTGACGGGGGCCGTGCGCCCCGCCGGAATGTGGCGGTCCGGAACCGTCGCCGCCCAGGCCCGGCTGCTCACCGCCGCCGTGCCCGCCACGGCACTCGGCCTGCTCGTGGCCCGGTGGGCGGCGCCTGCCGGGCCCGCCGCCCAGGCCGCGGCGGGCACGCTCGCCATCGCCGCGGTGTTCGCCGCGCTGGCCCGCCCGCTGCGGCTGACCGAACTCGACGCGCTGCTCTCCGGCGCCGTCGCCCGGCTGCGCCGCGTCCTGCCCACCCGCCGCTGATCACGACCTGGAGCCCCACCGATGCCCCGCGTCCTCCTCATCGAAGACGACCCCTCCGTACGCGAGGGGGTCGAGCTCGGGCTGCGCCGCCGCGGTCACGAGGTGCGGACCGCCGCCACCGGCGAGTCCGGGCTCGCCGCGCTCGCCGAATTCCGGCCCGACCTGCTGCTGCTGGACCTGATGCTGCCCGGCATGAACGGCGTACAGGTCTGCCGCCGGGTACGGGAGGACAGCCAGCTGCCGATCATCATGCTCACCGCACGCGGCGACGACTTCGACGTCGTCATCGGCCTCGAGGCGGGCGCCGACGACTACATCGTCAAACCCGCCCGCACCGAGGTCATCGAGGCCCGCATCCGTGCCGTGCTGCGCAGGATGGAGGCGCCCGGCGGCCGGCCGTCCGTCGAGTTCCACGGCGAACTCGCCGTCGACCGCGCGGGGCTCACCGTCGCCAAGAACGGCGAACGCCTCGCGCTGGCACCCTCCGAGATGAAGCTGCTCCTGCACCTGACCGCCGCGCCGGAGCAGGTGTTCAGCCGCCAGCAGCTCCTGGAACACGTCTGGGAGCACAGCTACCACGGTGACGCGCGGCTCGTCGACGCGTGCGTACGGCGGCTGCGCAACAAGATCGAGGACACGCCGGGCAGTCCGCGCTACATACAGACCCTGCGCGGCTTCGGCTACCGCTTCGGACCGCTGTGACCGGCGACCGCGCCGCGGCCCGGGCCAGGCGGCGCAGCGCCGACCCGGACGTGACCGGCGCAGCCGATGTACGTCCCGGCAGCGCCGTCCGCCCCACGCCCCGGGACCGCCGGATCGCCCCCTTCGGGCTGCGCACCCGCCTCGTCCTCGCGTTCCTGCTGGTCGCCGCGGTCAGCGCGGGGACCACCGCCACCCTCACCTACCGCGAGGCGCGCAGCGCCGTCCTGGCCAGCGCCCAGGACACCGCGGTCGCCTCGTTCCGCGAGCAGGTCCAGACCCTGGCCCCGGAGCTGCCGATCGACCCGGTTCTGCTCCGGGAGTACCTCTTCGTCATCGCGAGCAAGTCCAAGCCGCACCCCTGGGTCGTCTTCGCCGAGTACGGATCGCTGCGCGTGTCCTCCGGCACCAACCCCGCATCGACCGTCATCACGCCGGATCTGCGGCGCATGACCCTCGCCCGCTCCCGGGGCAGCTTCCAACGGGTCGTCAGCGACGGCGTTCCGTACCTGACCGTCGGGGTGCCCGTCCTGGTGCGCACCGGCCCCGGCAGCAGCATGCCCAGCGGACTCGTGCTGTTCGCGGTGATGCGGATGACCGACGAGGAGGCGAACGTCGACGCCCTCGTCACCGCCGCCCGCGACGGGGCTCTGCCCGGACTCGCCGTCGCTCTGATACCCGCGCTGATCGCCGCGCGCGGTGTGCTGCGTCCGGTGCGCCAACTGCGGCGCGCCGCCCGCTCGATGGGCAGCGGCCGGCTGGACACCCGTATCCCGGTCCGGGGCAGCGACGAACTCGCCGACCTGGCCCGCACGTTCAACGAGTCCGCCGGCCAGCTCGAACGGTCCGTGGACGAACTGCAGCAGGCGGAGGCGAGGGCCCGGCGCTTCGCCTCCGACGTCTCGCACGAACTGCGCACCCCGCTGGCCGGGATGCTCGCCGTCACCGAGGTGCTCGACGAGGACGCCGACGGCCTGGACCCGGACACCGCGCGGGCCGTGCGGCTGATCAGCGCCGAGACGGGCAAACTCGCCGTGCTGGTCGAGGACCTGATGGAGATCTCCCGGTTCGACGCCCGCGCGGCGGAACTGAACACCGACGAGGTCGACGTCGGCGAGACCGTCCGCAAGACCCTGGACCACCGCCGCTGGGGCGAGCGGGTCCGCACCGACCTCCCCGACGGCATCCGGGCACGCCTCGATCCGCGGCGCTTCGACGTCGTCGTCGCCAACCTGGTCGGCAACGCGCTGCGGCACGGCTCCGAACCCGTCACCGTACGGCTGTCGGTCCAGGGCGGACTGCTGGTCGTCGAAGTGGCCGACAGCGGACCGGGCATCCGGCCCGAGGTGCTCCCCTACATCTTCGAACGGTTCTACAAGGCCGACGCGGCCCGCACCCGGTCGACCGGAAGCGGGCTGGGACTGGCCATCACCCAGGAGAACGTGCGCCTGCACGGCGGGACGATCCGGGCCGCGAACGGACCGGACGGCGGGGCCGTCCTCACCGTCGAGATCCCGCTGCACGGGCCGCACGACAGCCAGGAGGCGACGGCATGAGACGGCGCATCCGCGCGGCGACGGCCCTGGCGGCGCTGCTCGCGCTCACCGGCTGCGGCATTCAGGAGACGGACGTCATCGAGGCGGGCGGACCGGCGACGCTCGACGTCCTGCCGGCCCGCGAGCACCGCATGATGGGGTTCCTCCTCTCCCCGGACGGCCTGCTGGTGCCGTCGCCGAGATCGGTCGACACGAGGGTCTGGGACGGAGGCGTCGGCCCGGAGTCGGGCACCGCCCCGAAGGCGCCGTCGACCGCCAAGACGGTCGCGGCCCTCCTGGCCGGCCCGAACGCGGCCGAGAAACGGGCCGGGCTGAGCAATGATCCGTCGCTGCCCGATCCGTCGACCGTGGTGGGGACCGAGGTGTCCGGGGGCACAGCGAGGCTCACTCTGGACACCCCGCTGACCCCGTTGACCGGGGTCGCCCGGCAGCAGCTCGTCTGCACCGTCGCTTACGCGGAGAGCGACAACGGCGGTGTGCCGGTGGTCCTGGTGGGCACGGACGGCGCACGGCCCGCCGCGACGTGCGACAACGGGGCCCGCCGTCCGGCGCCGACCGTGACCCCTTCGGAGACGGGCTGATCCCGCCGTACCCGTCGGTGGGACGGCCAGGTCAGCCGCGCAGCTCCGCCAGCACCGCGTCCGTGAACGCCGGCCACGCCTCGATCGCCCACGGCCCGAAGTCCCGGTCGGTGAGCGCCACGCACGCCGCCCGGGCGTCCGGGTCGATCCACAGGAACGTGCCCGACTGGCCGAAGTGGCCGAAGGTGCGCGGTGAGGACGAACCACCCGTCCAGTGGGGGGACTTGGAGTCACGGATCTCGAAGCCGAGACCCCAGTCGTTGGGCTTCTGATTGCCGTAGCCGGGCAGCACACCGGACAGGCCGGGGTGGACGACCGTCATGGCGTCGAGCACCGTCCGCGCGTCGAGCAGCCGCGGCGCCTGCACCTCGGCCGCGAACCGAGCGAGGTCGTCGACGGTCGACACACCGTCCTTGGCGGGGGAGCCGTCCAGGGAGGTGGACGTCATGCCGAGCGGCTCCAGCACGGCCTGGTGGAGATAGTCGGCGAACGGGATGTCGGTGGCCTTGGCGATGTGGTCCCCGAGCACCTCGAAGCCGGCGTTCGAGTACAGCCGGCGGGTGCCGGGCGCCGCCATGGCCCGGTGCTCGTCGAAGGCCAGCCCCGACGTGTGCGCCAGCAGGTGCCGGACGGTGGCGCCCTCCGGGCCGGCCGGCTCGTCGAGCTCGATCGCGCCCTCCTCGTACGCGACGAGCGCCGCGTAGGCGGCGAGCGGCTTCGTCACGGAGGCAAGGGGAAAGCGGTGGTCCGTCGGGCCGTGCGAACCGGCGACGGTGCCGTCCGCTCGTACGACGGCGGCCGCCGCGGTCGGTACCGGCCAGTTCTCGATCATCGCCAGGCTCTGCATGGCTACGAGCCTAAACGGTGCTACAGGCTCAGCCGCATCGCCGGGTCAGGGGTGCGGACGAAGCCCAGGGAGGCGTACAGCGGCTCGCCGTTCTCGGAGGCACGCAGGTCGATCTTGCGGACGCCGCGCTCACGGAACCAGCCGAGCAGCCCTTCCATGCAGGCGCGCGAGTAGCCGCGGCGGCGCATGTCCTCGTCCGTGGCGACACTGAAGACATAGCCGCAGGTGCCGTCCGGGTTCCCGGGACCGCCGAGCCGGTGCTCGATGGTGCCGACCGCGCACGCCGCCAGCCCGCCGCCGGGCCGCTCGACGACATACGCCGTGAGGCTGCCGGCCGGGTCCGCGAGCCGGTCGCGCAGCGTCGCCGCGGCCGCCGGCTGCCAGCTGACATCCGGGTTCGGCCCGACGACGGAGTCCGTCATGACCTTGCGGAGGCGGACCAGCTCTTCGGCGTCGGCGGGGGTGGCGCGGCGGGAGATGCTCATGATCAGGCAGGCTAATTCCGGCCGCACCGGAAATGCCAGCGGATTGAGCTTGCTTGGAGTGCACTCCAACGTTTTAGCGTGGAGGGCATGACGGTGATCGAGAGCACCCCGGCCAGGACCGATCTCTGCAAGGCCGCCCCCCGTGCGCACCCGCGCCCCGAAGGGCAGGACCGCTACACCATCAGCGAGGTCGTCGCCTTCACCGGACTCACCGCGCACACCCTGCGCTGGTACGAGCGGATCGGCCTGATGCCGCACGTCGACCGTTCGCACACGGGCCAGCGGCGGTTCACCAACCGCGACCTGGACTGGCTGGCCTTCGTCGGCAAACTGCGGCTGACGGGGATGCCCGTCGCCGACATGGTCACGTACGCCGAGATGGTCCGGGAGGGCGAGTCCACCTTCGAGGCACGCGCGGAACTGCTCCAGCGCACCCGGCGCGACGTCCTCGCCCGGATCGACGAACTCCAGGACACCCTCGCCGTCCTGGACCACAAGATCGAGTTCTACGCGGACGCCCGGCGGGCTCCGGAGAGGTTCTGACCTGATGAAGGACAGCAAGATCGCACAGGTGCGCCTCGGCCCGGAGGGCCCCCTCGTCGGCGTCCAGGGCCTCGGATGCATGGGCATGAGCGAGTTCTACGGCGACACCGACGAGGCGGCGGCGAGGGAGACCCTCGAGGTGGCGCTCGCCGAAGGCGTGACCCTCTTCGACACGGCCGACGTGTACGGGCGGGGCGCCAACGAGGAGTTCCTCGCGCCGTTCGTCGCCGCGCACCGGGACGAGATCACGCTCGCCACCAAGTTCGCCATCGAGCGGAACGACGACCCCCACTACCGGGCGGTGCGCAACGACCCCGCGTACATCAGGCAATCCGTCGAAGGCAGCCTGCGGCGGCTCGGAGTCGACGTCATCGACCTCTACTACATGCACCGGCGCGACCCGGCCGTGCCGCTCGAGGAGTCCGTCGGGGCGATGGCGGAACTCGTCCAGCGAGGCCTCGTCAAGCACCTCGGCCTCAGCGAGGTGACCGGCGCCGAACTGCGCGAGGCGCACGCCGTGCACCCCATCGCGGCCCTCCAGTCGGAATGGTCCCTCTTCAGCCGCGACGTGGAGCGCAGCGCGGTCGGCGCGGCCGCCGAACTCGGCGTCACGCTCGTGCCGTACTCGCCCCTCGGCCGGGGCTTCCTCACCGGCGCGTTCACCGATGCCGGCAAGGACCTGTCGGAGAACGACTTCCGCCGCCACCAGCCCCGCTTCACGGGCGACAACGCGCGGGCGAACGCGGCGCTCCTGGAACCCGTCCACAAGATCGCGGCGGCGCACGGGGCGAGCGCGGCGCAGGTGGCGCTGGCATGGGTCCACCAGCGTGCCGACGCCCATGGCCTGACGGTCGTCCCCATCCCGGGCACCCGCAAGGCCACGCGCCTCCGCGAGAACCTGGCGGCGACGCGGCTGGTCCTGACCGAGGCGGAACTGACGGAACTGGAGCCGGTGGCGGGGCAGGTGGCGGGGGACCGGTACCCGGACATGTCATCGACGTCGACGGTGCGGGAGTAGGCCCCTGCGGGGCGGGGAAACGCCCCGCGCAGGGCCAAAAGCCCACCGCCACGCCGCACCGCACCGCCACGCCGCACCGTCACGCCCACCCGAACGCGAACACCGCGAACCCCACCGCCAACACCCCCGCCACCGCACGCGCACCCCGCGCACCCCGCGGCCACGGCGTCTCGAACACCCTTGCCCGGCGGGCGATCAGAGCCAGCAGGCACGCGAACAGCGGCAGCCACGCCACCCGCGCCAGGATCCAGGCGAGCGAGTCCGGCGGCGTGGTCAGGCCGGGGACCTCCCCGAGGAAGGACGCGGGGACGGCCGCCGCCAGCATCGCCGTCTGGTGCCAGCACAGGATCGTCATCGCCGACAGGTTGACGACGACCACCGGCGCCCACAGCGCGGGCCGCCTCAGCAGCGCGCCGAGCCGGCCGTGCAGCAGGATCGCCGCCCCGCTCTGCGCCGCCGCCAGCGCGAGGACCAGCAGCGACGGCGGATGCGAGTTGGTGCGGGCCTCGCCGGGCACGCCGACCATCGACGCCGGGTAGTCGAAGACGAGCAGCAGCAGCGCGAACAGCGCCACGCCGCCGATCAGAAGCCCCCGCGCATGACGCCGCCCGACGCGGCCCTCGCCCCAGCTCACTCCGAGCTGGTAGGCGAACAGCCAGCCGGGCAGGATGTTGACGACCCCGAGCCACCCCGGCACCGCGCCGGCGTCGGCGTACGGCCCGTACCGCAGCAGGTCGACCACCGCGACGGTGAGCAGCAGCGGCGCCGCCGCCCACGCGCCCATGCGGCGGGCGGCGCGTACGCAGTACGGGGTGAGGGCGGTGATCACTGTGTACACGCCCACGAACCACAGGGGTTGCACGACCAGCGTCGACCCGGTCCGCAACGTGTCGCCCGGTACGCCGAGCCACCACAGCACCGGGATCAGCACGGCCCACACGGCGGTGACGCCGAGGACGGGCCGGCCGAGGCGGGCGAGGCGCTGCCGCAGCCACGCACCGGTGGTGCCGGTACGGCGGTGGTAGGAGAGGACGGACGCGTGACCGCCGACGAGGAAGAAGACGCCCAGCATCTGGAGCACCCAGCTGACCGGCGCGAAGAAGCCGAACGCCGTGAGCGGGCTGGCGTTGTGCAGCGCGCCGTCCGTGTCGAGGGTGAAGCCGCCGAGCAGCCAGTGGCCGGTCGGTACGGCGAGCAGGGCGAGCGCGCGCAGCCCGTCGATGGCGCGGTCGCGGTGGGCGGGTGTCCGGGCCTCGATCTTCTCCGCGAGTTTCATCGCGCCGCTCCTTCCGGGCCGCCGTTCGCGAGGCCGGCCGCGTTCGCGAGGCCGGCCGCGTTCGCGACGCCGGTCCTGTCCGCGACGCCGGTGCCGTCCGCGATCGCGGCGAACGCGCGCAGCGAGTCGGTTCCCGGCACGAAGTAGCCGGTGTGGCCCTCGGCCAGCTCCGCGGGGATCCGGCGGGCGCCGAAGGACGGGTCGGTGGGGTCGTTGCCGTGGCCGAGGCCGATGAGCCGCACGCCGGGGACCTTGGAGATCCAGTCGGAGTCGTCCTTGGCGGCCCACACCCGCGCGTCCGTGCCCAGTGCGCGCACGTGCCCGGCGCGCATCCCGGGGGAGGCCAGCACCACGATGTCGCGGGCGTTCACCTCGTCGGCGGCGAGCCCGCAGACGACGGAACCGTAGCTGTGGCAGAACAGCACGGGTTTCGGGGCGCCGGTCGCGGCGAGGCCCTCGGTGAACCGGGCCAGCCGGACCGCGCCCGCCTCCGCGAGCTTCCCGGTCGCGGCGTCGAGACCGACCCCGACGGGCGTGGTGTAGCCGGCCCAGGCGACGACCGCGGTGCCGCCGTCGGTCGCCGCCCGCAGGGCCTTCGCCATGCCGGCGGGGGTGCCGTACGGGTCGCTCGCCCGGTCGAAGGTGTCGGCGTCGATGTCGGAGCCGGGGACGACCACGGACACCTGGCGGGCCCGCTCGAGATCCCCGTGCACCTCCGCGACCTGGCCGCGGCCGCGCGGGTCGAAGGCGAGGATCTGCCGCCCGGCCAGCCGCTCGTACGGGGTGCCCCGCAGGGCGAGGGCGTTGGCCCGGTAGCGCAGCCGGACGGGTACGCCGTCGAGGTTGCCGACGACGAGCGGGTGGCGGCGGACGAGCCGCTGCTGCTCGTCGTCGTTCAACGACCCGAAGAACGCGGCGACTTCCGCGGGAGCCGCCGCTGCCGGGTCGGGCAGGGCCCGGCCCAGCGAGGTGTCCGCCGTCCACGCGGCGCTGCCCGGCGGCGGTCCCGTCACCGGGCGCTGTGCGTTGCCCGAGGCCCATCCGGTGGTTCCCGCGGCGACCGTCGTCGCGAACGCGACGGCGACCAAGGTCCTCTTGTAGCGGCGCATCGGCCCGCCTCCCTCTTCCCGACTCCGTTGCTGTGGCGGGAGGAAGGTAGGAAGGGGACGGGTGACGGCACGTCACACCGGGGAGCCAACTCCGGTGTCGTACCGGAGTATCACCGGGAGGAGAAGGGCGGAACGGCCTGGACGGGCCTCAGCCCGCGGCCTCGCCCGGCCGGACCAGGCCCGACTCGTACGCGAAGATCACGGCTTGTGCCCGGTCCCGCAGGTCGAGCTTGGCCAGCACCCGGCCGATGTGCGTCTTGACGGTCTGCTCGGCCAGCACCAGATGCCCGGCGATCTCCTGGTTGGACAGGCCCCGCGCGATCAGCTCGAGGACCTCCGTCTCGCGCGGCGTCAGCCCGTTCAGCCGCAGTGAGGGGTCCCGGCGCGGAGCGGGCCGCTGTGCGGCGAAGTCCGCGATCAGCCGACGGGTCACGGACGGGGCGAGGAGCGCCTCCCCGGCGGCGACGATCCGTACGGCGGCGATCAGGTCGGCGGGCGGCGCGTCCTTCAGCAGGAAGCCGGACGCGCCGGCGCGCAGCGCCTCGTACACGTAGTCGTCCACGTCGAACGTCGTCAGCATCAGCACCTTGGGCCGGTGCACGACGGCGGTCGGAGGGTTCAGCAGCTCACGCGCGGCGGCGAGGCCGTCCATCTCCGGCATCCGTACGTCCATCAGGACCACGTCGGGGTGCGTGGTGCGGCTGACCTCCACGCCCTTGCGGCCGTCCGGCGCCTCGCCCACCACGTCGATGTCGCTCTGCGCGGAGAGCAGCGCGGCGAATCCGGCGCGCACCATGGCCTGGTCGTCGACGATGATCACGCGAATGGTCAACTGGCGTCCTCGGTCCGCTGAATGGGCTTGCTGTTGGTCCTGCCGGTGCTCCCGGCGATGTTCTCCGGCGTGGTCCCGGCGGTCAGGGGAAGACGTGCTGCGACCCGGAAACCGCCGTCCGGCAGCGGACCGGTGTCGAGACTGCCGCCGGTCAACCGTACGCGCTCCCGCATCCCGACGAGCCCGTGCCCGGTCCCTGTCGTCTCCAGTGGCGAAGTGGGCGCGGGGGCGGGGCCGTTGACGACGAGCACGGTCAGGTCGGACCCGTCGGACGTCACCGACACCCGCGTCGGCGCGCCGGGCGCGTGCCGTACGACGTTGGCCAGTGCCTCCTGCACGATCCGGTACCCCGACAGGTCCACGGCCTGCGGTACGGCACCGAGGTCCGCGGCGAGCGACAACTCGGCCGGCACCCCCGCCCGTACCGTCGCCTCCACCAACTGCTGCACCCTGTCCAGACCGGGCTGCGGGGCCCGCTCGCCCTGCGTGTCCTCGCTGCGCAGCACGGCCAGCAGCCGCCGCATCTCGGTCAGCGACTCCCGCGCGCTCGCCGCGATCGACGTGAACTCCTCCCGCGCGGCGTCGGGAAGGGACTCGATCCGGTACGGCGCCGAGTCCGCCTGCACGGTGATCACCGACATGTGGTGCGCCACGACGTCGTGCAGTTCACGGGCGATACGGGCGCGCTCCTCCAGCAGCGTGCGCTGGGCGCGCTCCGCCTCGCTGATGGTCTCCTGCACGATCAGTCTGCGCTGGGCGTCACCCCGCTCGCGCAGGGCGCCGGTGACGACGAGGACGACGCCGCTGAGCACGAACAGGAGCAGATGCACGCCGTCGCTGAGGTCCTGCGAGACCAGTTCGAGCGCGAACCCCGCCGCGCCGGTCGCCAGCCACACGGCAAGCAGTGTGCGGCGCGGCTCGCGCAGCCCCAGGCAGGCCATCAGCAGCAGATGGCCGATGACGGCCATCGGGGTCCACGGCCAGGACCTGCCGTCGGTGCCGTCCGCGCCGAGCAGGGCCAGCGCCCCGGCCACATCGGCGGCGAGGACGATCCACCACGCTTGCAAGGGGCGTGTCACGGCGAGCAGCAGCGGCGCGGTCTGCGCGGTGGCGAGCGCGCCGGCGACGGCGCCGCCGACCTTGTAGTCCTGGGTCAGCACGGTGGCGGTGACGGGCAGCAGTGTGGCGACGAAGGCGAGGGCGACGCCGTACGGGAGCAGCCGCAGCCAGCGGTTGCGGGCGCCGCCGAGGAGGGGAGCGGTCGAGGAGGACGGCGTACCGAGATCGGCGGCGAGCCTCCGCCCGGCACTCCGCGCGACGGAGCGGGCTCGGGCGCGGATACGGGTGCCGGCGCTGGGGCGGAGGGTTTCTGGCATGACGGGGTCAGCGTAGGCGGGGCGGGGTGGCCCGGGCGTCATACCCCGGGCGTGGGTGGCGGGTCATACCGTGGTCCGATCCTCGCGGAGCCCCGTCACAGCTCCGCCAGGAGCTCCGCCTTCTTGCGGGTGAACTCCTCGTCCGTCACCAGCCCCGCCAGATGCAGGTCACCCAGGTGACGTATGCGGTCCGCGATGTCCGCGGGGTCGCGGCGGGCCGCGGGGACCGTCAGCGCCGGGGTCTGGTTCTGGCGGCGGACGGATTCGAGGACCGCCGCGGCGAACGGGAGCGACTCGTGCACCGGCCCGTAGCCGAGCCCGAAGACGACCGCCGCCGGGTCCTGGTCCGCCTGCCCCGCGTCCTGTGTGCCGTCCGAGCCGCGGCGCAGCAGCCGCAGGTAGCCGTCGAAGACCTCCGGTGAACGCCATTCGACGCCGCTCAGTTCGGAGACGGCGAAACTCTGGTCGCCGGCCTTCCACTTCGCGGAGGACGCCCCCGTCCAGAACCAACGGAACGCCACGTGCGAGCCGTCGAAGGACGCCTTCCCGTCGTAGGCCTTGAAGCCGAGCGGCGCCTCGGGCGCGGAGACGAGGTGCCGCTCCGCGGGCCGGCCGGCGTCGGGGCCGAGGACGGCGCGCAGTTCGTCGGCGTAGTACTCGGCCAGCGTCTCCCGCTCGGCCGGCAGCACCAGGCGGTACGGGTCGCACACGTCCTTGAGCTGCCCTGCGGCCGCCTCCATCAGCGGATCCGCACCCGGTCTGGGCACAGCGTGCAGTACCACCGTGCCGCGCTTGCCCGGGGTGAGCGTCACCGATGCCAACGCCTCGTGCGGTATTCGGCGTTCGCGCAGCGAGGAGAGGAGCTTCGGTGTGCGGATCCCCCGTTCGAAGCGGATGAGCAGGGAGTCGGTCTCGAACTCCCAGGTGGCTTGAATTCCGGCCAGCACATCACCCATGTGCCTCATCGTATGCGGCTCACGCCTGCGCGTCTTCCCTCGGCGGCCACCCCTTTTGGCCGGGCTCTACGCGCGTCAGCCCGCTCAGGCACCGGAAATACCACTGCGGCATGTGTCGGTGCCCGATGCGCAGCTCACGTCGGCGTAGGCGCCGACACCCAGGTCGGCGAAATTGCGGACGCTCTCGGTTCCCGGCTCGAAATAGCCGGTATGACCGACGGCGCCCTCCGCGGAGAGCACCCGCGCGCCGAACTCGGGGAGGACCGGGTCCTCACCGTGGCCGAGTCCGCCGACCTCCAGGTGCGGCACGCCCTCGATCCAGTCGTCGGCGTCGCGCATCGCCCAGATCCGGGCCCTCGTGTGCAGGTCGGCGACGCTCTCCGCCCGCATGCCGGGGCTGCCGGCGACGGCCACGTCGCCGACCCGGGCGGGCAGTTGCCGTGCGGCGACCCCGCAGACCACGGAGCCGTAGCTGTGGCAGAACAGCGCGACCGGGGACCGCCCCGGCAGCGCCTCGGTGAGCTCGACGAGCCGTACGGCCCCGTTCTCGGCGAGCCGCCCGATGGCCGACTCCATGCCGACACCGACCGGGCTCGTGTAGTCGCCCCATGCGATGACGGCCGTACGCATCCCCGGTGCGGCCGCCCGCTGGGCGGCGTAGAGGGACCGGGCCATGCCGACCGGCGCGGTGTACTTGCGGGCGGTCCGCTGGAAGGTGAGCAGGTTGGTGTCCACACCGGGCACGACCACGGAGACGCGCTGGGCCCTGTCCAGGTCCCCGAAGACCTCGGCCACCCGGCCGGAGCCGGACGGGTCGAAGGAGAGGATCTGCCGGTCCGGGCTCATCAGCGCCTGGAACCGGTGCATCCGCCGTACGGCCTGACGGTGTCCGGCGGCCGTGAGCCCCGGATCGGCCACCCGCTTGCGCTCGCGGGCCAGGGAGTCCGCGAGGGCCGTGCGGTTGGCCCGGTACCGCAGGGTGACGGGCGCCCCGTTCAGGTTGCCCACGATGCGCGGGTAGTCCTCGGCGAGTTGCCTGCTCCGCTCGCCGCCGAGCGACCTGAAGAAGGTGGCGAACCGCTGCGGCCCGCTGTTCAGGCCGGGCAGTTCACGGGCGCCTATACGTCCCTTGCTCCAGCCCGCCAGTTCGGCGTCGAGGGCGTCACGGGCGCCGGGCTGGTGCCGTACGGCGGTCCAGCCGGTGGTCGCCAGCATCACGAACACCACCGCGAGGGCGAGCAGGGTGCGCCACGCGGTCAGGGAGGGGGAGGAGTCGAAGGAAGTCACTGCGGGACACCCTAGGAGAAGGGCGCGGGCCTACGCGAAGAGCGTGAGGTACATCACGTGTCGGAAGGCGAATTGATGGGGAGAAGGGTGACGTTCCGTGCGTGCCCGGCGCGCGTTCGGGCACATTTCCCCTGCGCACGGCGGGTGTTGGGCGCCCACGATGCCCTTGGGCCTCAAGAGCCGGGCGGTGAGCGCCGCTCGTCGGTGCGCCAGTTCCCGGCGAGCGCGGGACCGAGATGGTCGAGGAACGTCTCCGTGAGCGAACGGATCGCCTCGATGCTGGGATCCTCGCCCTGCCCCCACAGCCGCCCTGTGGCGCGCATCACGCCGCTGAAGGCGGCCACGGCCACCCGGGGCCTGGGATCGGCGTTCACGTCCAGCCCCTCGCGTTCGGCGATGAGCCGGGCCAGCGCCTCCTCCGTCACGGTGGAGCGGCGCATGTGCGCGGCGAGCAGCGCCGGGGTCGACTCGATCATCTGGAAGCTGCGCATGTACAGATCGAGCGGAACGATCTCCTCGACCGCTTCGCCGATGGCCTCCCAGGCGGCGAACACGGCGTTGCGCAGGGCCTCGAGAGGGCCTTCCTCCGCCGGGCGTCCGCGCAGCACCATGGCGTAGTGGGCCTCGAGGATCTCCTGGACGGCGAAGGCGACCTCTTCCTTGGACGCGAAGTAGCGGAAGAAGGTGCGCTGGGACACCTCGACGGCGTCCGCGATCTCGTCGACGGTCGTCCGCTCGTACCCCTGGGTGGTGAACAGCTCGAGGGCCACACGTACCAGTGCGTCACGGGTGCGCTGTTTCTTGCGGGCGCGCAGCCCGGTCGGCTCGGCCGTGGTCACTTCATGTTCCTCATTTCGCTGCTTCCACCTGCGTCCATTGTCCGCTGAGTCACGTGACAGTTACCGACTAGTGAACTCGTTTGTCAACTGTCAGTGGCTGTCATTAGTCTTCTCGCATGACTAGTCAGACCACCGTCGAAAAGGCGCCGAGGGATCCCCAGGACTCCGCTCCGGCACCGGTCAAGGGGCTTCGCGGCCACCCCTGGCTGACCCTGTTCTCCGTGGCCATCGGCGTGATGATGGTCGCGCTGGACGGCACGATCGTCGCGATTGCCAACCCCGCGATCCAGAAGGACCTCGGCGCCTCGCTCGCCGACGTCCAGTGGATCACCAACGGCTATCTGCTCGCCCTGGCCGTGGCACTGATCACGGCGGGCAAGCTCGGTGACCGCTTCGGCCACCGGCAGACCTTCCTCATAGGCATCGCCGGCTTCGCCGCCGCCTCCGCGGCCATCGGCCTGTCCGACTCGATCGTCCTCGTCATCGCCTTCCGGGTGCTGCAGGGCCTCTTCGGCGCCCTGCTGATGCCGGCGGCGCTCGGCCTGCTGCGCGCCACCTTCCCCGCCGAGAAGCTGAACATGGCGATCGGCATCTGGGGCATGGTCATCGGCGCCTCGACGGCCGGCGGCCCGATCCTCGGTGGTGTGCTCGTCGAGCACGTCAGCTGGCAGTCGGTGTTCTTCATCAACGTGCCCGTCGGCATCCTCGCCGTGGTCCTCGGCCTGGTCATCCTGAAGGACCACCGTGCGGAGAACGCCCCGAAGTCGTTCGACATCCTCGGCATCCTGCTGCTGTCGGGCGCGATGTTCAGCCTCATCTGGCCGCTGATCAAGGCCGGCGAGTGGGGCTGGGGCTCCGCCGGCACCCTCGGCTGGCTGGCCGGCGCCGTGGTGCTGTTCGGCCTCTTCGCCTTCTGGGAGAGCAAGGTCGACGAGCCGCTCGTGCCGCTCGCCATGTTCCGGTCCGTCCCGCTCAGCGCCGGCGTGGTGCTGATGGTCCTGATGGCGTTCGCCTTCATGGGCGGCCTGTTCTTCGTGACCTTCTTCCTCCAGGGCGTCCAGGAGATGAGCCCGGTCGACAGCGGTCTGCGGCTGCTGCCGCTCACCGGCATGATGATCGTCTCCTCGCCGCTGGCGGGTGCGCTGATCACCAAGTTCGGCCCCCGTGTGCCGCTGGTCGGCGGCATGGTCTGCACCGCCGCCGCCATGTTCGGCATGACCACCCTCTCCGAGGGGACCGGCACCTTCGCGATGTCCCTGTGGTTCGCGCTCCTCGGCCTCGGCCTCGCGCCGGTCATGGTCGGCGCCACCGAGGTCATCGTCGGCAACGCCCCGATGGAGCTCTCCGGCGTCGCCGGCGGTCTCCAGCAGGCCGCCATGCAGGTCGGCGGCGCCCTCGGTACGGCCGTCCTCGGCGCGGTGATGTCCGCCAAGGTCAGCGCCGACTTCGCGGCCAACTGGAAGGACGCGGGCATCCCGGCCCCGGCGGACCCGCGGCTGGAGCAGGCCGCCGAGTTCGGCATCGTCCCCGGCGAACTGGCCCAGGCCCCCGGCATGACGCCGGACCTGGTCACCAGGATCGGTGACGTCATCCACGACACGTTCATGTCAGGCATGGGCCTGGCGTTCACGGTCGCCGGCATCGTCGCG
This sequence comes from Streptomyces kurssanovii, assembly GCF_040677245.1. NCBI lineage: Bacteria > Bacillati > Actinomycetota > Actinomycetes > Kitasatosporales > Streptomycetaceae > Streptomyces > Streptomyces kurssanovii. Next base: position 145,632 of record NZ_JBFAQK010000010.1, read on the forward strand.
GTCGTCGCGGCCCTGGTCGCCGTGCTCACCAAGCGTGGCGAGAACGCGGAGGCGGGTGCGGGCGCCGCCCACATCTGACGTCAACCGCGTGCGTCGACAGCCCCGCCGGGCACTCCCCGGCGGGGCTGTCGCCTATCCGGATGATTTCCCCCGCGGCCCCTTCCGCGGCCACGTCACCGCAGGTCAGGGTCGGCCCACCGATTCGTCCGACCACACGGGGGTTCCTCATGCGCAAGACCGTCACCGCCGCCGCCCTGGCCGCCGCCGCACTGCTGCCGCTGCTGCTCCAGCCACCGCAGACCGCGTCCGCCGCACCACCGCGTCTCGGCGCGTGCGCGGCCGGCGAGCTGTGCCTGTGGGCCGAGAACGACTTCCGCGGCGCGCGCAGCACCCATGAGCTCTCCGGTACCGACATCGAGAGCTGCGTGCCGCTGCCGCCGGGCACCTCCGCCAAGGCCCTCGCCAACCGGACCGGCCGGCCCGTCACCACCTACCAGTCAGAGGAGTGCGCGGAGACCGGCGAGTTCGAGACCTACCCAGGCGGCGGCACCTGGCTCCCCAGGTCGCCGTACCGGGTCAGGGCGTTCAAGATCTGGGAGAACTAGGCCCCGGCACCTCGGGCGCACCGGCCTCCGGGGCGCCCGAGAGCCGCGCCACCTCGGCCCGCAGACCGCGGACCTCCGCCGTCAGCGCCTCCAGCAGCGCCGTCTGCCGCCGCTCCTCGGCGTCGTCCCGCTCGAAACGGGAGATGAACCAGGCGGCGATGTTGGCCGTCACCACACCGAGCAGCGCGATCCCGGAGATCATCAGCCCGACCGCCAGCAGCCGCCCGAGGCCCGTCGTCGGCGAGTGGTCGCCGTAGCCGACGGTCGTCATCGTCGTGAACGACCACCACACCGCGTCGCCCAGCGTCCTGATGTTCCCGCCGGGCGCGTCCCGCTCCACCTGGAGCACCGCCAGCGAGCCGAACATCATCAGCCCCACGACCGCGCCGCCCACATACGTGGTGAGCGTGATCTGCGGCGCCATCCTGGCCCGCCGGCCCACCAGCAGCAGCGTGGAGACCAGCCGCAGCAGCCGCAGCGGCTGCACCAGGGGCAGCAGCACCGCCAGCAGGTCCAGCGGATGGCTGCGCAGGAACAGCCACTTGCCCGGCGCCAGCGACAGCCGTACGAGGTAGTCCACCGCGAACGTCCCCCACACCACCCACTCGGCCACCTGACAGGACCGGTGGACCCAGGACGGGGCCCCCGGGGCGACGATCGGGACCGTGTAGGCGACCGCGAAGACGAGGGCGAGCGCCAGCAGGGGCGTCTGCATGCGCTTTTCCCAGCGGATCTGGGCGGTCTGCTGTTTCATGACAGGAATCGTAAGGACACGCCAGGGGCGGCGGACCCGTGGGTCCGCCGCCCCTGACGTGCTGATCCTCGCTACGCGTCGCCGCCCGCCGCGCCCGGGTCGGCCGCCGCCACGTCCAGCAGCTGGTAGCGGTCCACCGCCTGCTTGAGCGCGCCGCGGTCGACCTTGCCCTCGCGGGCCAGCTCGGTCAGCACCGCCAGCACGATCGACTGGGCGTCGATGTGGAAGAAGCGGCGGGCCGCGCCACGGGTGTCCGCGAAGCCGAAACCGTCCGCGCCGAGCGACTGGTACGTGCCGGGCACCCAGCGGGAGATCTGGTCGGGGACCGAGCGCATCCAGTCGGAGACCGCGACGAACGGGCCCTCCGAGCCGGACAGCTTCCGCGTCACGTACGGGACGCGCTGCTCCTCCTCGGGGTGCAGGAGGTTGTGCCGTTCCACGTCGACCGCCTCACGGCGCAGCTCGTTCCAGGAGGTCGCCGACCACACGTCGGCGCGTACGTTCCACTCCTCCGCGAGGATCCGCTGGGCCTCGACCGCCCAGGGGACGGCGACGCCGGACGCCATGATCTGGGCCGGGATGGCGCCCTGCTCGCCCTGCTTGAAGCGGTGGATGCCCTTCAGGATGCCCTCGACGTCCACATCTGCCGGCTCCGCGGGGTGCTGGATCGGCTCGTTGTAGACGGTGAGGTAGTAGAAGATGTCCTCGTTCTCCTCGGGGGTCCCGCCGTACATCCTGCGCAGACCGTCCTGGACGATGTGCGCGATCTCGAAGCCGAACGCCGGGTCGTAGGCGACGCAGGCCGGGTTGGTCGAGGCGAGCAGCTGCGAGTGGCCGTCCGCGTGCTGGAGTCCCTCGCCCGTCAGCGTCGTACGGCCGGCGGTGGCGCCCAGGACGAAGCCGCGCGCCAGCTGGTCGGCCATCTGCCAGAACTGGTCGCCGGTGCGCTGGAAGCCGAACATCGAGTAGAAGACGTACACCGGGATCAGCGGCTCGCCGTGGGTCGCGTACGCGGAACCCGCGGCGACCAGGGACGCGGTGCAGCCGGCCTCCGAGATGCCGTCGTGCAGCATCTGACCGGTCGGCGACTCCTTGTACGCGAGCAGCAGCTCGCGGTCCACTGCCTCGTACTGCTGACCGAGCGGGTTGTAGATCTTCGCACTCGGGAAGAACGAGTCCATGCCGAAGGTGCGGTACTCGTCGGGCGCGATCAGCACGAACCGCTTGCCGATCTCCTTGTCCCGCATGAGGTCCTTCAGCAGTCGGACGAACGCCATGGTGGTGGCGATCGACTGCTGACCGGAGCCCTTCTTCACAGCCGCGTACGTCTTGTCCTCGGGCAGCTCGAGCGGCTTCGCCCGTACGATCCGGGTCGGCACATATCCACCGCAGGCCTTGCGGTGGTCGTGCATGTACTGGATCTCCTCCGAGTCGCGACCCGGGTGGTAGTACGGCGGGGGCCCGCTCTCGATCTGCTGGTCCGTGATCGGGAGGTGCAGGCGGTCACGGAAGCGCTTCAGGTCGTCGACCGTCAGCTTCTTCATCTGGTGCGTGGCGTTGCGGCCCTCGAAGTTCGGCCCCAGCGTCCAGCCCTTGATGGTCTGCGCCAGGATCACCGTCGGCTGGCCCTTGTGGGCCTTGGCCGCCGTGTAGGCCGCGAAGACCTTGCGGTGGTCGTGACCACCGCGGCCCAGGTGCAGGATCTGCTCGTCGGTCATGTTCTCGACCATGGCGCGCAGCCGCTGGTCGCCGCCGAAGAAGTGCTCACGGATGTACGCGCCCGTCTCGGTGGCGTACGTCTGGAACTGGCCGTCCGGCGTGGTGTTCAGCTTGTTGACGAGGATGCCGTCGCGGTCCTGGGCGAGCAGCGGGTCCCAGGAGCGGTCCCAGACCAGCTTGATGACGTTCCAGCCGGCGCCGCGGAACTGCGACTCCAGCTCCTGGATGATCTTGCCGTTGCCGCGGACCGGGCCGTCGAGGCGCTGGAGGTTGCAGTTGACCACGAAGGTCAGGTTGTCCAGGCCCTCACGGGCGGCGATGGACAGCTGGCCGAGCGACTCCGGCTCGTCCATCTCGCCGTCGCCGAGGAACGCCCACACGTGCGAGTCGGAGGTGTCCGCGATGCCGCGGGCCTCCATGTAGCGGTTCATGCGCGCCTGGTAGATGGCGCCGAGAGGGCCGAGGCCCATGGAGACCGTCGGGAACTCCCAGAAGTCCGGCATCAGCCGCGGGTGCGGATAGCTGGACAGCCCGTACGGCTCCTTGGACTTCTCCTGCCGGAAGGCGTCCAGCTGCTGCTCGCTGAGCCGGTCGAGCAGGAAGGCGCGGGCGTAGATACCGGGGGACGCGTGCCCCTGGAAGAAGATCTGGTCGCCGCCCTTGCCGTCGTCCTTGCCCCGGAAGAAGTGGTTGAAGCCCACGTCGTACAGGGAGGCGGAGGAGGCGAAGGTGGCGATGTGGCCGCCGACGCCGATACCGGGGCGCTGCGCGCGGGAGACCATCACCGCGGCGTTCCACCGGGTCGCGTTGAGGATCTTGCGCTCGATCTCCTCGTTGCCGGGGAAGAACGGCTCGTCCTTGGTCGCGATGGTGTTGACGTAGTCCGTGCTGCGCATCTCGGGCACGGCGACGCGCTTCTCACGCGCCCGCTCGATCAGGCGGAGCATCAGATAGCGGGCCCGTTCCCGGCCCCGCTCGTCGACGGCGGCGTCGAGGGAGTCCAGCCACTCCTGGGTCTCTTCAGGATCGAAGTCCGGGACCTGGCTGGGAAGGCCGCCAATGATGATCGGGTTGCGATCTGATCCGGAAGCCACGCTGTTCCTTCGCTGTTCGGAGGTACTGGGTCGGCAAAGCTGTCGCACCGCCTCCCATCGTGTACCGCGGGGAGCCTCGCGTCATCTCTACCGGGAGGTAACCCTCGATCTCGGCGACATCCGGCCCCGGACCGGCGGGCGGGCCGGACCGAATCGCAACTTTACGCCCGACCCGTCCATGCGTTTCGTTCGGTCGTTCGGTTCCTATTGAGATGTGAAAGGGTAGGAATGCCGCGTACGCGGCCGAAGGGTGTGGTCACGATCGTGGCGGGGACCCGTCGCTTGCCTGGAGTTGCGCCGAGACGGCCGCAAACGTCACCGTTTCGGCGGTCTGGACGGCCGGGTACTTGCGCGATCCGCCCCGCCCGTGTGGACTACGGCCAATGCTGCGCGTACGCGCGTGGCCGAAGCATTTGTCGAAAACGATCAGGAGGCAAGCCGTGAGCGCGACCGCGGACCACGCGGAGGAGCGGACCAACCCGGCAGCAAGGCTGGGGTTCGAGCCCGGACAAGTGGTCCAGGAGATCGGCTACGACGACGACGTCGAGCAGGAGCTCCGTGAGGGCATCGAGGCCGCTACCGGCCAGGAACTCGTCGACGAGGAGTACGACGACGTCGCTGACGTCGTCGTGCTCTGGTTCCGCGACGAGGACGGGGACCTCACCGACGCACTGGTGGACGCCATCGGTCTGATCGAGGAGGGCGGGGCCGTCTGGCTGATGACCCCCAAGACCGGCCGTGACGGCTATGTCGAGCCCAGCGACATCAACGAGGCCGCACAGACGGCGGGTCTCTCCCAGACGAAGAGCATCAACGCCGGCAAGGACTGGAGTGGCAGCCGGCTGGTCACCCCCAAGGGGGCGAAGTCGGGAAAGCGCTGAGCCGCCGAGCGGCGAAGGACAGACAAGAGGCCCCCACCGGCACCGCCGGTGGGGGCCTCCTGCGTAGGCTGGCCCCCTACCGGACGGCACACAGAAGGGAAGCGTTCTCCATGGCGATCGAGGTCGGCGACAAGGCACCGGAGTTCGAGCTCAAGGACAACCACGGCCGCACCGTCGCGCTCTCGGACTTCCGGGGCGAGAAGAACGTCGTGCTGCTCTTCTACCCCTTCGCCTTCACCGGCGTGTGCACCGGTGAGCTGTGCGCCCTGCGCGACGAGCTCCCGAAGTTCGTCAACGAGGACACCCAGCTGCTGGCCGTCTCCAACGACTCCATCCACACCCTGCGTGTCTTCGGCGAGCAGGAGGGCCTCGAGTACCCGCTGCTCTCCGACTTCTGGCCGCACGGCGAGACCTCCCGCGCCTACGGCGTCTTCGACGAGGAGAAGGGCTGCGCGGTGCGCGGCACCTTCATCATCGACAAGGAGGGCGTGGTGCGCTGGACGGTCGTCAACGGCCTGCCGGACGCCCGCGACCTGAACGACTACGTCAAGGCGCTGGACGCCCTCTGAGCCGCGGCGTTCGCCGCACGGGCGTCGTCCCGGTCCCGTCCGGGCATCGTTCGCGCGAACCGGCGCGCGAAAGCCTGTTTTGCGCGGGAACCGGTCACTAGGATCCTTTCGTTGATCCGATAGCCATGCACGACGGGGGCGCTGCCCCTGAAACAACAATGGAGGGACTCGTGGGAGTCAGCCTCAGCAAGGGCGGCAACGTCTCGCTGACCAAGGCCGCGCCGAACCTGACCGCGGTCACCGTGGGCCTGGGCTGGGATGTCCGGACCACCACCGGCACCGACTTCGACCTCGACGCCAGCGCCCTGCTGACCAACGCCGAGGGCAAGGTCACCAACGACGGCAACTTCGTCTTCTTCAACAACCTCAAGAGCTCCGACGGCTCCGTCGAGCACACCGGTGACAACCTCACCGGTGAGGGCGAGGGCGACGACGAGCAGATCAAGGTCAACCTGGCCGCGGTCCCCGCCGACGTCGACAAGATCGTCTTCCCGGTCTCGATCTACGAGGCCGAGAGCCGCCAGCAGTCCTTCGGCCAGGTGCGCAACGCGTTCATCCGCGTCGTCAACCAGGCCGACAACAACGAGCTCGCGCGTTACGACCTGAGCGAGGACGCCTC